>NZ_JACJFD010000007.1:0-131529 GCF_014164415.1 Pseudoalteromonas sp. SG43-1 | reverse complement strand
ATCATCATCAAACGACTCGTCTTCAACCTTAGCTTCTGATTCAGAGAAGTCATTATCAATTAATAGTTCATCATCAAAATCATCTTCTAAGCTATCTAAGTTAGCATTTTCAGAAAGCGCATTTGCGAGATCTTTCTCTGTTTGACTAAGTGCTACTGCATTTTCTTCACTCGGTGCATTTTCTTTAGGTTCTTGCGGCTCAAACGAAGGTTCATTCTCCAATAATGAATGATCATCGTCTAATTCAAGTTCAGGATATTCATCTAACTCTTCACTTGGCGTTATAAGATCGCTATCAAGCTGCTCTTCAATTTTTGTAAGATCTGAGTCATCGTCGCCCGCTAACGGATCGTCACCAAGATCTACTTCTATTTCTTCAAGATCGTCTTCAAGCTCATCTAAAGACCAATCTGGTGTTTCTATATAGTCATCATCCGTCGCTTGTTGTAGCTCATTTAAAAGCTCATCAACGCTCTTTAAAGTATCATCTGTATATTCTTCAAGCGCATCTTCAGGATCAAGAAGCGACTCTGATGTATCTGAAAAATCATCAACCGTTACATCTATAAGTTCAGGTTCTTCTTTAAGCTCAGGTTCTTCTGCAAGTTCAGGCTCATCGTCAAGCTCGGGCTCTTCATTTAATGATGAAGCAAGCGACTCAATATCATCAACATTTAATTCTTCTTGAGCATCTGCTAAATCCTCAACTGAGTCTGCCAATGCATTATCAATTTCTGAATCTCTTACATCTGAATTTTTTACTTCATCATCAATTAGGTTATCTATGTCGTCTAAATCAAAATCATCGCTTTGTTCAACTAATGAATCATTTGCAGTATCAACTGCTTCCTCATCAATTAAGCTATCTATGTCGTCTAAATCAAAGTCGTCACTTTCCTCAACTAATGAATCATTTGCAGTATCAACTGCTGCCTCATCAATTAAGCTATCTATGTCGTCTAAATCAAAGTCGTCACTTTCCTCAACTAATGAATCATTTGCAGTATCAACTGCAGCCTCATCAATTAAGCTATCTATGTCGTCTAAATCAAAGTCGTCACTTTCCTCAGCTAATGAGCCATCTGCAGTATCAACTGCTGCTTCATCAATTAAGCTATCTATGTCGTCTAAATCAAAGTCGTCACTTTCCTCAACTAATGAGTCATCTGCAGTATCAACTGCAGCCTCATCAATTAAGCTATCTATGTCGTCTAAATCAAAGTCGTCGCTTTCTTCTAGAAGTTCATCTTCGTCGAGTAACTCTGCATCAAGTGAGTCATCTACCACATCACTTTTTGGGTCATTCGCCTCATCAATTAAGCTATCTATATCGTCTAAATCAAAGTCGTCGCTTGTATCAAGTTCAGCTGAAGTGTTATTTGAGGTATCTAATTCTGTTGATGTTTGATCTAATAATTCATCTATATCAAAATTATCTTCATCTGCAAGCTCTTCACTTAAAGCCGCCATTTCATCATGAGATTCTAAGCTGTCATCCTCTAAAGCTTCGCTTGTTTGCGGTGCATCAAACTCAGGTAGACTATCGTCTTCATCAAACAAGCTATCTAAATCGTCATTAGTTAGGATTTCATCATTGTTAATTGAGTCATCAGATAAGTCTAAATCTATATCTTCAGCGTTTTCATCTGAAGGTTGATCAAACCCTTGCTGCATAAAAATATCGAGCTCATCATCGTCATCGGTATTTTCATCATCAAAAACAATGTCATCGCTTAGCAAGCTTTCGAGCTCATCCTGATCAAGTAAATTTTCGTCGCCAGAAAAATCATCTAAGCCGTCGTCTAAATCATCATTAGGCAACATATCACTTTCGAGACTATCATCTAATTGAACACTCAAGTCATCTAAAGGGTCAGGTACAATTGGATCGTCATTTAAGCTTGGGCCTAAATCATCATCGCCAGTATAAGTTGGGGTTTGTGGTAAAAAGTCATCATCGTTTTGCGGCTCTTCTTGATTACTTGCTCGTTTGCGTAAAAACATAACGATTGCAAAAATAATCAGTAACCCAGGAATAAACATTAACAAGCCCAGTACTATGGGGTTTGAAAATAATGAGCCAAAATCAAATGACTCTTTTGGTATTACTTCTTGTTTTTTTTGTTGGGCAATAATCTCGTTTTGTTTAACGATGAGTTCTTTTAACTGATTTTGAATTTCGCTGTCTTGTCCTAATTGCAAACGTAAGTTTTCGAGCTCTTTAGATATTCCTGATAACTGTTTTTTAAGATTATTATTTTCAACTAAAATCTCTTCTACATTACTAACTGAGCTTTTAAACTGTTGTTGTAACTCAACAAGCTTAGTACCTTGCTCTGTTTTTATTTCATTTAATTCTTTCTGTATCTCTTTTTTAGCATCGTCTACATCAATTTTACGCGCTTGAGTTACTTTTGTTTGCGCTGAGTTAATTTCGCTTTGTGTAAGCGTGCCATTTTTTTTCTTTTCCCATAATGCATCATCTTGCTCAGAGCGTTGCTTTGCGAGCTGCGTATTTACAGCTTTTATTTCGGCTAAGGTAGGGATTTTTAAATAGGCACCATTTTGAATGTGGTTAAGATTTTGTTCTAAAAATGAATCGGGATTTTTGTTATACAAAGCCTGCATAACTTGATAAATACTGACAGAATTGTCTGGGCGCACTTTAGCTGCTATACGCCAAAGCGTATCAGTTGGTTTAATTGGCCCAATTGATCGCCCTTGCGCACCATAGTCAACGCCTTTAGGCCCCTTTAATTGGGTACTGTCCTGAGAGTAAACTGGCGTTACTATCAATGCAGACGCTAATATAATAAGTGTAGCTAAACCGCGCATGCTGATCCTTTAATATTTAAATATTAATAAAACACCTAAAACTTAAGTGCATAAATATTGTTTATTATTGCTATTATCAGCCAAATGACTGACTCGCATTTATTATTACAATCTATTTTTATTGCAAGCTCTATTCCAATTACAAACTATAAACCAGTTAGAGCGTAATATCCATCGCAACACCTTGAAAATAAATGCCTTAAAACATCTTTATAAATATTAATTTATTGAGTGTTATCAATCAGTTTTTGTATTTTTAAAATTAAACGGCAAAAATTTGACAAGCCATATAAACAAAAAGCGGCAAACAACTACTGTTTACCGCTTCAAAAGCATGTTTAGCGCAATTAACTATTACATGTAATTGGCAATAAGCTCTTCTGCAATTTGAATGCTATTAGTTGCAGCACCTTTACGAGTGTTGTCACTTACAACCCACATGTTTAATCCATGAGGATGAGAAATATCAGCACGTAATCGACCTATATACACAGTATCGTTACCACTAGCGTCAGACACTGCTGTTGGGTAGTCACCTTCATCATCAATTAGCTCGACACCAGGCGCGTCTTTTAAAAGTTGTTTAACGTGTTCAAAGTCATAAGGCATGCGCGTTTCAATATTAATTGATTCTGAGTGCCCAAAAAATACGGGAACACGTACACACGTTGGGTTCACTGCAATAGTGGTATCACCCAAAATTTTATGAGTTTCGTTTACCATTTTCATTTCTTCGCGCGTATAGCCATTATCTTCAAAGCTATCAATTTGAGGAATAACGTTAAATGCAATTTGCTTTGGAAATACTTTATTATCCATAGGGCGTGCATTCATCAAATTAGCTGTTTGCTTTGCAAGTTCATCAACCGCGTCTTTACCTGCACCCGATACAGCTTGGTAAGTAGATACATTAATACGGTCTATTCCGTAAGCATCATAAATTGGTTTAAGTGCTAACATCATCTGAATAGTTGAACAGTTAGGGTTAGCAATAATATTACGATTTCTAAAATCAGCTAGGCTTGAAGCATTAACTTCTGGCACCACGAGTGGTATTTCAAAATCATTTCTAAAGTGCGATGTATTATCGATTACAATACAGCCGGCTTCAGCAGCAATAGGAGCATATTTTTCAGATACACTGCCACCAGCAGAAAACAAACCTATATGCGCTTGGCTAAAGTCAAAGCCTTCAACGTCAAGTACTTCAATGGTCTCACCACGAAACTTTATATCTTCACCTGCGCTGCGGCTGCTAGCAAGTAAAAAAAGCTGATCAACAGGAAACTTACGATCTGCTAGCGTTTCAATGATTTGACGGCCTACTAAACCAGTAGCGCCAAGTACGGCAACGTTATATTTTTGCGACATATTTCTTCCTCTATAAACGACATTAAAACAACATCGTTAGTTAAATAATTATTCAGCTATGCTAAAGCCAAGCTGGCTAAGTGCTGCTAGTTGTGAGCTATCACCTTGTAGAAATAAAGTGCTAAATTCTCGCCTTATTGGATAGTTTTTACGTAAACTATCAAAGCCGTCGCTCTCTAGACGACGAAGTAATATTCCGTCATCGCGGCGAACGTCATAAATTAAATGCACTAAACGGGCAATATCTTGCTCATTAAGGCTTTGCGTAACAGTTGCATTTGTAACGGCTGGTGTTGGTAAAAAATCATCCAACGATTTAATCGCCTCAACACCTTTGAGCTGACACAGTTTTTGATACAACATTTGTGTACCACGAGCTTTCCCCTCAAGTGTATGCCCTGCAATGTGCACACTAGCGTAACGAACATGCTCTAGTAATTCAGTTAAAATATTGGGTTCTTTCTCCCATACATCAAGTACTAAATCTAAATCAGCCCCAGCTTCCATTACCTCAAGTAATGCTTGGTTATCAATTACATCGCCACGGCTTGCATTAATTAGCGTGGTTCCTGGCTTAAGTGCCTTTAAACGCTCTTTACCCATCATGTGCAGTGTTTTATGCTCGCCACTTTTAACAAGGGGAACGTGAAAAGTAACAACATCTGACTGCGCTAATAACTCATCAAGCGCTACATGCTCTTGTAATAAGCCTTGTTCGTGCTTAATCGGATCGCACAGCAGTACAACTACGTTTAATGCTTTTAATTTTTGCGCCAAACATGTACCAATGTTGCCCATCCCTACAATACCAATTGTTTGACCACACAATGGACGCGCATTTTCTTGGCTTAATGCAAATAAGCTACTAATTACATATTCAGCTACAGCAACAGCATTACAACCAGGTGCACTTGTAAAAGCAATATTTCTATCATGCAGTAATTGCGTATCAATATGGTCAATGCCGATTGTGGCAGTACCTACAAAGCTCAACTTGTTAGCTTGTACCAAAAGTTCATGATTAACATTTGTCACCGAACGAGTAAGAAGAACATCTACATCTATTAATTGTTCAGGCGTTAATTTACGACCATCAAAACGCCCAACCTCACCAAAGTCTGCAAAGTACTGCTCAACTAAAGGCATATTTTGATCGGCAAGAATTTTCATTACAGAGTCCGTTTGGCAATTGAGAGGCGCCATTGTAGCGAACAACCTAGCCTTTACACAAACTAAAAAGGCGCATTTTAGTTAATACAAACACTCAAAAATGGGGATGTGGATTGTTTTAAATCAGCAATTTAAATTAGGAATTTAAACGATGCGAATAATAACTTTACTATTGAATACACAAAGGCCGAATCACAGCATGATTCGGCCTTTATTATGCAAAATAAACTTCAATTACATTATATTTTATTTACTTGATTTTAGTTTATAGCTCAAAATCTTTTTTGAATTTCAAACCAAATTCACTTCGATCATTACTGCGCATTACGCCAACAAAACCTGATTGTTGAAGACGACCAACGTCGTAAACTTCGTTTAGAACGTTTTCACCATACAGTGTAACTTCCATATCGCCATATGGATTAGTGTAGGAAATATTAAAACCAACTAGTTCACGAGAGTCAATTGTCTCACTTTGGTTATAAACTGATTGCCCTTGCATTTCGCTTCGGTACGAATAGTTAGCATTAAATGCAAGTGTTGCGCCGCTCTCTAAATCCATAAAGTAAGAAGGTGCAACCATGACAGTCCAGCGTGGTGTTAGTGCTGGTGAATCGCCTTTACCTATACCTTGTACACCCTCAGCCACTTCTGTTATTTCAGAATCTAAATAACCAACTGCACTGCGAATAGTAAAGTCATCTGTAATAGCGACGGTTGTTTCAAGCTCAATACCTTGTGCTTTAGACTGACCCGCATTTTCTACAATTGTTACGAAACCGCCACCTGCTGTTGGGTCTGAAAACGGTAATGCTAAATCAGTGTAATCAGTCACAAATACCGCAAGCATCATAGATACATTTTCGTGTACTTGGCCTTTTAGACCCATTTCGTAGTTAATCGCTTTCGTTTCGTCAAATGATACAAACTGGTCTGGTCCACCAAATGGGCGCGGTGGAAAACCACCTGTTTGGTAGCCTTTTTGAATCTGGCCATACACATTCATATTATTGCTAAGCTGATAAGATGCATTTACATCCCACGTAACTGCATCAAAATCTGCACTTACATACTTACGAGTAGGAAATGATGGGAATATAGCATTTGCATCTTTTTCATCTTTTGAATAACGAAGACCACCACCTACCGTTAAATCGTCAGTTAAATCGTAGCTTGCATTAAAGTAGGCTGCGTAAGAATTAGTTTCTTGGTTAATTTCAAAATCGCCGTAACCACCAAATGATTCTGTTACTCCGTCATTCAATAAGCCATTGGGTGTATTAAATGGGCTGAATACAAATGGGCCTGAACGTGTAAAGCCATCTTCATTAAAAAAGTAAAGGCCTGACACAAAGTCCATATTATCAAATGTTGCATTTAGTTGAATTTCAAACGAGTACTGATCAGCTCCGCCCTCTTCTGGAAACTCAGATAAGTTTAAAGGTGATGCATCGTCATCTAGGCCACCTTCATACTCAGATGTACGGTAGCTTGAGATAAATTTAGTAGTATAAGTATCGTTAATTGCCCAATCAGCCGAGAACGATGTGCCCCAACCTGAGTAAGAAGTTGATTCAATACCTGCAACGGTTGTGCCTAAATCATCAGGGTCTGATGGAATTAAATCTTGAGTCAATAATGGGAAGTCGCCATTAAACACATCATTTGCATCTAGCGGGTCAGTTAATTCAATTGTGTAAGGCGATTGACCTGACTCGTTATCAACTCCATCTAAAGCAAAAGTGAATGCTAAATCGCTGTTCGCTTGCCATTTAAGGGCTACACGACCACTGAATTCCTCTTCCTCACCAATTTCTTTCTCTGGATTTGCTAAATTAACAGCTTTACCAACACCATCACGTGTTTTGTAAGATGCACTCGCAGACATACTTAGTTCATCGTTTAGTGAGTTATTAAAATAAACATCACCAGCAATACGTCCACGACTTCCCAGCTTAGCTGAAGTAGTTACAATACCTTCATCACCAGGTTGCTTTGTAATTACATTTACAGCGCCACCTAATGTATTACGACCATATAAAGTACCTTGTGGACCACGAAGCACTTCAACACGCTCAACATTAGGTAATGATAAATTAGAACCCATTTGACGACCTAAATAAACGCCATCTAAGTATACGCCTACACCTGGATCAGTAGTTATTATGTGATCTTGCAGACCAATACCACGAATGAACACAGACGCATGTGCTGCATTACCAACACCGTAACGGGTGATGTTTAAGTTTGGAACATATTTACCAATATCTTCAAGATTACTCATATTGGCTTTATCAATTAGGTTCGCCCCAATTGATGTGATAGCGGTTGGAGATTCAAATAAGCTCTCTGTACGTTTACGAGCTGTGACTTCGATTTTTTCAAACGCGTCTTGTTTTGCGGTTGTTTTAGCTTCTTCAGCATTTACTGAAGTAGATAGTGCAGCGACAATTGCTAGGCTTAACTGTGAGAGTGTGCGTAGTTTCAAAATATTCTCCAAAGGATACCGTGTGATTTTTGTTATGCTTTTATATTGATAATATAAATTTTAGGCATAAAAAAAGACGCTAAATAGCATCTTTCCTCTGGACAGGTATTATATGACATTATTGTGAATAAATGTATAAATTATTTAAATAAATTCATAGAAAATGACAGTAATTTAAGCATTGTTAGCTTTAGATGAATTATCATAAATAAACCCCTCTAATATTTGCCCCACTAATGAACTGTTTTAAAACAAAAAATCTCATAAATACTACTTTAAAGAGCGCATAAAACATACTCATACATGTACTTTAGTGTATAAAAAAAGAGCTAAAACACATTCAGGTATCATTGAAATTAACTAAAAATAAGAATATAGTGCTAAAATGTAGTCTATGGATAGAATATTATGAATATTGAAAATACAGCCAATAAAAGCCCCACATGCTTCACCAGCCCAAATTACACATCACTTTTTTGTGTTGCAGCTGACTTCAACGTCCTACTTGTCAATTACCAAGCTTTAAATGTTATTACAAACCATGAACTTATAAATCAGTTTATGCTAAAAAACGGTCATCAAGGACTCGTTATTTTTGACGTGCCCAAAGACGGTGATGTTTTGGCATTAAAAGAGTGGCCTAATTTAAAAGGTTTGTTTTATGAAGGCACTGACAAAGTACTACTGCAGCAAGGATTAGAAGCAATAGAACAAGGAAAACTTTGGTTTCCACGTGCGGTAACTGATGGTTGGATGAGACAAATGCTAGCGAGTGAACAACAAACTGCGCTGCAATCAAATAACTTAACCTGCAAAGAAATGAAAGTATTAAACTTGTTATTTTCTGGCTTACATTCAAGCGCAATTGCAGACACTTTATTTATCAGTGAAGCTACAGTTCGTGTACATTTACACAAGGTGTATCAAAAAATCGCTGTAAAAAACAAGCAACAAGCATTGCTTTGGTGTCAAAAAAACTTAAATAAAATTAATAGTTAAGCGGGCTTATTTGAAACCTGATTGTATCTGAATACTCACCGGCAGCTTGCCTTTCGAAATCATTTAATTGAATTTTTAAAGGTAATAGATAAACGGTTTGTCCTGAGTATGTAAATTTATGTTGTGATAAGTTATCTAGTTGAAGCCAACTTCCAGCCAGATCTAGACTGTAATTAATTGCATATTTGTCTCTATAGAGACTATGTATTAATTTCCCATTATTATCTGAACTTACAGACAATTGAACATCTGAATTAGTAACGACTTGTAAACTAGGTAACATAGTGTATTCCTTACTCGGAATTAGTTCTCCCAAATTGATAGTATTTGAAAATGTATTATACCCAAGTACAGAAAGACTTGTCCTAGGGGCAATATTTTCTTGAATACTATATTCTCGCTCATCTAATAACTTACTCCCCTGATCATATAATTTCATTTGGAGCCTATCTGAGTATATACCTGCTTTAATTGGTGTTCCTGACGGTAGGACTAATGTCAATATCGTCGAAGAATCAGTAAAGTTTAACTTTAAAGTTGATGTGCTGACTAACTTACTTTGTATACTCTGCATCTCGTAAGGAATACTTTGAAATTGCCCTTTTAGCTGAGCTTGATTCTCACTTGTTAGCACGAGTTCTAATTGACAGCTTTCATCATTAGTGACGCTTATCCGTAGCTCTTTCTTAGAGTCTACTTGCTGTAAGGCATGGTAGCTTTCAAAATCATCATAAATATGTTCAATCTTATCGAACCTAGCGGCGCATTGCGCATGAATTAAGGGCGTAAAAATAAAGAGTGCTAAACCACCCAATAATAAACTTACTTTTTTATTGTACATAAATAGCTCCTTTGCGCTGTAATTGCTCACCTTCAGATACTTGAATCGTAAAATGTGACTTTTCTGCATTCTTAAGTGTAATTTTATAATTACAGGCGGTTAAACCTGTTAATGCAAATCGTCCTTTTTTATTTGTAAAAAATGTATGCTCTTTTTGGCTGTTTTTATCGATACAAATTGCAGTACCAACTTGTAATGATAAGGGTTTTTTCTGTTGATCATACAAAGTCGCAATCACTGATATGTTTGCAGCAGTCCCTATTGTGATTGCATGACCTGTTCGATAAGGTGAGTAAAGGGTAATTATGCCAGAACCAATATCATACCCCGGCTCTAAGTTATCAATATCGACTGTAACGTTGGTTGAGGCATATGAACTAATATCGTTTAATAAAATAGTTTCGAAGTCTTCATTATCAGCCCTATAGTTATCCTCATATTGTCCCAAGGTGATCTTTTTTCCTCTAAGGCTAGAGTGGGGTTCTATCAAAGCAAAGCTATCGTATATGGGTTTCCCAACAGCCCAACTCTTATCTGCAAATGCTATGCTTGATGCCAAGCTTAATCGGCTCTGATGGTAAGCTGAGGCCTCATTAAACTGCTCGTAAAAACTCCCATGATCAAAGTTCATAACAAAACGATTCGCGTTATATTGAGTATTTAAATCAAAAACAGCTTCATTTTGATCATTTTTTTCAAGCCCAGCTCTTATATTCAAAGCTCCAACATAGCGCTGATTACTATCTTGAGAGAATTCTAAGCGTGTTTTATCCTGCCTAGATTGATGAGATAATTTAGCCCGCCGAGTATTAGAAAACTTATAAGTGACAGACAACCTTACATCCCATTGACTTTCTTCAGCGAGACCCTCCCATTGCCCACCTAAACTATATCTCCATTGGCTATTATCGATCTCACCAGAAAAACTAACTCCAACTGATTTATCAAATTGAGCTTCATCATATGACCTTGATAAACTTGTAAAAAAAGATGTTTGCGTATTCTCTCCCCAAAAAAAACTATAATTAGCCTGAATATAATGCTCTCTTAAGTGAGAACTAGATTGAGAATCAGGTCGATAGCCAAGACCTGTAAAATATCTTGATGAGTATTCATAACCCACCGTAATGTCAGTGTTATTATCACTATGATTTCTATAGTTACTATAAACAATGCGATAAGCATGACCTGTTTTTTCATTGAAACTTATCGCATTTTCAAACGCAATTTGTCCAACTGTAGCTGCATAAATATTTTTAAAACCAATCTGCTGAGAATACTCATCACCTTGTACTGCCGCACCGGCTGTCCAGCTAGGTGTAATGCCATAATCAAGATAAAAGCTAGCTAGTGGCTCGTCGTAATCATAATCTAGCTCACTACCTAAGCGTGAAGGAACGCCTAAATGAAACTCATATTCCAGTTGCCCTTGAGCAAAAAGATCTAAACCGGTCGTTACATCAAAATCAACAAAACGGACTACTCCTGCTATATCAGTAATCCTCAAAGTAATATTATTGCTTCCTTCATTAAGGGGAATATCATCAAGAGAATATATACCTGCGGCTAAATTAAGTTTTTGTACTATCCGCTCGCCAACTAATACCTCAACAGAGGATGGACTCTCCAAGGTAAAACTACGTGAAGCGCTGGGTCTAATAGGCCTGTCAGAAACTAGCGAAAAATCATGTGAAAGCGACATACCTAGTACCCGTGCCGTTGATTGAAAGTAACTACCTGAACTATAATTATCACCAATGGATATCCGAAGCCCACTAAGCGGTAGGTCATGCATTACACGAGTACCTAAGCGCCTAATATTTGATGAAGTAGGAGCTACTTCAGATAAATACTCCACTTCGTTTTCTAAAACCCACCCTTCCCAACTCACTACCATTTCAGAGCGAATAGCTAAGAGGTCATCTGTTGTATTCTCGCCTTTATCTTGCTGATACAAATAACTTGAATAAGCATTAAAAAATCCACTCAGTTTAGCCGGTGCAGATGCTGTTAAATTCCTCGAATCTGATTTTAAACTTAGTTGTTGAGGGCGAGTCAGTGTAAGAGGTACTGATATTGCTAAGCTAAAATCACTCATATCGAATGAAATATTATATCCAAATAACTCTAATGCTTTTGTATCAATAATATTTTTATTAACCTTAGACTCTAAAGAATCAAAGTCCTCTGAAAATAAAAGTCGTTCAAACGAAACTTTAATTTCACTCCATTTAAGAGATAAATTATCATTTGGATCAACTGCAAGAGTTATTTTGCCAATAGCATTTTTATTCAGTTCTGCCTCAACGCTAAGTTCGATGGTTCTTTTAGACGGGTTAATTTTTGAATAACATAATTGAGTAAAGCTCAATAAAAATATACATAATAGAACTCGCATAACTAGCGAGCCAGCACTAAACGTAAATGATTTAAGCTTCCTCTCTGTAACGATTGCGGAATTGGGACTTTTATAACACTGGTGCTATTAGGAGCAAAAAAAACATCGTATCCGTTTGCTTTTAATTGATCTTTTAAAATTCGATCGCTTAGAGTTTTATTTTTAGTAATTTTTATTTCATAATCACTTAATCGTCCTGCCCCTTTTCCTTCATTTAATACTTCAGTGACAATAAAGCCATCTTCAACGTGAGGCTCTTTTATAGTCAGTTTAGGAACTAATCTAGGCTGGTCTAAATGAACAATTAAATTTACATTTAACAGCATTGTTAGTTGTGACTGTTTATCTATAGACTGGTTTACAATGGGCTGCTCAATCAAGCTAACTTGATAGCTTTTATCTGTACTAGGAAGTTTTTTATCTAACCATCTAAATTGCAACTGTTGGCTTTGCCCTGGTTGCAAAAATAGTGATGGAGGAAAAACCCACAATGGGGAATCATCTAAAGAAATTAATTTAGGCGTGCCTTGAGAAAAGTCAATTTCGTAAATTTGGATATCAAAAGCAATGTCTCTTGGTAATTGATTATGAACCAAGCTAGAAGCATTATTTGAACGACTATCAGGAGAGAAAGTAACCACCATAGGCGTTACTTCCACAGCAAAAACAGGTGTCATTACACTTACATATATAAAAAAGTAACTGCATATCCGCAGCATTAAAAATTGACCTCTAGATCACTGCTTGCTGCATTAAACCTTGTAGGAATTTTTATTGAAACCTCACGGCTAGATTTAGGTAATAAAATCTTTCCAGTCAATGCTTTACTCAATTCAGCCCCTTCTAATAATAGCTGTTGTTCATCACCTTTAATAAGCCACTGTGCCTGAGATAAACGGATATATTTATTACCAGTATTCTCTAGTAGTACACTCCATGTTTCTGTATCTACTTGACGTTTATTTTTAATTAATAATTTTGCCTCCGCACCTTTGGGAACTACATTAAACAAAGTTCTAAAGCTAACTGACATACCTACGCCTGATTGCCCCGCCTTTTCTAAATCAACAGATGCCTGATCAATGGCTACACGGTACGCTTTTGAGTTTTCTAATATTGGTTCCCCAATATATCGAACAATTACTGATTGACTTTGCCCAGACGGAATAATCGTAGTCATCGGAATAATTAAAAAGTCATCGTCGTTTGCTTTTAATGTTTCATCGCCATTAGGGTCAATTAGTAAATCAAACGCAGATATCTCAATAGTTAAAGGACTGTCTGAAGGGTTTGATATACGAATGGTTTGCTGTGATTGGCTACCTGAAGACTCTAGCTCCGCGACCATTGGTTTAACTTGAAAAGCCCCTGTAGAATATGAAGTTAACAACACTATAATTAGAAATATATAACGCATATAAAATCCCTCTTAATGAAGTAAAAGGCAGTAGCTACTGCCTTTTACTATGCTGCTTAGTTAGCTGTTATTGCCAACATAAGTGTATCAGCGTAAGTACCTGCATAAACTGGTGCTTGTGTTACAGTTAGTAATATATTTCCAGCTACGCCACCGGCGGCAAGGGTTGGTGAACCAGGACGACTTTGCGATTCTGACTGATCATTTTGGCCATTCTCAGCAGAAAGCGTAAAATCAAATGTATCTGCAGTTAACTTGGCAGTATAGCCGACACCACGATCTTCATGGTCAGCATTTTGTAAGTGCCCTTCAGATGTTGTTAATGACATTGTTGCACCATCAACATCATTACACTGCAAATCAAAGCCTACATTTTTAGTAGCACCTTCTGACAATGTTTGAAAGAATTGTGTAGTGTTAATGTTGCTCACCCCACAAACCGATGACACTGCGCCACCTACATTTAGATTTTCAGCAAATGCTGCGCCAGATGTTAGAGTTGCGATTGCTGATAACACGATTAACTTTTTCATTTTAATATTCCTTATCCATGTGACATATTTGTTTTAATTAATAGTTAGTGTTTTACCAAACTCCACCAGATACAACCGATGGTGTCATTTCTATGCGGAGCACATCCTGGTAACTACCTGCATAAATTAAAGGCTTATCTAGTTTTAGTTGTAATTTAGCTACGCTGTTAAATAGAATCTCATCAACATCAAAATTGTAGATAGATTTAAGTTCAAGTGCCGTTGCAGAAACTTCGCTTGAAACGCCCTCTATTGACCAATTCAGGTTATAAGCATTTATTTGAGTACTTTGCTGATGGCGCAGGCCACCATTTTCAGATTGCATTGATACTCGCATAGGTGAATTGCAATTAATCACTAGCTTTGTACTCGCGAGGCCATCTGAAGAAAAGTGAAGGTTATTATTTTGTGTAGTAAAGCCGCACACTGGTGAGATATAACCTACCAAAGTTAAACTTACTTCATCGTTACTGTATGCATTCATTGCAAAGAAACATAATAAAAACCATATTACCTTCTTCATCCGCGCCATCTCCTTTGACCGACCTCGCTAGGACAGGACTGATACTATGATAAATTTGCCGTTTAGAAAGTTGTTATTTGCTTATGACTAGCTTTACTTATTGATAATTTCAACTACGGGAGATATATAAAAATATAAACATTTAAACTAAATAGTTTACTCTAAATCTATAGAGTGGAAGATTAAAGGTTCTATGAAGCAACAAATACAATACTTACGACTTATCAGTTACCTTCAAAAGTTATAAGCAAAAATAAAAAAGTTACTACCCACATATTTAGAGACCCAAATCTGGCACTAAACATTTTTAAACATAAAATATTTGCATCTAATTTATAAAAAGAAACAATAATACTAATTAAAATTAAAATAAAAAACTTAAACTATTCTAATTATTAGATAAATAGAAGTTATAGACCTATAATAATAAAGAAATCAACATCTAAATAACAAATAGGAAATACATATGAAAAAGCTATCTGTAGCAGTAGCTGTATGTGCTGTACTTGCATCTAGCTATGCAAGCGCTGAAGTACGTATTAATGGTTTTGCATCTATTGTGGGTGGTAAAAGCCTAGACAGTGATCAAACCTTATACGGATATGACGACGATATCTCATTTAAAAATGAGAGTAAGTTCGCTTTACAACTATCTGCTGATCTTCAAGAGAAGCTAACGGCTACGGCTCAAATTATTGCGCGTGGAGAGGACGACTTTGACGCCACATTCGAGTGGGCATATGTTACTTATGAATACAGCGATGAACTGCAATTTAGCGCTGGTAAAATGCGTGTTCCTTTCTATAAATACTCAGATTTCTTGGATGTTGGCTATGCTTATCGCTGGGTACGTCCACCTCGCTCAGTATACGGTATCCCATTTTCGACTTATGAAGGCTTGAGTGTTGTTTACAACAATCAATTAGGAGATTGGGACTCTACTTTGCAAGGGTTTTATGGCGCTTTTGATGGCGATATAAATGTATTTGGAGATAGCTTACCTGCTGAGTTAAATAATTTAGGCGGTATAAACTGGAGCCTATCATACGACTGGTTCAGTGCACGAGCTGCATATATTGTGGCCGACACTAGCATTTCATCTAATGACAGCGGTTTAATTGGACTTGTTGAAGTACTTAATACTAACGGTTTAACGAGCACAGCAAATGATCTTATTACTGACGAAGATGAAACAACCTTTGTTGGTATTGGCTTCTCTATTGACTATGATAACTTCTTATTTGATGCTGAATATACACAGTTTGAAGTAGAGGGAAGTATTTTGGCTGAACAATCACAATACTATGCCTCTGCCGGTTATCGTATAGACGATGTTATTGTTCACTTCACCTATGAAAAAAATGATGATAAACATGATTCGTCACGTTTTAATACTCTTGAATCAATTCCTTTATTAAATACTACAGTGAACTTTGCCCTAGAGAGCATGCGTGCAGAGAGTAACGTATACACAATTGGCGCACGTTATGACTTCCACCCTTCAGCTGCATTTAAAATTGACTTTAGTCGATTTGATGATGACATCACTGACACTGAAACGGATATAGTCGCCGTTGGTGTTGATTTAGTATTTTAATTGGAGCGGAATATGAAAAAATTAATCCTAGCTAGTGCGCTTTCATTATGTTCTTTCGGTGCTTTGGCTGAAGTTGCAGTAATTGTAAATCCTGGTAATGCAAATGCACTTGATGCAGAGACTATTAAGAAAATTTACTTAGGAAAGGCCAAGTCGTTTGATAACGGCAATAAGGTCAACCCAGCAACTCAAAACGGTACCGCTATTGCTGATGAATTCAATTCTAAAGTGGTAGGTAAATCGAGCAGCCAATTAAATGCCTATTGGTCAAAACTTGTTTTTACAGGTAAAGGAACACCGCCTGAAAAGTTTGATTCAGATCAAGCTGTCATTGACTTTGTTGCCGCTAATGGTGATTCAATCGGCTATATAGATAGCAGTAAAGCAACTGACAAAGTTAAAGTGATTGCTACCTTTTAATTGCTATTATTAAATTAAAAAAACCACCTAATCGGTGGTTTTTTTATAACTTAACTTTAATAACAATTCGCTCGATTAAGTAAGATATTTTGAGGGAGAAAAACTGTTCAATAGAAATTTTAACACAGCTAGCGTCTGATCTGCCCTCTCAAATTGAATAAGCATTACTTCGAATTGATTTAGCTACGTTACTCAATTTTAAATTTAGCCGTGGCATCTAATAGGTTATCTGAAAGGTAATGAAGGTTTTTAGCTACATCCCTCACAGCCGTTAGCGAGTCCATTGTATCTTCAAATGATACGTGCATATTTGTCACGTTTTCTACAACCATAGCAGCAACTGATGTTTGCTCTTCTGTGGCAGCAGCAATTTGTGAGTTCATTCCATTTATTTCTAACATTTGCTCTGCAATTTTCTCTATAGAAATACCCGTTTTTTCTGCTGCAGTTGCATTATCTGTAGCCATATCTCTTGCAGTCGTCATTGCAGTAACTGATTCGTTAGCCGCTTCAGTTAAAGTAGTCAACAGCTCTCGAATCTCATTTGTAGAGTGAGCAGTTCGCGATGCAAGCTCTCTAACTTCATCAGCAACAACAGCAAAGCCTCGGCCATGCTCACCAGCACGGGCAGCCTCAATGGCAGCATTAAGTGCAAGTAAATTTGTTTGCTCCGCTATTGATGTAATAACATTTAATATTTGCGACACATTTTTTGTATCGTCTGCTAATTTATTGATAGTTGTAGCAGCGTGATTAATCTCATCACTTAACGTACGAGAAGCGGTTACTGATGTTTGTACTTGAGTTCGACTTTGCTCAACTTCTTTCTCAGCCGTTTGCGCTGCATGAGAAGCACTTGCAGCTGATTGAGAGATATCTCCTACACTCTGTTTCATCTCTTCCATCGATTGCTTTACAATCTCAGCATCAGTGGTTTGTTTAGTCGTTGCACGCTCCGCTTGTTCCATCCCCTGCACTAAGCGAGTAGAGTTTTCCATTAACGGTTCGCAAACCGCGATAATTTCTAACACCGTTTTTTTCAATATGCCAATAAAAGAGTTGAAGTTTATAGATACTTGGCCTATTTCATCTTCAGAGTTAACTGTCAATTTAGTGCTTAGCGAGCCTTTACCGCTTGCTAATAAGCTTAAATTATTTGCCGCATCACTTGCCGAAGAAGCAATTCGCTTAGCTATCCAAATAGCCATAAAGAGTAATAAAATAAGCGATACAATAGAAACAGCTAACATTAACGTAAGGGCGTAATCAGAGCGGTCCTTTGTGCTTGCAACAAGTTCAAAAAAACGATCGTCAGCTTTGACTTGTGCTGCCTTAAACTTTTCTAGGACATCGTTATAAAGCGCTGTTTTCCTCTGTGCTTGTTGTTGAATTTTACTAAAATCTGCTGTTCCATTTACCATGCCATTTGCGATAGTCGCTGATATTTTTTCGTAATTTGCGAGCTGCTCTTTAGTGTCACTGTGAATGTAAGAGGCATTTATTTTTTCTATCGCAATAATATTCAACTCAAGTTGCTTGTATGTGTCAGATGCTTTCTCGACTAAATCTTGCTCACCAAATGTTACGGCTTGGGTGTAAAGTTCGTCCAGCTTCTCTAAAATGCCAACATTAGCAGATGTTAACTTAACAACTTTGTAGGATGATTTTTCCATTTCATCAAGTGCAATTCTATTATCATTCATAGCAAAATAGTTGATCAGAACAATCACTAAAAATGCAACGACAGCAATACTCGTAATCGCATGTATTTTTTTACTTATGCTGAGATTTTGAAAAGTGAAGCCTGAAGCCATTGTGGATACCTTATTTTATTGTCTAAATCTATTATCGGCTTATTACTCATAAGTGTTAACTAAATTTGTAAAATTTCTAGTTTTTTTACAAATAATTCAAAATTCTACATAACTAATTGCCCTTTAAAAAAAGAAAGTACAAATAACATTCAATTTAAATCGCAGGCACAAAAAAACCAGTAACATTTCTGTTACTGGTTTCTAAATTTGGTGCGGATGGGGGGACTTGAACCCCCACGCCCGAAAGCACCACCCCCTCAAGGTGGCGTGTCTACCAATTCCACCACATCCGCATTTTTAAGCTTTCGCTTATTTGTTAAACATATGATTTATTTGAGGAGTATAAATCGTTTAACGATAGCATTACGCTAAATTAGTTCGGTACGTCAGAGCTTTGCTCTTTCGTAGATGTTACCGGAACATCTTCTTCAACAGGAACTACAGTTTCTACTGCAGGAGCTGCTTCTAGGTTTTCCCACTCGTCAGTCTTTTTAATTTGACCTGCAGTTAAGTTACCTAGCACAATGCTTAAAACAAAAAATACTGTTGCTAAGCTTGTGGTTGTTTTTGTCATAAAGTTACCAGCACCAGACGAACCAAAAACCGTGCCTGAAGCACCAGCACCAAATGAAGAACCCATATCTGCGCCTTTACCTTGTTGAATTAAAACCATTCCAACTAGAGCTAAAGCCACAACTAAATAAACTACTAATAAAATTTCGTACATCTTATACAGTCCCTTTTGCACTGTTACAGATTGCAGAAAAAGATTCTGCTTTTAGACTTGCGCCGCCAATTAAGCCGCCATCTATATCTGTTTGTGCAAATAATAATTCGCTATTTTTTTCATTAACGCTACCACCATATAAGATGGAAAGCCCTTGTGCTAAAGTGCTATCAAGTGCAGCAATTTTATCACGGATAAATTTATGAACAGTTTGTGCCTGCTCTGGCGATGCAGTCTTACCTGTGCCTATGGCCCAAACGGGCTCGTATGCTATCACAGAATCTTTCAGTGCTGCTACACCTAATTTTTCAATTACTGCATCAATTTGTGCAGCAACTACTTGTTCGGTTTGACCGTTTTCTTGCTCACTTTCACTTTCGCCAACACATAAAATTGGTGTTAACCCAACTTCTTGTGCTCTAGCAAACTTTTCAGCGACAGTTTCATTACTTTCGTTATAAATACTGCGGCGTTCAGAGTGACCAACGAGTACGTAAGTTGCACCTAAGTCTTTTAGAAGCTGTCCGTCTACTTCACCGGTAAACGCACCAGGTGTATTTTCAGAAACAGTTTGAGCACCTGTAGAAACACCACTAGCTATCATCGCAGGTACAAGTGGGAATGGAGGAAATAAAACAATGTCCATCTCTTGTGATTTTACATCGTTAATAGCATCAGACATTTGTTTAACTAGCTCTAACGAACCATTCATTTTCCAGTTGCCTGCGACCATCGCCTTGCGTATTGCCATTTTCCACTCCACATTAGAAAGCGGGCGAGATATTAACTTTTCTCGCCCAAAGTTACAAGAGGTTATTGTTATTAATCAGTCTGTTTGCTCATAGATTCTACAACAGCTGCAATTTTTTGAGCGCTGTCTATTACAATTTTTTCTTGCTCGGCTTCAACCATAACACGAACAACAGGTTCTGTGCCTGATTTGCGCAGTAAAACTCGGCCTTTGTCGCCTAAAGCAAGCTCAACTTCTGCTACAGCTGAAAGTACCTCTGGCGCTTTTGTCGGATCTGTTCCAGCGGTATAGCGCACGTTAATCATTTTCATTGGATATTTAGTAAAACCAGCACCCAAATCTTGTAGTGTACGGTTTTGTGCAACCATAGCTGCAAGTACTTGCAAACTTGATATAATGCCATCACCCGTGCTAATTAAATCTAAATTTAATACATGGCCTGAGCTTTCACCGCCAATTTTCCAGCCTTTTTGCTGTAGTAATTCCATTACATAGCGGTCACCCACTTTACTGCGAGCAAACTCGATACCTTTTGCTTTTAAAGCATTTTCAAGACCCATGTTAGACATTACAGTGCCAACTACACCTCCACCCAACATATCATCTTCGGCAGCTTGGCAAGCAATAATATAAACTAAATCGTCACCATCAAATACACGACCATTATGATCAACCATCATTACACGATCGCCATCCCCATCGTATGCAATACCTACGTCAGCTTTAAATTCAAGCACTTTGCGTTTAAGGGTATCTACATGAGTAGCGCCACATTCATGATTTATATTAACGCCATTAGGCTCGCATGCATGTGTTATAACTTCAGCGCCAAGTTCGCGCATGACAGAAGGAGCTATATGGTATGTAGCGCCATTTGCGCAATCGACAACAATTTTAAGCCCTTCTAAAGATAACCCTTGGGGGAACTGGCTCTTACAAAACTCTATATAACGGCCGTCTGCACTAACTAAACGCGAAGCTTTACCTAGTTTATCTGAAGCAACACATGTCATTTGCTCATCAAGCATCGCTTCAATTTGAAGCTCTACTTCATCGTCAAGCTTTAGACCCTGCCCATTGAAAAACTTAATACCGTTATCGTAATAAGGGTTATGTGAGGCACTAATTACTATACCTGCCTCTGCACGAAATGTTTGCGCTAAATACGCAACTGCAGGTGTCGGCATTGGACCCAGTAATACAACATCAATACCAGCGGCAATTAAACCAGCCTCAAGTGCAGTTTCAAGCATGTAGCCAGAAATACGCGTATCTTTACCTATAATGACTTTTTTAGTACCACTTTGAGATAATACGCGCCCTGCAGCCCAACCCAACTTCATTGCAAACTCAGGGTTAATAGGTGGCGTTCCTACTAGACCACGTACGCCATCAGTACCAAAATATTTTCTTTCTTTCATTATGCAATTCCTTTCTCGCAGGCTTGATATACACCAAGTACGTCTGCGGTTTCTTTAACGTCATGTACACGAATAATTTTTGCGCCATTTTGCGCCGCGATTAACGCACCCGCTAAGCTGCCCGCTAATCGCTCATTTGTTTCTCTATTTAATAGATTACCTATCATCGACTTACGAGATAATCCGGCCAATAATGGCAAACCTAACTTGTTAAAATCATCAAACTTAGCCAATATTTGATAGTTATGGCTAAGTGTTTTTCCAAATCCAAAACCAGGGTCTAGAATAAGTCGCTCAAACTTAATCCCTGCTGTTTCACATGCTTTAATACGTTCACTAAAAAACATATTTATATCTGCAAACAGATTGTCGTAATGAGGTGCGCACTGCATGCTGCGGGGTTGCCCTTGCATATGCATTAAACAAATTGCTACATCTTCATACTGCGCAACCGTTTCTAAGGCGTTTATTTCTTGTAGAGCTCTTACATCATTGACTATATCTGCCCCAGCGAGTATTGCTTGCTCCATTACTTGTGCTTTACTGGTATCAATTGAAATAACGCAATCACTGTACTCACGTATCGCTTTAATAGCAGGAATTACTCGGGCTAGTTCATCTTTCAAACTCACATCTGGCGCGCCGGGGCGGGTAGACTCTCCCCCAATGTCTAAAATTTGCGCACCATCCCCTAACAATTGCATTGCGCGCTTTAGCGCTATTTTGGGGTCTAAAAACTGCCCGCCGTCAGAAAATGAGTCTGGCGTTACATTCAATATTCCCATAATAACAGGCTTTTCAATATTGAGCGTACGTCCTCTGGGAAGCTTTAATATATTAGTCATTGCCAACCTTTATTCTTTTTCTAAATAGCTGATACAAAAAAGCCCCGAAATTCGGGGCTTTCACTAACTATTTTAACGATTATTCAGCTTTATCATCAAGGTTTGTTTCATCTTTTTTCGATGAATCATCAGTCTTTTGACTTTCATCAAGCACTGGCTCTTGAGGTTCTTGCTCTTTTACCGGCTTAGCTTCATGGCGGTCATGAGCATCGCGCGGCTCACGCACTGGTTGGCGCGCCATTAAATCATCAATTTGCTTAGCGTCGATTGTTTCGTATTTCATTAACGCGTCTTTCATTGAGTGAAGAATATCAATATTTTCTTTTAATATTTCTTCTGCTCTTTGGTAGTTACGATCTGAAAACAAGCGTACTTCAGCATCAATTATTTTAGCAGTATCATCCGACATACTAGATGCACGGCTTCCGCCACCACCCATATACATCTCGTTTTGATCTTCAGCGTAAAGCAATGGACCTAGCTTTTCACTTAAACCCCAATGTGTAACCATTTTACGTGCAATATCAGTTGCGCGCTCAATATCGTTACTTGCACCCGTTGTTACTTTGTCAGCACCATAAATAAGCGCTTCAGCAATACGGCCACCATAAAGGCTTGAAATCATTGATTCTAAAAGTTCTTTTGAATGACTAACACGGTCTTGTTCAGGCAAGTACATTGTTACACCTAGCGCACGGCCACGTGGAATAATAGATACTTTGTAAACTGGATCATGTTCAGGAACCATACGGCCCACAATTGCGTGGCCTGCTTCGTGATATGCTGTCATTTCTTTTTCTTGCTCGCTCATCACCATGGTTTTGCGCTCTGCGCCCATCATGATTTTATCTTTAGCAGCGTCAAATTCAGCCATACTTACAACACGTTTATTACCACGTGCAGCATAAAGTGCAGCTTCGTTTACTAAGTTCGCTAAATCAGCGCCAGAAAAACCAGGTGTTCCACGTGCTATAAGAGCCGCTTCTACGTTATCGCCTAATGGCACTTTACGCATGTGTACTTTAAGTATTTGCTCACGACCACGTATATCAGGTAAACCTACTTCTACTTGACGGTCAAAACGACCTGGACGAAGTAATGCAGGGTCTAGAACATCTGGTCGGTTAGTTGCCGCAATAACGATAATACCTTCGTTACCACCAAAACCATCCATTTCTACTAGCATTTGGTTGAGTGTTTGCTCACGTTCATCGTTACCGCCGCCCATACCTGCGCCACGTTTACGACCAACCGCATCAATCTCATCTATAAAGATAATACAAGGTGCCGCTTTTTTAGCTTGTTCAAACATATCACGTACACGTGACGCACCCACACCGACAAACATTTCAACAAAATCTGAACCAGAAATTGTAAAAAACGGTACTTTCGCTTCACCCGCAACAGCCTTTGCAAGTAACGTTTTACCAGTACCAGGAGGACCAACCATTAGTACGCCCTTAGGAATACTACCGCCAAGCTTTTGAAACTTAGAAGGGTCACGTAAAAAGTCTACCAATTCGGTAACATCTTCTTTCGCTTCATCACAACCAGCAACATCTGCAAACGTGGTTTTAATTTGATCTTCGCTCATTAAACGGGCTTTACTCTTACCAAATGACATAGCGCCTTTACCGCCACCGCCTTGCATTTGACGCATGAAGAATATCCATACACCAATAAGCAGTATCATCGGGAACCAAGAAATAAATATACTTGCTAAGAATGATTGTTCTTCAGGTTGTACACCCTTCACATTTACATCATTTTTAAGTAAATCATTTATTAAGTCTTCATCGTACATTGGCATCGTTGTTTGAAAACGCTCACCACTGCTCTTAGTACCAGTAATATTTCCTGTACCGCGGTCGATAATAACTTCTTGTAAAGAGCCACTGCGGACATCTTTAACAAATTGAGTGTAACTTGTTTGACGATCAACTTGCTCGCCACCATTAAAGCTCTGAAAGACTGACATCAGCACAACTGCAATCACCAGCCATAGTATTAAATTTTTCGCCATATCGCTCAAGGGGTTAACCTCTTGTATCCAATTAATTTAAATTCAACTAAACGCCAAGCAACTGTACTACAGTTTGTATCCAGTCGCTACTATATATACTTCCCGAGAACGGGCACGTGAGGCATCAGGTTTGCGTATTTTCACTGCTTTAAAACTATTACGTACATCTTGCAAGTATTGATCAAAGCCTTCACCTTGGAAAACCTTAACAATAAATGCGCCATTTTTCTTTAGTACTTGACTACACATATCCAGCGCAAGTTCTACCAAATACATACTACCCGCTTGATCTACTGAGTTATTACCACTCATATTTGGTGCCATGTCAGAGAGTACCACATCAACATTTTTACCATCAATACGTTTTAGCAACGCATTTAACACAGCTTCTTCACGAAAGTCACCTTGTAAAAAGTCAACACCCGCAAGTGAGTCCATAGGTAATATGTCACAGGCAATTACTTGACCTTTGTCACCTACTTTTTCTGCCAAATACTGTGACCAGCTTCCTGGAGCTGCTCCTAAATCAACAACGGTCATACCAAGGCGAAGTAACTTATCTCTATTTTGTACTTCATCTAATTTAAAAACCGCTCGGGAACGCCAGCCTTTTTTTTGCGCTTCTTGAACATATTTATCATCAAAATGTTCTTTCAGCCATCGCTGTGAACTGGCTGACTGTTTTTTATTTGTCATAAATTAACACGCAACTAATTAGTAATATTCTCTAGATGGCGTTAGAATACCCTTAATTCAAGCCATATTCAGCAAAATTTGTATAAACATGACATTATCAAACAAACAAAAGCAGTTTTTAAAAGGTCAGGCACATAGCCTCAAGCCTGTAGTTTTACTAGGTTCTAACGGTTTAACCGAAGGCGTAGTAGTCGAAATTCAAAGTGCATTAGAAATTCACGAATTAATCAAAGTTAAAGTTCCAACTGATGATCGTGAAACAAAAGCACTTATTTTTGAAGCAATCGTACGTGAAACTGGTGCGACTAAGCTACAAACGATAGGTCACACTATTGTGCTTTATCGTCAAAGTGTTGAGAAAAAAATACATTTACCACGTAACTAATTAATCCTATTTAAAGGATTTAGTACGTTTAAATTAAAAAACCAGCTTAATGCTGGTTTTTTGTTATATAACACTTTTTAATTTAAAAGCTCATTGTATGGTGCGTTACATCATAATCAGTGCCATTACTTCTGGGCTTATTATGCAATATAAAATACTGAGTAAATTGTGTCTCACTCATAGCTGGCACTTTTTCATTGGAGAGTAGTTCAGCCAGTTGCGGCGTCGTATTACTGTGCCCAATAACAACAACTACACCCTTTAGTTTGAGTAACTCATTTTTTAAATCACCTAGCTCACCTGCGTTATACACATTTAATTTGGTATTAAAATGTGCCTGCAAAGGTGCGGCTGTCTGCAACGTGCGTTTATAGTTGCTGCTAAAAAGATGTATATTTTGATGTTCTTTAAACAAAGTAACTAAATTATTTGCACGTGCCTTCCCCTCTTCTGAGAGCGCTGGGTTTTTCCCCGTTAACTTTTCGCTATGACGAAACAAATATACCTCGTCAGGTGCGGCAAATGCCAAACTACAATTAAATGACAAGGCTAAAAAAGTGATTGCTAATATTATTTTATTCATATTTTTTTACCTCGTTTGTATTCTAATAGCCTGTCGATAAATTCAGTTGTTAATTCATTTATTACGCCGGTTTCAGCATTAACGATTAAACTAAAACCAACATTTAAGTGGGGAAACACAACCACATCGCTTCTATATCCTTGCACCCAGCCACTATGATAGTAAAGCGTTTCATCAGCGTAATTATAAACCCGCCAACCTAGTCCGTAATAAGCCTCATTAAGGTGTTTTTTCCACACCCTGCGATGCATTTCTTTTTTTGTATGTGTATAAGGACGCGTTTGCTTTGCTAGAGTATCCAATGACAAAACATCTGGGTATTGCCCTAGCTGGGCTTTTAACCAAATGGCCATGTCATTTGCGCTTGCGTTTACACCCGCTGCAGGTCCCACTTTATAATAATTTTTTTTAAGCTTAGCGCTATACCAACGTTTTGTACCGCGCACGTGTGGTAATGCGTAATTTTCATCCTGAACCATAGATTCAAAACCTAAGCTGGCATCACTCATTTTTAAAGGCGCAAAAATAGTTTCTCGTAACCACTGCGCGTAACTTTTACCGCTGCTTTGTAATATCACATTACCTATAAGGCTAAACATAACATTTTGATAACCATAACATTCGCCTGGTTTGCAAATAGGTTTAACACTAAGTAATTTTTCAACAATACTGGGGTAATCCATACGAGACTCTATCAAATTATCGTACGCATTAGGCACTAAACCACTTGCATGACTTAGAAGGTGAAATACCTTTAAATCATCTTGATAAACAGTCCCTTTGAACTCAGTTATGTAATCGCTAACAGCTTTATCTAATTTAAGTAAACCCTCATTGGCTAATTTAGCTGATAACGAGCCTGCAAATGTTTTAGAAACAGACGCGAGCCTAAACCGGGTATGCTTATTTACTTTTTGTCCATTTCGGGTTTTAGTTACACCCATGGTGTGGATGTAGTCTGAGTTGTTTGTACTTACAATCGAAAGTGCAGCGCCTGGTATACCTTTATTTTTCAGTTTTTTTTGCGCATAACGGCCGTACTTTTTTACAAATGCATCCCAATCAGGATCTGCTTTTGCTGCAAAACTCACAGAGCTAAACAACAAACACAAAGCAGGTAGGCTATACAATAAAGATTTGAGATACTTCATTTTTATAAATTTTATCTTTTTAACTACATCTATGTAGATAATATCATGAAGTTTTGTTTGGACTAACGTACAATACGACGATTATTTGGTTTTTAGTGAGTGTTTAGTACTTATGCGTTTTTTAGTTGTGTCACTTTTTGTTATATTATCAACTGGTTGTACTCTTACAAAGCAGCCGGCCGAGCCACTGGCTATGCCATTAAAGCCAACATTAAAAAGTCAGACCTACCAGCTTGAGTACACCACAGAACACTCATCCCCAAAAGTTAAATCCGTTCAACTTCCTGCACATAAGGTGGTTAGAAACCAAACAGTAAAAATTATTACCGATAAGGCAAGTGTAACCGATAAACTTTTATCGCAAATTAGCCAAGCACTTAACGATAAACAGCTAAAAGTAACCACTAAAAATAACAGCGACTACACACTAACTATTCAGCAACTTGATTTAACTTTCACTGACGATGTTAAGTACGCAATAAAGCAACCTGAGAACCCTTTTACATTATATTCAGATATTGCTCAGCAATACCCAACTCAGGAATGCGCTGCAATATTTGCACAAGTAAGTATGCGCCTCACACACAAAGCATCAGGTGATGTTGTTTGGTTTGCTAAATCTTCTATTGATAGTGCAAGTTTTCATCGTGAGCCACTAGTTTATAGTTTCACCGAAGAGCAAAAAATAACTAATGAGCTTGAGGTTGTCGCTTTTGTCCATCAGCAAAATACTGATGAAGCCCGCATGGAAAGACTTGGAAAAGACATTCAAATTCCTCAGTACAAAACGTTGTCAAAGTTATCTAGCCTTGCCAAGCTTAGTGGTCCATGTAACAGAACAGAAGTAAGCGCATTAACGCCTATGATGCAGTTTTACTTAAGCAGTATATTAATCGATAAAATTAAAGTTCAGTAAATTAGGGTCTGTTGATCTTTACGGATTAAAATTTGTTCAAACTAGGGGCTATTTAATCGCGGCGCTCGGTTTGTAGCCTAGTGGGCTCGATAACTGCTCCTGCGTTATTCTAATGGCTTACATCCATGTAAGAATAAGTAAAAACCGAGCAACAAAGCGTAAATAGCCCTTAGGAAGAACCCATTGGGCAGCGCCTGTTTGGCATTAATGCTACGTTATCGCCCATTTATGGGGAATAGCCACACTGCATAGGCTCTGCCTTGCCTATATACCAAACAGACTGCTGAAAATTTAACCTTGAAAGTTCAACAGACCTAACACTTACTACATTTTTTTACAGATTAAAGGAACGAATTAACAATATACTACGCCTAATAACAAATAATAATTAGGCCCCATAGGGATGAGAAACACTTTGCTTAACCATACTTTAGTTAGCATAACATTGCTTTTTTGCTTTATTTTTAGCACCACAAGTATGGCAAGTAATCGCTATTATGCAGACAATACGTTAGAGCCAACCCAAGGCTTTGCCTGGGATTGGAGTGCAGGTGCGGGCTTTTATATTGAAGATTCTTACCTAATCGGTATCGAATCTTACGATAAGGGCGTTGAGCTTGATTTAAGTCTTGCTGTTTCTTACGATAAATTTTATCTTGATTTTGATCACAATCAACTCAGCGGTGGTCTTGTAATTGGTTACAGCCTTATAGATAAATTTGATTGGGGCTTAGATATACTTGGCACAAATACTCAAGCCGGGTTTGACGAAACAGGCCTCGGGTTTTATAACCATGGTGTTATAAAAGAACTCCAAGGTATTAAAAAACGTAATTACGATTTTGATGTTGGTCTTAGGCTCTCGCGCCGATTTGAAAACTCACAATTCTCCTTTGAATACCTTCATGACATATCTGGTGCCCATAATGGCTGGGTTATAAATAGCTTTTTTAGCCACATTTTGCCATGGCGAAACTGGGAGTTTAGGTCTGGTGTTGGTTTAAGCGCCTACTCTGCTGACTTTACCAATTATTACTTTGGCATTGATAGCGATGAAGCCACCAGCCTTCGCCCGATTTATACCAGCAATGCCAGTACTAGTATTATCTTTGAGTTCCATGCTGAATATCCAATAAGCCAAGATTGGGTGTTTTTATCCGGTTGGCTTACTACATGGTTTTCAAAAGAAATTGACGACAGCCCAATTATTTCCCAAGGATATCAACATAAAGCCAAGGTAGGCCTACGTTATGTATTTTAGATGGATCTGGGTATTACTGATCTTTCCCAGTACCTTTACTGTTAAAGCGCAGGACCCCCCTGAAGCACTCATAGCACTACCCGACACTTGTGTTGCACTGCGCGAAGGGCGTAATTGCTATGCCGATGTCACACTTACGTGGGAGCAACCTATCATTGGCAATTACTGCCTACGCGATGCAACTTCAAAGTACATTATGCAATGTTGGCTAAAGCAACAAAGTGGTACTTTTAATTATGCTTTTGACTCACAGCAAAGCATTTCATTTGAACTATTTGATAGCAATACATCCAAAGTCATCAGTACAGCAGAAGTAAAACTACAATGGGTTTATCAAAACAGACAAAAAAAACGCCGCTGGCGACTATTTTAATACCAATCGCATTAGGGATATTTTATGGATAACTACGGCACTATTTTACTTGTTGAAGACGATGCATCACTAGCGCAATGGGTTGCTGAATATTTAACAGAGCAAGGCTATACAACGCATGTTTGTCATCGTGGTGACGAAGTTGTTAGCAAGGTCAAAACGTTAAACCCAAATATTGTGCTCCTTGATATTATGCTCCCGGGGCAAGATGGTATCAGCGTATGTAGAGAGCTTCGTAGCTTTTATAATTCGCCTATTATAATGCTCACCGCACGCGATGAAGAGATGGATGAAGTTATTGGTTTAGAAGTTGGCGCAAGCGACTACATAATGAAACCGGTGCGTCCGCGTGCATTACTAGCGCGAATAAAAGCAGCACTGCGTCAAAACAATGAACCAAATAAACCACAGGTTAGCCAAAGCATTATTCAAGTTGGTGCACTTAGTATTAATACCGAATCTAGAAATGTGACCCTTAACGAGCAAGATATAAACATATCAAGCGCCGAATATCTATTATTACACTACCTTGCAAGCAATGCAGGTCAAGTTGTCTCACGCGATGCCGTATTTAAAGCGACGAAAGGTAGAGAGTACGACGGGCTTGATAGAAGTGTTGATGTACTTATTTCTGCACTTCGTAAAAAATTTAATGATGATCCACAAAACCCCGAAAAAATTAAAACTATTTGGGGCCGTGGATATTTACTTGTTTCTACCGCGTGGTAATAGAGCGATGAATAAATAAATGAAAAAGTTTTATATATCGCTTCTAGGCAGTGCACTTTTATCTATTGTGGTATTGGGCTGGCTTATTGATGCTTTTAGTCAACAAGCGCATACCCCACAAGATGAATTTAGTCAGCAAAGTAAAATGATCATGGGTTTTAATAAGCAGTTAGCTAACATACCTACATCTGAGCGCAGCGATTATGTAAAACAACTAGCCCGAGAGTTTGATGTTTTAATTGACTACAAGCCAAATGAGTCACTCGCCTTACCACCTTCTTTATTATTACAAATGCACACGCCAGGTGGGCTGATTTTAGAGGATCAGCAAGGCTTTTATATGCTTTATAGTAGCGACGTTTTAAATCCTTTTCACTTATCAATGCGCTTAGATAAAATTTTTGATAGCGAGCAGCATAACGACATTATATTAACTCTACTATTTTACGCAGGCCTATGTGTATTTATGGGGTTTATTATCGCGCCCTTAGCTAAACGGCTAACTGTCTTAAATGAAGCCGCTAAAAAGTTTGCCTCTGGTAATGTTCAAGCCCGAATAAAGGTATCGCACTTTACCTATATAAAAGATGTGGAACTTACTTTTAACCGCATGGCTAGCCAAATAGAGAAACTCGTCGCCGAAAACAAACTAATGGCCTCGAGCTTGTCTCACGACATCCGCACCCCTATCGCGTGCCTGCGATTTGGTTTAGATGCGGCATTAGATAGCCATGATGAGCAAAAAGTAAAACAGTATTTAACCCGTATGGAAAACGATTTAGATCATATGGAATCGATGCTTAGTAGCTATTTAGCATTTGCTACTTTAGAGCAAAACGCGAATAAACTAACCTATTCATCAACCAATATTAAATCCTACCTTGAAGATATTTTAGTTCAACTTGCACCAAAACTTGAAATGCAAATGCTCAACGTACAACTCAATAGTACAGATAAAATAATAAATGCAGATCTTCACTGGCTGGCCCGTGCAATTACTAACTTATTAACTAACGCATGTGATTTTGCAAACCAACATATTTACCTCAGTGCAAAGTTACACGAGCAACAGCTTATAATAACGGTAGAAGATGACGGCCCAGGTATCGCACAAGAGAACTTTAGTAATGTATTTAGCCCATTTTTTAGAGAGGAAGATCACCGTAACAGAGCCGATAAGAGTTATGGCCTTGGCCTAGCCATTGTTACCAAGGTAGCTGATTGGCATCATGGCAGCGTTAAAGTAAGTAAAAGCACCCAGTTAGGGGGGGCGTGCTTTACTCTCACTATTGCACAGCACCATAATCCGTAAAGCAATAGTTACAGACTGTAATTAACAATTATTAAACAAAATCAACTCGTTATTTTAAACGACTTAATAACAACAATTAAAATCGATGGTTATAACATACACTTTACTTATTAATTTGTGCTAGATCAGCAAATAAGCACTTTTTATTTTTTTACATTTCCAGTAGATTGTCACCGCCGTCACACAATAGAGAAGTACAATAATATGAGCGCAGTTAGAGGCGAGTTTAGCTCTCGCTTTGGTTTTATTATGGCCGCCGCGGGTTCTGCCGTTGGTTTGGGCAATATTTGGGGATTCCCTACACAAACAGCAAGTAATGGCGGTGCTGCATTTTTAGTCGCATATTTAGTGCTTGCGTTCTTTTTAGCCTACCCTGCTTTAATGGCTGAACTTATGATTGGACGTCATGGCCAAGCAAACGCAGTGTCATCACTTCAAAAAATATCTAATAAGCCATGGCAAAAACACTTTGCCTTTGCTGTTGGTTTTGGCGGTATTTTATGTGCTGGCTTTATACTAAGCTTTTACGCCATTGTTGCCGGTTGGATGCTCAGCGCCACAGCTGAACCCATAGCCACTTTAGTTGGTGCCAACACAGCATCTACATGGTTAAGCGAGCAATCACTTACTCGAAATATTATATTCACTATGATCTTTATCGTACTAACAGTCGCTATTATAAGTAGAGGCGTTGAAAACGGTATTGAGAAGTGGTCTAAGCGTTTAATGCCTGCACTTTTAGGCATTTTATTTGCACTTATTGCTTATGTGATGACGCAAGATGGTGCTATGGAAGGCTTAAAAGCCTACTTAGTTCCTGACTTTTCATCTATTTTTGACGCAAAACTATTAGTAAGTGCACTAGGGCAAGCTTTCTTCTCACTATCGCTTGGCACTAGCGTAATGATTATTTACGGCTCGTACATTAGTAAAAAAGAAAACCTCGTTTCTTTAGGTGCCTATGTAACCCTTATTGATGTATTTATAGCCTTTGTTGCAGGTTTACTGATTATTCCGGCTATGTACGTAGCACAAGCTCAAGGCGTTGAAATATTCTCGGCCACAACGGGTAAGCTACTCTCTGAAGATACATTAGTGTTTCAGGTACTCCCCGCTTTATTTGATGGAATGGGCGAAGTTGGCTTATTTGTGGGTTTTTCATTTTTTGCGTTAATGAGTATTGCCGCTTTAACATCATCTATTTCAATGTTAGAGGCGCCAGTATCATACACCGTAGAGCGCTTTGGGATGAAACGCGTTCAAGCAACGTGGTTAATTGGGGCGCTAATCGCTATCGTCAGTATTACAATTGTGTGTAACCTTAGCAGCTTATTTGGCTTAGTAATCACTCTCACTACAAAAGTAGCTCAGCCTTTACTTGGTCTTATGTGTTGTATATTTGTAGGCTGGATTTGGTATAGAGGCTCATTACTAAAAGCAATTCAAGAGGGTAACCCTGAAGTTCACAATACATTGTTTTGGAAAATATGGCCTTGGTATACTAAGTTTGTATGTCCACTTGCTATTGGCATGGTGTTTTTACATTCACTATTGAGCTAAATAATACCTTAGCCTTAAAATAGTTTTAAATAAAATAGCCCACATTAGTGGGCTTTTTTATAGCTGCTTAAATTGGATTTATTGAGTGAGTTTTAAAATCATATCTTGATGAGGTATACCGTCTTCTAGATATTCACTTTTGTAATCTTCAAAGCCAAAGGAGCGGTAAAAATCAAGTAAGTAGGTTTGTGCGCCAATATAAATATCTCGTTCAGGCCACCGCTCTTTACAGCATTCTATAGCTTTACTTACAAGTACAGTGGCGTCGCCTTTGCCACGCGCACTTTTACTTACCAGCACGCGCCCTATTGCGCTGTATTGCTCATTTTTTTCATAGCATCGGGCATAAGTGTGTAGCCGCCCATTGTCTAGTGTATATAAATGCTGTGTATTTAAATCAATATCTACATCATCAAGTTCAGGGTAAGGGCACGCCTGCTCTACAACAAATACGTCTACACGTCCTCGCATAATAGTAAAAAGAGTATGCGCATCTAAAGCATTAAACTGCTCACATTTAAATTGCATTTTAAATCCTATAAACAATAAACCCAGCCTAGGCCGGGTTTAATAAAATTATTCACTTGTTAGTTTATATTAAGCAAATAAGCGCTCTAGTTGGTCGCACAACTGCGATAAATTCACGTGGTCATGCTCTATCGTTAAATCTACATAACCATCGCCTCTAAAGGCCCTGTCTAGCTCTATAAGCACGTGTGTTTTATGTGCCTCTGGTACAAATGACAACTCGATCTCTTGAATGCCAAATAAACTACGGCTATTTGGCTTATATTCAAGTTCCTGATAACAGCCCGATAACGATTGAAATGTTGAAGCGCGCAAATGGCCTTTTTCTACATCAGCTTTCATTAAGCTAAAACCTAGCTTTTCCATCGCCTGCATGCACGTTTTAACAGCTTCATTAGGGTAAATATGTAAATGGTCTTTATCGCTCGGATCAAGTGCTAAATCAATATCTAAACCTGTTTCAAGCCACACATGAGATTGATTGTAACCTGCATTAATTTCTGTAATAGGTGTTTCAGAATGAAGACGTGCTTCAAAAGGGATACTTTTAACTTCGCCAGGCTCAATTGTACCTATATCTGTAATTCGCCATTGGTCAATCACATGATTGGTAAAATAATCGCCATCATCACCTGCCACTTTAACACGGGTCATAAGTAATAAATCTAAGCCTGCAATATCTTGGCTAACATCACCTGCGGTAATGACTATTTGTGCATTAAAAAGCTGACCAGGTTGTAGGTGTTCAGTCTCTAAAACAGTATCTACTTTTGCAGCACCAATACCTACCGACGCTAAAATCTTTTTAAACATATATTTCTCCTTAAGCTGAGCGGTTCTATTATTTGCTCTTGCTTAAACTTCTTCGTTATTGCATCTTAACCATATTTAAAAGCCAATGTCAGTGAAAAAATGTTATTTACATGCTATTTACGATTAAATATATGTTTGATGCGCATTTTTTATACACAGCTAGGCAAGTATTTGATTAGACGCGTTCATTTTTAGGTCTATTTTTATTTTCAATGGTATAAATTTTTCGTTACACTGCAACCCCAAATGAAGTGATATTAAGAATTATGGAACTAATCTATTTTGCCGCCGCGTTTGTGTGTGGCTTTGCTGTTTATCAGTTAAAGCTGCCTCCTCTTATTGGATTTTTATTAGCAGGTTTTGCTTTAAATTTATCGGGTTATAAAAGTACAGAGTTGCTCGATACAATAGCAGCACTTGGCGTAACCCTTCTTCTTTTTAGTATTGGTTTAAAGCTAAAGGTAAACAGTTTAATTAAACCCCAAGTGTGGGCGCCTGCAACATTGCATATTATTTTTAGCAGTGCGCTTTTTAGTGGCTTTATGTTATTGCTTGGTGTTTTCGCCATTCCACTGTTTATTGATTTAAGTTGGCAAAGTGCTTTATTGGTTGGGTTTGCGCTTAGTTTTTCAAGTACTGTATTTGCAGTAAAAGTGCTTGAAGAACGCGGAGAAATGGCAAGTCTTCACGGTAAAATAGCCATTGGTATACTAGTCATGCAAGATATCTTTGCTGTTATCTTTTTAGCGATTAGTACAGGTAAAATTCCAAATGTATGGGCAATTGCATTAATAATTGCTCTGCCTTTATTACGACCTGTCATGTATGGCGTATTAAATCGCTCTAAACATGGTGAACTATTACCATTATTTGGTTTTTTCTTTGCTTTAGTTGCTGGTTATCATGCATTTGAATTTGCAGGATTAAAAGGCGACCTAGGCGCACTCATAATTGGGATGATGTTTGCACCACATAAAAAAGCAGGAGAACTATCAAAATCTCTGCTTAATTTAAAAGACATATTATTAGTCGGTTTTTTCTTAAGTATTGGCTTGAGCGCAGAGCTAACCACTAGCTCATTAATCGTTGCTATCATACTTGTTTTAGTTTTACCTATTAAAATAGCGCTTTATTACGTGTTCACAAATATATTCAAACTACGCGCACGTACATCATTACTTACCGCCTTTAGTTTATCTAACTACAGTGAATTTGGGTTAATTGTATGTGCAGTAGCAGCTAGCACAGGCATGATCACTTCTGAGTGGCTGGCCGTAATGGCAATTGCTGTTTCTATTACCTTTGTAATTGCCTCGCCGTTAAATAAGCGCTCAAACGAGCTATACGTAAAAATAGAGCACTGGCTATTAAAGTTTGAAAGCAAAACTCGTTTAGCTGAAGAGCTACCTGTTAACCTAAACGATACTAAAATAGTCATTTTTGGTATGGGACGTATTGGTACTGGTGCTTATGAAACAATCAACGCGACTCACCCAAATGTTGTTGCAGGCATAGATATAAAACCTGAAGTGGTAGATAAGCACGTTAACAGAGGCCGCAACGTATTAATTGCTGATGCAACAGATCCTGACTTTTGGCAACGAGTAAATCATTCGCAAGTAGAAATGGTCATGCTTGCAATGCCAAAGCATATGCAAAATATTTTTGCGCTAGAGCAACTACAAGCCTCAGGTTATAAAGGCCAAGTAACAGCTATTGCAAACTACCCTGATCAACAAAAAGAGCTAGAAGAAATGGGTGTTCATTCTACTTATAACTTTTACTTAGAAGCAGGTAGTGGTTTTGCAGAGCACGTTAAACAAGAGCTATTTAACGAATAATCACTTTTTATAACGTCTATAAATAACAAAGCCTTAAAATCATTAAGGCTTTGTTATTAGTTTTTAAATGAAAAGCAATTCTATTTACATTCCTTTACAAGCCATTTCACCACGACCATAAAAAACAGGTAGACTATCCATGTTGGTTAAATAAAACCCCATGTTCTAATAATAACTTAATTAGATCCCAGCTAATTAAAGTTCAAATAGGTTTATATTAATCAACAAAAAATTATTAAATCAGAGGGCCTACTCCCTCGCAAAATAGGCTGTTTCTTGCCCGTCACAGCCTATTTTATATTTCTAAAATCCCTTACACTTACGCAGACTTTAAAACCTAAGTAACTCTTATGGATCCAAAACAATTAAAAATAGCTGTAAATACAACGATGCCTTTTGGGAAATATGCTGGGCGCCCTTTATTACTACTACCAGAACCTTATTTGGTGTGGTTCAAACAGCAGGGATTTCCTAACTCGAAACTTGGTAGCCAACTAGCGATGATGTATGAGGTTAAACTAAATGGCCTTGAGCAAATGTTAATGCCATTACTTGAAAAAAATAAAAAATAATTGAGAACTTTTTTAAATACTTGCGGTCTATTATATTGCTACTTGTTGATTTTGGTTTTTAACCGCAAAAAAAGCGCCTTAGGCGCTTTTTTTATGTCTTAAATTTAAGAGGTAAATATACAATAAATTTAGCACCACCTAAGCTTGAGCTTTCTGCTTTACACTCTCCTTGGTGCCACGACACAATTTTAGCAACTATAGCAAGCCCTAAACCAAAGCCACCAGTGTCCTTGCCTCTACTTTTATCTAATCGAGTAAAAGGCTTAAATACGTTTTCTCGCTCAACGGGGTCAATCCCTTCACCATCATCTTCAACAATCAATACGATGTGAGTTGCCTCTTGTAGCAATGAAATTTTGACTTGTTGATGAGTGTATTTGAGCGCATTGCCAATTAAATTTTGAAATACTCGCGCCATAAAGTGGCTATCACAGTAGTAATTTAAATGCTCAGGGAGGTTTATAGAGAGCGTTGTTCTAGCTTCAAAATTTAGCTTTTCAACAGTGGTTTTTACCAGCCCAGCTAAATCGCAGTTTATTGGCTGTAAACTTGGTTGTTGAGAGTCTAATCGCGCGTATTCAAGCATTTCAGAAACTAGTGACTCAAGCTCACTAATATCTGTTTGCATGTTTGTTAGGTATTTTTCGCCTTTTTCGTCAAGCATTTGTTCTTGTAGCATGACTATTGCAAACTTTAAACGTGCTAGTGGTGTTCTAAACTCATGCGACACCGATGAGGTAAGTTCTTGCTGCGCACTAAGTAAAAACTCAATACGTTGCTGCATTACCTTTAATGTATCAGTTATAGGTAAAAAGAAAGACTTAGAAGAGTCATTTAGTTGAAAGTCTTGCAAACCCTCTACCGCTTCACACGCTTTACGTAGCTTTTCAAAGTCACGCCAGAGTAAAAAGCTCCATAGCCCAACTGGTATACCTACAATAATAAGTAGTAATAAATACGGCCAAACAGAAGATGATTGCTGCGTTAATACGCCTACCGGTCCTACTTGAAGTAATGAATCATTACCGAGATCTACATACCAAACAATGCGTTGTTGCTTATCATACAAATATAAGTAGTGGTTTTGATTTAGCTGCGATTGTTGTTTTTGAGGAAGTATTAAATCACGTCGTTCAATCACTTTACTTTCAAAGTTATGCTTTAGTTTTTTAAGACCATTTGGGGTTTGTGAAAGCAACCACAGTGATTGCCCAAACTCATCGTCTAAGAAGACCTGCTGCTGCGACTCTTCATAGGGCCACAGCTGCTCAATAACACCACTTACAACAAATAATGAAACAATGATATATAAGTATAAGCTGGTAAACAGTTTTCCCATTACAGCCGATTAACCTTAAATAGTTCTAAAGATCCCATGCATCAGAAACAAATAAATAGCCTTGTCCCCATACGGTTTTTATACGATACGGCTTATCACTATTATCGCCTAATTTTTTACGAATTCGTGATACGCGTACATCCACAGTTCTATCAAGTCCGTCGTATTGACGGCCAATCATATGTTGGTGCACATGTTCTCTGCTTAGTACTTCACCCGCATTTGACGCTAATAGCCATAGTAGTTCAAACTCGTGCGAAGTTAATACAATCTCTGAATCACTTAGTTTTACAATACGGCTTGTTTTATCGATGACTAAATCACCAAACTGCAGTTCTTCACTAGACTTTACTATTGGTTGCCCACGTCGTAGTAATGCATTGATCCGCGCTAGTAATACACGTGGCTCTGCTGGTTTTATTACATAATCATCAGCACCAAGTTCTAAACCAAGCACTTGGTCGAAGTCTTCACCTTTAGCAGTCAACATTAAAATTGGTAGAGTAAATTTATCTCTTACTTGGCGGCAAACGCTAAAGCCATCTTTACCTGGCAGCATAACGTCTAGAATCATTAAATCGGGTGTATTGTTTTCTAGGTAATTAAACACTTCGTCACCGCGGTCTAACACTTCGACTTCAAGGCCATTATGTTCAAGGTAATCTTTTGTTAGCTGTTGTAAACCGAGATCATCTTCAACAAGTAAAATTTTTGGCATTAGTTGCTCCTAAATTAAAAAAAGCTCCACGGAGAGCGAAGCCTACGCCTATTTTTTTTAGCATGGGCGCTTTGTACTTCAACCTGTGTTTTTGCTATTAACACACCCGTATGAGGATTGATTAAGGAGTATATGGTCTCCACCTGAACACGCGCTTTATAATTAAATTGCCCAGAACGCTGCTGCTGCCAGCATTGAAGTAGTTGTTCTTGTTGATACAAACAGACATCACTATAGGTGTTTAATAGCCATTTAAACTGTAAATCAAGATCGCAAAAATCCTGCTGTTCGGAAACCACGCAGACTTTTGGAGAAACACTAAAAACAGGGGTTTGTGCCACACTAAAACCACTAAAAAAAGTGGTAATAAACACAACTAATATTGAATACTTCATATTAAAAAGTACGATCGAATCCTATAAATGCAGTCATTGAATAAGTACGTTCAAAGAGCGGACTGCCATCCATAGCCGAATAGTCGTAATATGCTACATGAAAACGAAGAGAGTCAGCCTTACTCAGTGGCCAACGGGCGTCGATTTTAGCATAAGGTTGCCAACTACTACCAACGTCTATTTTGCCAAATTGAGTTTCACCCTCATTAAGTCCATAAAAATAGCTATTTAGTTCCGCAGATTTATAGTTTATTCCAAGTGTTGGCTTTATTTTAAGCTTTCCTAGCACAGTATGATATTGCCACTGCAATGCACCGCGTACACCTCGATAAACATCGGTTATATCATGCAGAGCCTGAACTGAAAAAACATGGTCATCATTTACATAGTGATATGCAATACCCGCATCCAAGGCAATTTGCCGTTTATGCAAATTATCAATATCAGCGTAGCGAGAGGACGAGGCTTCATTTTGCATTACAAACTGATTATTAAGAGCACTACTTTGCAATGCAAATACATTTTTAGGGTGCCAGTCTATAAAAAAGCGAGATTCAGAGTTGAGTTCACTAACTAGATTAAAGTGATGCTTTGGGGATTGTGAAAATGAATAGCCAAGGCGGCCATTATCAAAAAACCATTGCTCTGCATAAAACGCAATTTGTGGAATAAGCACAAGCGGAATATTATCTCCACCATGCAAAGGGTTGGTTATAACTCCAGCCCCAACGCTTAAACTCAAATGCAGGCAATCAGTTGTTATATCTTGCTCTGTATAATCGTCAGCATGCTTGCTTGCCTGTGTTGCTTGCACCGAAAGGCAAGCAAACAAAGTGCTAAAACATAGAGCAGTTAATAAGGAGAAGGAATACCGCATCAGCGTACATCAAAGTATTAAATTAAGTAAGTTCCCCATACTAGCAAGGTCTTTTTAAACTAGCTCTAGCTGGTTACAATTATTCACAATTTGTATACACAAATGTTAACTTTTGTGTTTTTGAAGTGACAAACCCTTCAAATTAGTTATGTGCGTTGGCTAAGCTGGCACTGCTTTGAGAAACTTTGGAAATGAGGGATAACCTCGCAAATGCTTTAATTCAAATAAAATCTGCAGGAAGCCAACTCTAACAACTTTTTTTTATTAACCTTACAAGCTACTAGGTTACCAAAGTTAATAGCGGCTTTAGCCGTAATAAATCAAGCTTCTGATGCTTATTAAATATCAGGGGCTATTTCTATTCGGTTTCGGCCATGTGTTTTTGCGATATATAAGGCTCTATCTGCACGCTCAACTAAAACTGAGCTATTAGTAAATGGACGTAAAATAGCTAAACCAAAACTTGCAGAAATAGCACGTTTAGCTGTTATATCATGCTTTTTACGAATCGCTAATTTCGCAATAGCTAAACGTATACAATCGGCAAACGCTATTATATCGTTAATAGTGTCAAAATAAGCTGTTATACAAAACTCTTCGCCACCGTATCTATATATATTTGCTGTTTCAGTTGTATTTTCTCTCACTTTTTTGGCAACTAACCTCAACACTTCGTCACCCTTTTGATGACCAAAGTCATCGTTAAAACGTTTAAAGTGATCAATATCAAACATAATTAGTACGGCAAGAGAATCTTCCTGTGCTTTCTCTGAGTATTCAAAACAAAATTTTACGATATCTGAATCAAACTTACCTCGGTTATAAAACCCCGTAAGCGTGTCGGTATCAGCTGCTTCTTTTGAAATATTAAGTGCTTCTTTTAAATCTTTTATTTCGTTGTAAGCAACAGCTAACTTAGTTTGAAATTCTCTAGCATAATCCTGCATAGCAATAGAATCGTCGGTTAAGCGCTCTACACAACCTAATATTTCATTATAAGAATTTACATCAGCAAGCATATTTAATTCATTTTGTGAATCAACTAAACTTGTTGTAAAGCTTTTGGAATGTTCAAGCGTGGTGCTTATATCTTGCTGGACTTGCTCCATGGTTGTATGGAACTTTTCAGTCATTTCTTGAAAGAAAGCCAGATCGTCTTGCGTTAAATGCTTATCAAAAATTTCTTTTGCTTTGTCTTGTGAGCATGTTTGTTGCTCAGCAATAACATGGTCTAATTCAGCATTTAATGAAGGGTTACTCCCTTGAATGTAACAGTACCAAATTGCATAGTTGATAGGCGTAACCGGCATGCGGTATTTTACCATCAAAGGAATCGCCTTTTTAAGGCATTGAGCAGAATGAGCAAGTGATACGGCGTGGTTCATAAATAAACTCTCAAGCGTCATTGTTTTTATTATTAGCACTCAATGTTAAGTAATAGTAAACTCATACGCAACCTATATTAATACTATTTAACTAATTTACTTGCTCTGTGTGTATATTAAATTGCTTTTGCTTCTAAAGTTTGCGCAATATTCCACAACGCACTGATTGCAGGGTCATTTAACTCTTTTCTTAATACCGCCAAACCGATATCAAACCCTTCAGGTGCTTGCATTTTTGGTGTTAGTATTTGTACCTTATCTTGCAGCGGGCTGTTATCTAGCACTATTTTAGGGACCATAGCGACACCTAGTCCTAAGCTCACCATAGATACCATTGCTTCATGTCCTGCAACTTGAGCGTAGATTTTTCCGTGAATATTATTTTTGCGCCACCAGTGCTCTAACCTTTGGCGAGAAAAACCTTGTTCTGGGACAATAAACTCTAAATCAGACCAATTAATGTCATCACTATTTTGTGTAAGCTTTTGTGTGATCGGACATTGAATTTTTGGGCCAATTAATAAAAGTGGTGAGTGCCCAATATCAACAAAGGCAATTTGCGACGGTAATTTATTAGGCTTAGCTGCAATTGCCATTAATTCGTGGCCATCAAGCACACGATTTATAGCAAGTGCTGGGTCGCCTGTATTTAATGTTATCTCTATGTACTGATGCTGCGCACGAAGTTGTTCTAATATTTGATGTAAAAAACTATAAGATGCAGTTACAGAACAATAAATACTTACTTTGCCGTAAATATGCTGTTGTGGGTCTTTTACATTCGTTTTAAAACGTTGCCAATTAGCAAGCGTTGCCGTTGCGTAATCAATAAAGGACTCCCCCTCACGCGTTAACTTAACGCTTCGGTTATCGCGGATAAACAATGCTACTCCAACTTCTTCTTCCAAATGTTTTATATTTCGGCTCAAAGTGGGTGCGCTTATGTGGCAAAGCTCACTTGCGCGCCCAAAGTGAAGTGTTTTAGCCAACGCTAAAAAGTAGTTTAAGTGCTTATGTTCCATCCAACCCCCTGCATTTCATATTATGAAACACTTTAATTCAAATATATCATTTTACGCAAGCAACGATTTTACATATGGTGTTTGTAAGCGCAGTAAACATTGCGCATCTAACAAACATGACTTTATAGGACACTAACAATGGCGAATTATTTCAATACCTTACCTTTACGCGAGCAATTAGCGCAATTAGCGCAATGTGAATTTATGGACGCAGGCGAATTTGCCGATGGCGTTGATGCACTTAAAGGTAAAAAACTAGTTATTGTAGGCTGTGGCGCACAAGGTTTAAACCAAGGCTTAAACTTACGTGACTCTGGTTTAGATGTTTCTTACACATTACGCGCATCAGCTATTTCTGAGCGTCGCCAATCATTTTTGAACGCATCTGAAAACGGCTTTACTGTTGGCACTTACGAAGAACTAATCCCAACAGCTGATGTAGTACTTAATTTAACACCAGATAAGCAACATACTGCTGTAGTAAGTGCAATTATGCCGCTTATGAAAAAAGGCTCTACACTTGCCTACTCTCATGGCTTTAATATTGTTGAAGAAGGCATGCAAGTACGTGAAGACATTACTGTAATCATGGTTGCGCCTAAGTGTCCTGGTTCTGAAGTACGTGAAGAATACAAACGCGGTTTTGGTGTACCAACTCTAATTGCTGTTCACCCAGAAAATGACCCTCAAGGTCATGGTTTAGCACAAGCTAAAGCGTATGCAGCAGGGACTGGCGGACACCGTGCAGGAGTACTTAAATCATCATTTATTGCTGAAGTTAAGTCAGACCTAATGGGCGAGCAAACCATTTTATGTGGCATGTTACAAACTGGCTCTATTTTATGTTTTGATAAAATGATAGAAAAAGGCGTTGATGCGGGTTATGCATCAAAGCTAATTCAATACGGCTGGGAAGTAATTACCGAAGCACTTAAGTACGGCGGCGTTACAAACATGCTTGACCGCCTTTCAAACCCTGCAAAAGTAAAAGCGTTCGAACTAAGCGAAGAGCTAAAACTAATTATGCGCCCGCTTTATAATAAGCATCAAGATGACATCATTGACGGCACTTTCTCACGCACTATGATGGAAGACTGGAATAACGATGACGTAAACTTACTTAAATGGCGCGCTGAAACAGCAGAGACTAACTTTGAAAAGACCCCTGCTGGCGATGTAGAAATCTCAGAACAGGAATTTTTTGATAACGGTATTTTAATGGTAGCAATGGTAAAAGCAGGTGTTGAACTTGCTTTTGAAACCATGACAGCAGCCGGTATTATTGAAGAGTCAGCTTACTACGAGTCTTTACATGAAACGCCATTAATTGCTAATACTATTGCACGCAAAAAGCTTTTTGAAATGAACCGTACAATTTCTGACACTGCAGAGTATGGATGTTACCTATATAACCATGCATGTTTACCATTACTTGCAGATTTTATGAAAAAAATTGATACAGATGTTATTGGTAAAGGCCTTGGCGAGCACTGTAACCAAGTTGATAACCAAACATTAATTCAAATTAACGCCGCCCTTCGTGAACACCCAGTTGAAAAAGTAGGTGCTAAATTACGTGGCTACATGTCAGCAATGAAAAAGATTGTTTAACCCTAAACGATAAATGTTTCGCTTGTTAGAAACCAAGCCCATATGCTTTGCTTATGGGCTTTTTTATGCATATTCATAAAAATTTAACCATAACACGCTACCTTCTATTCATTTCACAGTAGGCAATATCTAGCTCTAAATAAATAATGTGCTAGTATAGTCCTCTACTCAGTTGTAAAATTAATTAATATCATGACGATACAAAACCTTTCTATTACTCAAAAAATCACAGCTTTAGGCAGTGTTATTGCTATATGCGTAGCGGCACTGATTGGCTTGACCTCTTTATACAGCTCTAAAGACATAATTGAGCAACGTATGATCGAGTCAGAGCTACCTAGTAAACTGCAAACAATCAGTAATCATATAGGCGGTGAAATTAACGAGTTACTTGGTGCTGCTCAGCAACTATCATCAAACGAATTTGTTTTACAATGGGCTCAGTCTAGTAATCAAGACGACACTTTATTATTAAAAGAATTAAATCGTGTTGCCCAGCAATACGATTTAGCAACAGCATCTTGGGCAAATAGAGACACTGCACAGTACTGGAACCAAAATGGTTTTTTGCGTGTGTTAAAAAACGATACAGCTGATGGCTGGTTTTTTGCGTTCAAACAATCAAAACAACCTTATTCTATCAGTATTTATCAAGAGTCAGCCAATGATGTGAAAATGTTTGTAAATCATCAGCAAGCTAATGGTACTGGTTTAGCAGGTCTTGCAAAAAGCATCACTGATATGCAAAAGCTATTACAGCAATTTAAAATTGAGCAAACAGGTTTTGTATTTATTGCAGATAAAAATGGATTAATTCAACTTCATAAAGATGCCAATAAAGTAGCAAAAGCAAATATTGACGATTTATATACTGCAAATATTCACAGCCAACTATTTAATAGTAATGGCTTTGCACTAGAAGAAATTAGCTTAAATGGCGAACCTACTCTTATAGCTGCAACCCCAATTAAAAACACTGACTTATATGTTGTAGCTCAAGTACCAAAAAGTGAAGTATTCGCAAGTGTAAACACCCTACAATGGCAAATATTTACTTTTACAGTAATTACCGCGTTAGTTGCTAGCTTGATTAGTTACTTACTTGCTCGCTCTCTTTCATCTCCACTTTCTAAAATGGCTGAGTTATTTTCACGCTTAGGCTCTGGCGATGCAAACTTAGCGTACCGCTTACCAGAATCAAGCCAACCAGAGCTCAACAATCTAAGTAATGGCTTTAACCAGTTTATAAATAAAATAGAAACAGCGATTACTCAAGTTGCCAGTGAAAGCCACGATATTCGCCAAAGTTCTGATCATGTATTTGAACAGGCAAAACGAAACTCGCAAGCAATTGATAATCAAAAAGAGCAAACAATATCTGTCGCAGCAGCTATCAACGAAATGGGCGCTACAGTGCAAGAAATAGCACAAAGCGCAGCGAATACAGCTAAGTTAACCGATAACAGCCGTGAGAACACCATTCAAAGCCACAAACAAGTATTACAAAGCCAGGCAACTATCTCAGCCCTAGCTAGCGATATTGATGGCATAACAGAGCAAGTTACTTTGCTTTCTAAAAAAACGGTTGATATAGCAAGTATTGTGGATTCAATTAGAGGGATATCGGATCAGACTAATCTACTTGCTTTAAACGCGGCAATTGAATCTGCTCGCGCAGGTGAGCACGGCCGAGGCTTTGCTGTTGTTGCTGATGAAGTACGCGCTCTGGCAAACCGTACATCGCAATCAACCACCGAAATTCAATCTATGATTGAAGAGCTTACAAGAATATCTGATGATGTAGTTAACGATATTAGCCAATCAAAAGATAAAGCGCAGCAAAGCGTTGGAGCCATGCAAAGCTCAGTAGAATTACTCGATGCGATAGCCGAAACAGCTAATCAAATAAACGATATGGCTACGCTTATTGCAACTGCAACTGAGCAGCAAAGTAATGTGGTTGCTGATGTAGGTCGTAACATAGAGCAAATAAGTGAAATTAGCGATAAAGCAATGAGCGAGCAAATCAATACAGAGCAAGCTATTCGTGACTTGGCAAACAGCGCTCAAACACTCGATGCACTTGTCGCTACCTTTGAAAAACATCGCTAAGCAGCTATAACTGCTATATTTCCTTTGTGAGCAAAAGCTATATTAAAAGCTAGCTTTTGCCCACAGCGGATACGGTTTAATCTAAATAAATTAACTAAATGATTTTAGTGTCGCCGGTATTAAATGCTAAAACGTATGCTTCTTTTTTGGCTCTAGGGAGCTTTTTTAATTGATACTCAAGTTTACTTGCTTCACTTTTATTACCAACTTGTTGTTGATGAATAAGTAAAAGCGGCCCTTTCCCTCTAAGGTTTTTGGCCCCTTTGCCGGCTTGATGAGTTGCAAAGCGTTTTTCAACATTAGTTGTGATCCCTGTGTACCAATGACCAAATCGTGTCTCAACTATATATAAAAACCAAGTAGACTCCGTTTTTAAAATATTCGTTTCGATGTGCTGTAAACTTTTTTCATTATTTATGGTCAAAACATTACCTTAACGCCCTTAACATAAAACAATTGCTTAAAAGGGTTTTACCTTCAGTGACTAATCGGTATCATGCAGATTATAAAAAATAAGGATCACAACTAACAATGCAGTCGTTAAAAACTTTTTCTCTTTGGCTTATCGTTGCTTTAACACTTAGCTCAGCAGCAGGTTGCTCTAGCTGGGTATACCGAATTAACATCCCACAAGGCAACTTTTTAGAGCAATCGGATGTTGAAAAACTTCGTGTAAATATGACTCGAGAGCAAGTTGTTTACGTATTAGGCAGACCTATTGCCGAAGACGCCTTTGATAACAATACTTGGCGTTATATTTACAGCTTCAATAAAGGCCGTAAAAACGAGCAAAATAAAGAGTTAGTAATTAACTTTGAAAATGAAAAGTTAGTTTCAATTTCAGGTGATTATGACCAACCTGAAAACTTTACTACACCGCTCGAGCAATAAATTTCTCAAGTGGTAAAAAAAGGTGAGCATGGCTCACCTTTTTTATTGGTTTATTTAAAAGCTTTTACCATTTTAAACAACGTCAGCGTGTGATTTAATCCGTTAAATTTTCCACGTTTATATCGATTTTCGTTACTTTTCGAGTGGGCGGCCACCCGTTATTTTATTTGCACGCCCTTCTTCTTTAGCTTTTTCTGCACGCTTTCTACGCGCATCTTTAGGATCTGCAATTAATGGACGATATATTTCTATACGGTCACCGTCTTTTAACTCATAGTTAGCTTTTACAGTTCGATTCCACACACCTAAAGTTAGCGATGTAGCATCTATCTCAGGGCACTTTTGTATAATACCTGACTGAATAACAGCTTGCTCGACTGTAGTCCCTAGTGGCACTTCAATTGATAAACACGTGGCCGTGGTTGGTAATGCAAATACCACCTCAACATTAATCATGCTCTCGCTCCATAAACCTGTTTTGCACGTTGAGTAAATGCACTCACCATATTTTTTGCAACATCGTTAAAAATCTTACCAAAGGCAAGCTCTATTAACTTACTTGAAAATTCAAATTCTAGTTGCAAGTGAACTTTACATGCTTTGGCGTCAAGCTCTTGAAAGTGCCAACGTCCTTTTAACATCTTAAATGGTCCATCAACAAGGCTTAGTAACACTGTTTGCTCATCAACAAAGGTGTTTTCGGTGGTAAACCACTTTTTTATACCCGCCTTGGATATTTCTAAACTCGCGGTCATGTTATTATCATGCTGTGAAACAATTTTTGAGTCTGAGCAATTTGGTAAAAACTGCGAATAAGCTTCTACATCATTAACTAGATCAAACATCTCTTTAGTGCTGTACATAACCAGCGCACTTTTTTCTATTTGTGGCATACTCACTCCCAACTGTGTGGGCGAATTTTAGCAAGCTTTGCGCGTTTCCCCAAATTTTCATGCTGCTTAAATTAAAGCTTAATTTTTAAAAGCATTATTAAAAAATCGATGTAAAACATCTCACATTACGTATATTATAGGGCACTATGGCTAAGAAAAATTCATCAAAATCGACAAGTAATACCATCGCGCTAAACAAAAAAGCGCGACATGAGTATTTTTTACACGATAAGTTTGAAGCAGGTGTTGAACTACAAGGCTGGGAAGTAAAAAGTATCCGAGCAGGTAAGGTAAACATCACCGAAACTTATATTCATCTTAAAAATGGCGAAGCATTTTTGCTTGGCGCGCAAATCCAGCCACTTAATAGTGCATCAACCCATGTAATTTGCGATCCGTTGCGTTATCGTAAGTTACTATTAAGCAGACGCGAACTTGACCGTCTACTCGGTGCAACAGAGCGAGATGGCTATTCATTAATAGCTACAGCTATGTACTGGAAAAAATGTTGGGTAAAACTTGAATTTCATCTAGCAAAAGGTAAAAAGTTGCACGATAAACGTGACGACGGGAAAAATAAAGATTGGTCTCGCGAAAAAGAACGTTTAATGAAACACAAAGTATAAGCACAGCGCCTAACTAACAAGTTAGGCGTTTTTTTATTAAAAAACCAACTATTATTTGTTTTATTAATATACAACAAGATTACTATTCATTCAGAATATACATGTAAATAATTTATTACAATTTTATTGTGAATTAATTAATTTAATTATTACTCGCATTTAGGCTGTATTTGTTATTTCCAAAATAAAGCATATGCGCCTATTTCAACCTTCTTCAGCGCATAACATCTGTTTTAAAATCATCCAAAAACACACAAAAAACCATACTAAAATCACATTTCAGTCTAATTGCTAACACTTAAGTTACATGATATTAATGTCGTCGCTTGTTATATCAATCCGCTTAAATATGGGATTTATTTAACAATTTAAAAAGGATTGGTATAGAGCAACTAAATTTATAACATATCAACAAGGACTTAAGGATGAAGCAATCAACTGCATTTACACCTAGCTTAATTGCAGGTGCTACAATCGCACTTTCAGCAGGTTTTACAACAACAACTTACGCTGCTGAAGAAGCTAAAAAAGTAGAGCGCATTGAAGTAACTGGCTCACGAATCAAACGTTCAGATATCGAAGGACCTTCTCCGGTTCAATCAATCGCAAGAGCTGATATTGAGAACATGGGTTATGACAACCTACAACAACTCCTCGAAAGAATGCCTGTCGCGGGTAGCGGTACTTTCTCAACACGTGGTAACAACCAAGACTCAACTGCAAATGGGTCTGCTGCTGTTAGTTTACGTGGCTTAGGTGCTGATGCTACGCTCGTACTAATCAATGGCCGTCGTGTATCTATTAGTGCATTTGCCGAAGGTATCACAAACTCATTTGTAGATATTAACAGTATCCCAGTTTCTGCCATTGAGCGAATCGATATACTAAAAGATGGTGCTTCAGCTATCTACGGCTCAGACGCAGTGGCGGGTGTGGTAAACGTAATCTTGAAAAAAGACATTGACGGTGTTGAAGTTAATTTGGGCTACGGTGGTACTGATGGTCCCAATTATGAAGAAACAACAGCAAGTTTAGTATGGGGTACTACTAGCGAGAAAAGTAGCGCGTCAGTTATTATCGATTACTTTAAAAATACATCTCTTTCTTCTGATGAAATGGGCAGCTTAGGTACAGCAAATCAATCACCTTATGGTGGTGAAGATTTTCGCTCATCTCGTGGCTTCCCTGGATATTTTTATGTAGACGGTGTTAAAACAATTGATCCGGCTTGTCCTGCTGAAAATGCAACTTCAAGCGGCAGTTGTTTATTTGATTACGGCCCCTACGGTTATATCGCACCAGCGTCTGAACGCGTGGGTGCTATTTCTCAATTTGAATATAACTTTGATAATGGCATTACGGGCTTTTTAGAAATGGCAGTACAGCACAATACGTCTGTTGCGGCCGGAGCCCCTACTCCACTTGATGAAGATGCAGGCTTAACTGTCCCAGCTAGCCACCCTAACAATCCATTTGGTGAAGACATTCAAATTGGTCGTTACCGTACAGTTGATGCTGGCGCACGCCAATGGGATATTGAATCAGATACTCTTCGCTTTGTTGCAGGGCTTAGAGGTGAGTTTAATGACTGGAGCTGGGAAACTGCTGTACAAAAAGGCCGAAGTAAATCTTTGCAAACAGGTGATAGAACACAAGGTTGGGTGCGTACTGATTTCTTACAACAAGAAATTGATGCAGGAAACTACAATCCATTTGGTGGCACATACAACGACCCTGCTGTAATTGATCGTATTACAACAAGCTTAGTGCGTCGTGGTGAGTCTCACATGACTTCCTTTGATGCAAACATTACAGGTGAAGCATTTAGTTTTGGCGATGATGTAGTAATGATGGCTGCAGGTATTGAGTACCGTGAAGAAGACGTTAATGACATTCCAGATGATCAATTTCAACGTGGTTTAATATTTGGCACAGAGTCTGTATCTGCATCTGCAGATCGTGAACAATACGCAGCCTATGTCGAGTTTTCTATCCCTCTTGCTGATAATTTAGAGCTACAACTTGCTGGCCGTTACGATGACTACAGTGACTTCGGTACAACAACAAACCCTAAAGTAGCTCTTCGCTGGGCGCCTACTGATGAAATCACAGTGCGTGGCTCTTGGGCACAAGGCTTTAGAGCGCCTTCTTTGGCACAAGTTGGTTTAGGTCCATCTCAAGAAAGCCAATTCTTTGTAGATACATACCGATGTGAAGCAACGGGCCTTGATTGTGATGCACTTGATTACAACATTGAATTTGCTGGTAACCCTGACCTTGAAGCTGAAGAATCAGAATCATGGAATGTCGGCTTTATTTGGGCGCCTTCTGCTGAGTTTGGTTTAAGTGTCGATGTGTGGAGCATCACTCAAGATAACAAAATTGATGAGCAAGAGTTTGGTCCAATTTATAACTCTGAGTGTAATAACCAAGATAGTACTGTATGTGTGCGCTTAACACCTACAGGTGGCGATAGCTTAGGAACAATTCAAAAAATTTACAGCACATTTGAAAACGTTTCTTCGCAAGAAGTATCTGGAGTTGATGTTTCAGCTAACTACAATCACTCACTTGATGACTTAGGTTTATTGAAATTTAATTTAGAATGGGCATACCAAAATAAATTTGAAAAAGATGGCCGCGATTACACCGGTGAGTATGGCTATCCAGAGCACCGCTGGATTTTCTCTACAAACTGGGAAATTGGCGAGTTTAATACAAACGTAAACATCAGTTATGTAGGTGAGTTTGAAGATACCCCTGATATTGATTTTGACGGTAATTTAGACTTTGATAGCAATACATCACGTATGATTGATTCGCAAACATTGGTAGACTTACAAACATCTTATCGTGTTACTGACTCAACTAAAGTATCGCTAGGTGTAAATAACTTATTTGATGAAGAGCCACCATTTGCAATTGGTGATGGCGACGCTGATCTATACGGTTATGCCTCAGGTGTACACAACCCTAGAGGCCGATACTTCTACACTAAAGTTAGTTTCTCGTTTTAACTTTGCGAGCTTATTTTAAAGTGAGCTAACGCTACAAATAAAAAAACCGCCAATTGGCGGTTTTTTTATTTAAAACTAAGGGCTAAATTATAGCTCGCCTTCGTTTTCAGATAAGAACTTAGCAACGCCTTCAGGGCTTGCGTCCATACCTTTTTTACCTTCAGTCCAACCAGCAGGACATACTTCACCGTGCTCAGTGTGGAACGCTAGCGCATCAACCATGCGAAGCATTTCGTCGATGTTACGACCTAGTGGTAAATCGTTCACTACTTGGTGACGTACGTTACCTTCTTCATCAATTAAGAAAGAACCACGGAACGCAACACCCGCTTCTGGATGCTCAACGTCATATGCTTTACAAATTTCGTGTTTAACGTCTGCAACTAGTGCGTATTGAACTTTACCAATACCGCCGTCTGCAACAGCAGTGTTACGCCATGCGTTATGTGAGAATTGTGAATCGATAGAAACACCAATTACTTCTACGCCACGCTTTTGAAACTCTTCAAAACGCTTATCAAATGCAATAAGTTCAGAAGGACATACAAACGTGAAATCTAGTGGGTAAAAGAAGATAACTGCTTTTTTACCTTTAATTGTTTCATGAAGGTTATAGCTATCTACAATTTCACCGTTACCAAGAACAGCTGCAGCGGTAAAGTCTGGTGCCTGGCGGCCTACTAATACACCCATTTTATTCTCCAAATATTTTGAGTTTGTTTTCAATTGCTTTCGCAATGCTGGTACTTATATGGGCGCTAAAAATTAAAAACCAATAGCGCATACATATAATTAATTGGCATTCTAAAGTTATTCACTGCAAAAGAACAATCGCATTTAACGATGTGAGCAATCGAAAATAACGAACACTTGCAACTTGCACTAATATGCTTAAATAATAGGTCTATTTTAAAGGGTAAGTTGCGTTGTAACTAAGTAGAAATTTTAAAAATATCGAAGTGGTTTATACATTAAACTTTTTAGAATTTCATATACGGTGGCGCTAAATTTTATAGATATAAAAAAACCTGCAAATGCAGGTTTCTCGCTTAGACTTAGTCCATTATATCTGAGGGCATATCACCACGGATTTTTTGCCAAATCTCACCTGTTTGATGACCGTATTTACGCATCATCGAAATAGCACCATCATGCTCTTTATTTTCTGCCAAAATGGTTAAATCTTTATAAAACTGACGAGCAAGTTCACGAGTTCCGGCATCAGAGAAGTAATGACAACCAATCTTTGAATAAAAGCCTCTAAAACCATTAAGTATTAATACATAAATACGGTTATTACCCGCAACGGCTAATTCGTGATGCACTTTATAATCATAGTCGGCAAATGCTTGAGCGGTGTCTTCTAGCTCATGGCTTTGTGATAAAATTTCAATTACGCGTTCAGGATTTAACTTAATTGCAGCACGTGTATAAATAGCACTAATATTAGTACGTGCAGATAAAAGCTGATCTGTCAGCTCTGGCATCTTGTCTTCATCTAAGCGCGCTAATGTTTCAAGAATGTTTAAGCCAGACGTTTCCCAAAAGTTATTTACTTTTGTAGGTTTACCATGCTGAATTGTTAGCCAACCATCACGCGCTAAACGCTGTAGTACTTCTCTCAAGGTTGTTCTTGTAACACCAATTAACTCTGAAAGTTCTCGCTCGGCAGGTAAAATTGAACCTGGAGGGAAATCGCCGTTCCAAATGGACTCAACTATATATTCTTCAGCAAATCCTGCTGGGCTTTTCGCTTTAAAAATTCTCATCCAGTTCCCACTCGAATTAATCAACACTCATCGTTTTACACGAATAACTGACTGATTGTACCAGACGAAGCACAACTAACAAGTAAAGTAATATATATTAATAAAGCAAATGGGTAGAAATTTAAAATTAATAAATAATTAAATTTGGGTTTCTCTAATTTAGCTACAATGCATGAATATCTAGAGTAATATTCATTGTAGGTACATTGTTATTATGGAGATATTTTTATTTACGCAGCGCCTGAGCTTAATTAACTTATCCCGCACTTGCCATAAGAAAAGTACAAAAAAGTACAACCATAAAAAATTCTTTAGATGATGCATCACCTTAGTATAAGTAAGCAATATAACTGAGCTTATGTATCGATGGGAAAATAATAGAACGTCATTTAACCTTTGCTAAGGCTGAATTGAGTAGTCATTAATTTCATCTTATAAAAAGCGACTTCGGTAGCTTTTTTTTCCTTTTTGTTGCTGCATACTTTATCCTACGTCATAATCTAACGTCCTATTAAAACGCGGAATTTTTATGAACTGGCTTGCACAATTACCTACCCAACGAACCCCGTGGCTTTTATTTACAGCTATCGTTTTTTTACTTGAAGTTACCGCTCTTTTCTTTCAATACAAAATGGGGTTAGCGCCTTGCATAATGTGTATATATCAACGCACTGCAGTATTGGGGTTATTAGGCGCAGGGATTGTAGGCTCAAGTAAACCACAAAGTAAAACTGTGCGTATGATAGCGTATGTTATTTGGGGAATATCGAGTGTTTGGGGATACTTAATTGCTCGCGAACATATTGATATGCAGACCACCACAGACCCTTTTGCATTTAGCTGCGAGTTTGAACCAAATTTCCCATCATTTATGCCACTACATGAATGGATACCTAGCTTTTTTCAAGCTACCGGGGATTGTGGAAATATAGATTGGCAGTTTGTTGGCATGAGCATGCCTGCTTGGATGGAAGTGATATTTGGGATTTTCTCACTAACGCTATTTATTATAATTATTGCCCGTTTATCAATTAAAAAGTCGATTTGATATGTTTACATTTTTTTCAAGCCAATTAGACCAGCTTAAGCATTTAAAAGTACGCCAGCGTCAAGACGTAATTGCGCTTGCATTAAGTCAGCTATCGCCAACTGATAAAGTTCTATTGCGTATTATAAAGTTGCTATTACTTAGCCCACTATTTTTAATATTCACTGTATTTAAAGGTTGGATATTAATACCATTTTTGATACTTGGCGGATTGTGCTATCCACTATTAACTACACCTATTGAAATTAACTTTGCTAAAAAGCACTTAAGCGATGCGCTAAAACAATTTAATCAGGGCGCCTAGCACCCTGATTACTTTTTAGAAATATTAAAGTGAAAGTTTCCCCTCTAATTTAGCTAAAAGTTTTTTGCCAATCCCTTTAACTTGCGATAAATCACTAACGCTTTTAAATTCGCCATTTTCTTCACGATAATCCACAATTGCCTGCGCTTTTTTCTTACCTATACCAGGTAACTTAGCAAGCATCTCTGCATCAGCATTATTTATACTAATTGTCTCAGCTTGAGGCATTTGCTTAGTTACTTCTGATAATTGTGCATACGCGGTAGTCGCGGGTAGTAAACATAATAAACTTATGATGAGTAAATTTTTTAACGTTTTCATTAAACTTGCCCTTATTCTTCTTTTCTTAATTTTGAGTATTGCTCAGGAAATCAATAAATAAGGAACTGTAAAGTTCATCACTTAAAGTGTACCTAAACGCATTATCACTATGATCCGAAATCCTGAAAATGCAGCTGGTACAACAAAGTGATTGCTTAACTAAAGTAAAGTTACCGTTTTTTGTCAAATTTAAGACACCTAAAAATTAATACTTCGCGCTTGCAAATTTACTTACAAACCATTACTGTACATAAAAACAGTAATCTAATGGTTTTTTAAAAACCACGGTGCCAAGCAATTTTGCAGGAGAAATCATGGCTGTTGTTGTTAAATATGTTGTAGAACGAAACGGAGTCGAGCGTATGACGTTTACTACCAAAAAAGAAGCGGATGCTTATGACAAGATGCTCGATATAGCAGAATCACTTGAGCTGATGCTAGAAAAGGTAGACGTACCGCTTAGTGAGCAACAAATTGAATCACTTGCTTTAGAAATAGCGAAAAGCAAAGATGATTTTATGACCATATTAAAAGGTGGCAAAGATCCAGCTGTTACCAAAGCGCCAGCAAAAAGTAAAAAGTCAGATAACGTTGCATCAATTGAAGATAACAACGATAAAAAAGTAAGTTAATTCATAGAGTGTTCCCTCCTCGAACGGGACAAACTAAATAAAAAAGGGAGCAACTAAGTTGCTCCCTTTTTTATTATACTAATTCGCTTAATTAAATGATCTCTTTAGGGTGGAAAAACGTGTTGATAGCTAGGCAAAAATTCGATATTTAGTTGTACTAAATGAGAATTTTTTAACGCCGGTAGCAACACGTTTAGCCCCGCAAAATGATTAAGTATTATTGCGGATTGGTATTAATTACTACTCACTTTAAAATAAGTAGTAATTGCTAATTAAAGCTCTTTTTCTACTTCATCAAATAAAGCAGTGATGTTTTGCTCAGGCTCTTTTGTTACTAAGCTAACAACAACAATTGCAATACTCGCTAAAATAAAGCCCGGTACTATTTCGTACATAAAGCTACTTAAGCTTTCACCATTGATAGTAAATGGTCCATATATCCAAATTAGCACAGTAAATGCGCCTACTAACATACCAGCTAACGCACCAGCAAAGTTCATGCGTTTCCAATAAAGGCTAAACAATACAAGTGGTCCAAACGCAGCACCAAAGCCAGCCCACGCATTACTTACTAGGTCTAAAATAGAGCTATCTCTGTCGTAAGCTAAATAAATAGCGAACATAGCAACTACGGCAACACTTATACGGCCAACAGCAACTAGCTCTTTATCACTGGCATCTTTACGTAAGAATGTTTTATAGAAATCTTCTGTTAATGAACTTGAACTAACCAATAATTGAGATGAGATAGTACTCATAATCGCAGCCAAAATTGCAGCAAGTAAAAAGCCAGCAATAAGTGGGTGGAACAGCAACTCAGAAAGAATTAAGAAAATTGTTTCAGGGTCTTCAACTACAATGTTGTTCTCATAAGTATAAGCTGCACCAAATATACCAGTACCAACAGCACCAATGGCAGCAACAATCATCCATGTCATACCAATACGGCGTGCTTTAGGCATATCTTTAACACTACGTACCGACATAAAACGAACAATGATATGTGGTTGGCCAAAATAACCTAAACCCCAAGCCATTGCAGAAATAATACCTAATGCAGAACCTGCACCAATCCAGTTAAGCATATCTGGATTTACGCTATGTAAAGTTGATTCTAAAGGTTGTTCAAGCAAAGAGTATGCAACCGTTGGTACTAGAATAAGTGCAATGAACATAATACAACCTTGCACAAAGTCAGTTAAGCTTACAGCTAAAAAACCACCAAACAAGGTATATAAAACAACTACGCCCGTTGTAATGTATAAACCCATTTCATAAGTTAAACCAAATGAGCTTTCAAACAATTTACCACCAGCGACAACACCAGATGAAGTATAAAGAGTAAAGAAAACAATAATTACCACAGCTGATACAACACGTAATAGGTTGGATTTATCATTGAAGCGATTTGAAAAGTAGTCTGGGATGGTTATAGAGTCATTTGCTTTTTCAGTGTAAACACGTAATCTCGGTGCAACTAACAGATAGTTTAACCAAGCACCAATCACCAAGCCAATTGCTATCCATGTACTACTAAAACCAGTAACAAACATCGCACCAGGTAGGCCCATTAAAATCCAGCCACTCATATCAGATGCACCTGCAGACAGTGCAGCTACACTTGGAGATAGATTTCGTCCACCTAACATGTAACCAGATACATCGTCAGTAGATTGCTTATATGCATATAGTCCGATACCTAACATTACAATAAAATATAATGCTAGTGAAATAATCATTCCTGTTTCCAAATTAGCCTCCGCATAATTATTAATAATAGGCTTTAATCCAAATAATGACTCTTAAAATTTTATAGTTAAGACACTATTGGGGTAAAAACCATTCTCGCTGACTATATCATGCTTGATAATAAAATCTCCAACTTGTTGCCCTCACCTGATACAAAAATACTCATGTTGAATAATTTTAAAGCGAATTGGTGAAATATAATAAATTAAATACTAGAAAGACCTTAATTTTTAATGATAATTTATTAATCTAGCAAATATACGTAATGCTATTTTGAGTCTTTTGCCATATATTATTACAATAACTAATTAGATTACTCTTACGGAACTGTTTATGTATTTTTACGCTGCACGCCAACCTATTTTAGACAGAGATAAAAAGCTCATCGGGTATGAACTTTTATTTCGCGATGGCGTTGATAACGTATTTCCCGATATAGACGGTGACGAGGCAACTACACGACTAATTGAAGGTAGTCAGTTTAATTTCGGCTTAGAAGATTTAACCGACAATAAACCCGCCTATATAAATTTCACCCTAGAAACGCTATCAAAGGGCTACCCAACACTACTGGGCAAAGATACTGTAGTTGTAGAAATCCTTGAAACTGTGCAACCTGGGAAGCGATTATTAGCCATAGTGAAAGATCTAAAAGATAAAGGTTACACTATTGCTCTTGATGACTATATTCATCAGCCTGTTTGGCGCCACTTTTATCAATTTATTGATATTATTAAAATAGACTTTTTAGCATCTGATATAGATACAATAAAAACGGTTCTTAATGATTTAAAACTGCACTCGCATATTAAGTTACTTGCCGAAAAAGTAGAAACCTATGAAATTTACCAACAAGCTCTAGAGCTTGGTTTTGATTATTTCCAAGGATTTTTCTTCTCCAAACCGGAAATGGTACAAAGTAAGGCTCTACCGCCTTCAGAAATGGCATTAGCTGAATTACTTTACGAAACATCAAGCGTTGATATGGATCTTAAAAAAATCACTGATGTGTTTGAGCGTGATGTAAACCTATCTTACAAATTACTTAGGTATTCAAATTCTGCTGCCTTTGCAAGGCGTGCTGAAATAAGTACCATTAAGCAAGCCCTTATAGTGCTTGGCGCTAACGAAATTAAAAAACTATTATCATTATTATTTGCAGCGCAAGTATCAGCAGATAAACCTATAGAGCTAATTAGGCTATCGCTTACGCGCGCTCGTTTTGGTGAGTTACTCGCTATATCCCATGGACAATTTAAAGATACCGGCATGGCATTTTTAACCGGTATGATGTCTCTTATGGATGCTATTTTAGATGAGAGTATGGAAAGCGTTATGAAAAAGCTTCCACTTTCGAATGACATAAAAGCAGCCTTATTAAACGATGAAGGCTTGCTGGCAAAATATTTAAACTTAGTTAAGTATTATGAACAAGCTAACTGGTCAGCCGCAAACGAATTAACGAAAGAGCTAAACCTAGGTGAAAAAGTTCCTGATGCCTATCATGAAGCACTGACTTGGGTTAATGAGCAAATGCAGTTAGTAGTTAACGAAAAATAAGTAACCCGAACTCTGGTTAAGATATTTACTAATTTATTGAATTATAATGATATCTAAGTTTATTTTTCTCTAGCCAAAGTTCAGATTATATAAACAGTCAATAAAAACGCCAGCATTTAGCTGGCGTTTTTATCATTGGCTTCAATTATAAACTTTCTAAAAAGTCTTCATCAAAATCAGCTGGCTCTTCTTTTATAGGTGGGTTGCCATCGTACAGCTCATAAATTTGACGCTGGAAGTAAATATCTTTTACAAATAAGTACGGATCAAGTGAATCATTTAATAGCCCTTCTTGTGGTATTAAAGCTGCACGCGCCTCAACTGCTTTTAAAACAAATACTAAAATAGTTTGTGGAGTCGTTAGCGCAACTTCAGGTAATACAAAGTTATCGACTACATCACCGGTCAGGTTACGTGCTGTTGTTGGCCCCATACCTGGTAGCATTAAATAGGCGCCATCACCTACGCCCCATACACCCAACGTTTGTCCAAAGTCTTCATCGACTATTTCAAGACCTAGTGAGCTTGCAACATCAAAGATACCAAACAGACCGACAGTAGAGTTAACTAAAAAGCGTGCTAAGCTCACACTTGCATTACCCGGTTTACCTTGCAAACCCGCATTGATCATATCTACAGGTGCGGTGATATTACCTGTAAAATTAACAATACCGTTTCTTACCGGTATAGGCGTTACTTCAACATAACCTACAGCAACTGGGCGCAATAAATAAGCATCCAGTACATCCATATTAAAGTCATATAATGGACGATTAATACTTTGCAGCGGATCTCTGTCATCTACTTTGCTTTGAGGTACTTGAGCACAGCCGGCTAGTATCAATAAACATAAAAAAGTAAAACTGTGTTTTAACATCTAACGTCCTTAAGGTATTAATGTATCAATTTGAAGTTGGTAGTCACTTACACTTTCACGCTTTAACGCCTGTGAATGACCTTCTAGCTCACCAGAGCTTGGCATAACAGAGTCATCGATAGAAATACGCGCCGAAATAATAATATTTTCTGCACTAGATAAGTTAAGCCCTGCAACCATTGCACTACTATCACTCAACTCAACTGTAATTGGAAATGAATATTTAGTCAGCTTAACAGCAGCTAATGGCATAGGTGAGCCAGTTGCAGCTTTTGCAAATATAAACAAAATACCGTCTTTTGGCTGTTTATCAATAAGCTCTTTTGCAATGTCGACTGTAACTGCAATAGCACCCGTTGTAGTAGTAACTGGCATAACTGAGCCTTCACTTTGCATTTGTTGCTCAATATCAGCAATACGTTCGGAGATCATGTTATAACGTGAATCATTTTTTTCCATGCTCGCCAATAAAACTTCAAATGCAGTTTTAGCTTGCGGCCAATCTTTACGTTCATACGCTATCAGGGCTAGTAACGAAATAGCATCTAAATTAGTAGGCTCAACGTTTAGCACTTTTGAAAGCATACCTGCCGCGCGAGTCATATTAGCTTCGCTACCTTCAAGTAATAAAACCTGACTGTAACTAATAAGAACCTGCATATTATCAGGGTTCATACGTAGTGCTTTATCAAATGACTGCTGCGCCATGTCAAATTCATTAAGCGACATAGCCACTCGACCAAGTAGCATCCAAGCAACTTCATCATCGCCAGAGCGGCTAAGTTTAGTACGAAGCGCCAATGCAAAAGCCTGCAGCTCATTTTGACTAAGCGGCTCACCTTTTTGCATTACAGCACGCTCGCCATAATCAGCTAAATTATCCATTGCGTCATGCCAAGCCGAAATTTGCTGCTGACTGCCTGTAAAACTATAAAAAATCCCTGTAAGCGCAAGAACAAATGCACCGCCTGTTAAAGCAAAAATACGATTATTACCTTTGCTGTTAAGTGATTTCTCTGGTGATAGCTCGTTCAATAAGCGACGTTTTAATTCAACAATTGATTCTGCGTGATTTACGCTATCAATGCGTTGATTATCTAAATCAGTTTGCAAATCGACTAAACGCTGCTCATAAATACTAATTAATTCAGCATTGGCGTTATGAGTAATCGTTTGAACACGCTCTTTTTTTAAAAAAGGTATCATAACAAAGCTAAGAGCAACCAGTGTGAGTAAGGCAAAACACGCCCACATTAAAATCATTTAGCTTTGCTCCTGACGTTTATTTTGTTCAATTAGCTTCGCTAGCAGCATTTCATCGTCGCTGCTCCATGTTTGTTTTACTGATGCTTTTCGTTGGCGAATAACAATAAAACCAAAGCCAACAATTACAATTAACACAGGTAGTACCCACAGCACTAAAGTCGCTGGTGTAACAGGTGGGTCGTAATGAACAAAATAGCCAAAGCGGTCAATCATATAATCAATCACTTCGTCTTTACTTTTACCTTCTTTAACCAATACGAGTACTTTATCGCGCAAGTCTTTAGCAACAACAGCGTCGGAGTCCGCAATGTTTTGATTTTGACACTTAGGGCAACGTAGCTCTTTGGTTAACTCTTCAAACAATATTGCTTGTTTGTTGTTATCAAATTGATAGCGATCTTGCTGTGCAAACGCACCCATGCTTACAAAAAGGCTAAGCGTAAGTAGTAACCACTTCATTATTTAAGCTCCTGCATAATTGGCGCAAATTTAGCTCGCCATACTCGCGGATTTATATCACCGGTGTGATGTAACAAAATAGTGCCGTTTTTATCGACTAAAAAAGTTTCTGGCGCACCCGACACGCCTAAATCCAACGACAAAGTACGGTGTAAATCTAAAATATTAAATTGGTAAGGGTCACCTGCACGTTGCAGCATATCAGTGACTTCGCTGCGAAGTGATTGCATATCAAACGGGCCATCAAAATCAGAGTCGTAACCTTGTACGTAATATAGTCCAATAATTTTAACGCCTTGCTCACGTAACTTAGTTAAATAACCAAGTTCGACTAAACATGTTGGGCACCACGTACCCCATACATTTAATAAGTAAACTTCACCTTTTAACGACTCGTTGGTCCACTGCTTATTGTCTTGCATTAAATCAGGTAAATTAAACGCTGGCATTTCTTGACCTATCCGCCCTGTTTGAATTTCACGAGGGTTGGCAAAAAGACCTTGGTATAAAAATACACACACAAAAGCAAACACTAAAAGCGGCGCAATAGCTAAAATTTTACGGTTCATAAAACACTCTCCGGTACATCTTTACGGGCTGTTTTAGCTGATGTACGGTAACGTTTATCAAACAAAATCATGAAACCTGCAAATGACATAAGCACGCCACCAATCCATATCCAGCGTACAAATGGTTTATGATAAATGCGAAGTGACCATGCATCACCACTTAATTGCTCACCTAATGCTAAATATAAATCACGTTTAAAACCGGCATCTATTGCCGCCTCAGTCATAAACTGCATACCAATGTCATATTTACGTTTTTCGGCGTGTAAACGTGTTACTAGCTCATTATTTTTAAGCACAGATACAACGCCCGCATGACCGCTGTAGTTTGGCCCACGAATAGTTTTAACGCCATCAAAGCGATATTCATACTCATTAAGCTGTGCTATTTCACCCGGTTTCATCGATACATCACGCTCTACTGAATAAGCCGAGGTAAGTGTTACGCCCGCAATAATAAATGCAATACCAATATGCCCAAGTACCATAGCCCAGTAACTTACAGTAAAGCGTTTTAAGCCTTCTTTTAAGCTCCCGTGCACAGCTGCTTTGGTGTAAATATCAATCCCTGTTGATATTGCAATCCAAACCGCCAGTGTTGTCGCTAATAACGTAAGTGGTTTTACTAAATCGTAACTTGAGAATAACCAAGCGCAGGTAATCACAACACTTGCTAATACGCCCATTAATATTTTGTTTTGCAAAAAAGCCCACTTGTTTTGCTTCCAACGTAAAAGTGGTCCGATCCCCATCAAAATAGCAAACGGTACTAAAATTATTGCAAACATCTTATTAAAAAACGGTTCGCCAATAGAAATGCTACCTAAGCCCATTTCTTTATGAACCATTGGCAACAATGTACCTAACATAACAATTAATGTAGCAACAACTAAAAATATATTATTGAGCCATAAGGCCACTTCGCGCGATACCAGCTTGTATCGTCCTTCACTGTGAACTTGTGACACACGCATTGCATATAACGCCAAGCCACCACCGACAACGATGCCTAAAAAGGCGAGTATAAATAAGCCTCTATCGGGGTCTGTAGCAAACGCATGTACCGATACAATAATACCCGAGCGTACAATAAACGTACCTAGCAAACTTAAAGAGAATGCTGCAATTGCGAGTAATACGGTCCATGATTTAAATATGCCGCGCTTTTCTGTCACACTTAATGAATGCAGTAATGCGGTTGCAACAAGCCAAGGCATAAGCGCTGCGTTTTCTACTGGATCCCAAAACCACCAGCCGCCCCAGCCTAGTTCTGAATACGCCCACCAGCTACCAATAGTAAGGCCTAAACCTAAGAAACCCCACGCAGTCATCGTCCACGGGCGTGACCATTTAGCCCATGTGTTATCAAGTTTACCTGTTAACAATGCAGCTATAGCAAAAGAGAAAGCAACCGACAGCCCCACATAACCCATGTACAGTAATGGTGGATGAATAATCATACCTGGATCTTGAAGCAGCGGATTCAAGTCACGCCCTTCTACCGGAAAATAAGGAAGTAGGCGCTCAAACGGGCTTGAAAGCAGTAAGGTGTACATCATAAAACCTACACCTAAAAAGCCAAGTACACCCAGTACGCGAGCACGTAATACCCAAGGTAATGATTTAGAACGCGCTGCTACAGCAGCAGTCCAACCCGCTTGCATTACTAACCATAATAAAATAGCACCTTCATGACCGCCCCACGTAGAGGTGATTTTATAGTACCAAGGCAGCGTACTACTTGAATGATACGCTACGTAAGATACGGTAAAGTCGTCTGTTAAACTTGCATAAATAAGTGCAGCAAAAGAGATTAGTACAAAAGCAAACTGGCCTATTGCTAAAGATGGAGCCGCACGCATTAACCGAAGATTACCAGTATGCGCGCCCCAAAGAGGAAAAATACACAGTAAAACGCTTAGCACCATGGCAAGCGTTAAAGAAAAATAACCAATTTCTGGGATCATAGCTAATTACCACTATCTAAGTTGTATTTTGGTTTTTCGTGCTTAATACCTTTAACTGCCTCTGCAACTTCTGCTGGCATATATTCTTCGTCATGCTTTGCTAGCACTTCAAATGCTTCAATAACATTAGGCTCGACTAATACGCCCTGCGCTACAATGCCTTGCCCCTCACGAAACAAGTCTGGCAATATGCCTTGATAACGCACAGTCACTAATGGACCTGTATCTATTAGCTTAAAGCTTACTTGTAAGCTTTGTTCATTACGCTCAACCGTGCCTGGCACAACCATGCCGCCAATACGTAACTTTTGACCTATATGTGGTTTTTCTTTGTTAGGGCCTTTGCCATCAATTAATTCGCTTGGCGTATAAAAAAGATTAATATTTTCTTGCAGTGCATAAAGCACTAAACCAATTGACCCACCAATACCAAACAGTACGGCAATAATTACCAATAGTCGCTTTTTACGTCTTGGATTCATGAGATTTGTTCCTGCTTAGCTTTTTTAATTCGCGCTTCACGTATTATTTGTTGCTCCACTGAAGCCATAATACGTTTGGTGTCTCTCAAAGAGTTCACTAAAATACCGAGTAAAATAAGTGCGCATGTACCAAAAGAAAGCCAGACATAAAATCCATAACCTCCCATTGCAATAAAATCAGAAAAAGAGTCAAACTGCATAATTACCCCTTATTTAACAACGAGCGAACCCACGGTCGGTGCTTTTCTCGTTGCAAAATTTCATTTTTAAGACGAATTAAAGTCACTGTTCCAACAAAAGCAGCAAAGGCTAAAATATTAACCATAAGAGGCCAAAACATACTTGGATCTATTGCTTTTGTATCTAGCTTTGTAATGCTTGCACCTTGGTGTAACGTATTCCACCACTCAACAGAGTAATGAATAATAGGTAAATTAATTACGCCAACAATTGCTAAAATAGAAGCCGCACGCCCTGCTGACTTCTTATCTTCAAATGCATGGTAAAGCGAAAGCACGCCAAGATATAAAAATAATAAAATAAGTTCAGACGTTAAACGCGCATCCCATACCCACCAAGCACCCCACATAGGTTTACCCCATGCAGCGCCAGTAATAAGCGCTATAGCAGTAATACATGCACCGACAGGCGCAATAGCAATAACAGCAAGCTCGGCATTTCGTAGCTGCCATACAAGTGCAACGATAGCGGCAATCGCCATTGATGAGTAAGCCCCCATAGATAAAATGGCAGAAGGCACATGAATAAAGATGATACGGTAGCTGTCTTTTTGTTGGTAATCGGCAGGTGCAAAACCAAGCCCCCATACCCATCCAACAATCATACTAACTACGGTAACTACGGCAAAATATGGCAGTAACGTATTGCATAACTGGTATGCACGCTCTGCTTTAGCATAGGGATGTAACCACTTCCACATTAACTTACACTCACTTTTAAAGCTGACGATATGGCAATTGGTGCGCTTATAATAGCAATAAGTAACATTGCACCAAGGATGGCAAGCTGCCCACTATAATCCAGTGACATTGTACTGGTATCGATAGCCGACGTTGCAAAAATCAAAACAGGAATATACAAAGGCAGTACGAGTAAACTCATCAAAATACCCCCTTTTTGTAACCCCACAGTAAGCCCTGCGCCTATTGCGCCAATAAAGCTCAATAATGGTGTGCCTAATAATAATGTTAAAACGGTTGCTGTTAACGCCGTACTTTCTAGGTTTAACAACAATGCAAATAGCGGAGTCATTAATACAAGCGGTAAACCTGTCACCACCCAATGAGCAGCCACTTTAGCAAGTACGGTTAGCGATAATGGATAAGAGGATGCAATTAACTGCTCCAACGAGCCATCGTTAAAATCATCCCTAAACAACTTATCTAAACCCAACATGGTAGAGAGTAATGCGGCAACCCAAATAATACCTGGCGCCATTCTCGCAAGTAGACCGGGCTCAGGCCCTATTGCTAACGGAAATAATGAAATTACAATTAAGAAGAATAAAATAGGATTTACAATTTCGGCGCGCTGGCGAAACGCAAGTTTTACATCTTTGGTAAATACCGCACTAAATAGCAACCAATAAGAGTGTTGACGAGTCATTAGTGGCGATACTCCAGTGTAACCGTTTGTAAGTTACTAAAGTGGGTCGTTAAGTCTTGGTGGGTCGTTAATAAAATGGCACCACCGCTTTGTAAGTGTTCAGTAAATCGCTGCTGTAAAAAGGCGACACCGCTTTTATCAAGCGCGGTAAATGGCTCATCAAGTACCCATAATTTAGCATCACTTAACCAAAGCCTAACAAGCGCTACACGTCGTTGTTGTCCAGCAGATAGCATTCTAACGGGTACATCTTCAAGTCCAACAAGGCCAAGTTGCGCTAAAATAGGATATAAATCAGGCTCATTTATGTAGCCATTAATTTGTAACCAGTGGCGAACATTTTCAACTGCACTAAGCTGAGTACTTACACCTGTTTTATGCCCTATAAAAAGCAGCTCTCTGGCATACTCTTCATAGTACTTAGATATAGGTTGATCTTGGAACAGAACAGACCCTTCATCAGGCACAGAAAAGCCAGCAATAATACGCAGTAGCGATGTTTTACCAGCCCCATTAGGACCCGCTAATTGCATGATTTGACCGCTATTAAGGCTAAAATTAAGATCCGCAAACAAACAACGATCTTGCTTGATGCAGGTGACGGACTTAATGTGTAACAAGATGACGATTCTCTCTGCCAAAAATTAGGCGTTAGTCTACCATAATGATAGGGTAATACGAATATTGCTTTATAATCGATTAACAAAAACTTGATTTAAAATAATGAATACACCAACGCAAATAACATTATCTAACTCATTGGTTATCAATCAATCTGCTCACAGCCAGACCAATGAGTTACCACAGTTACCTAGTGAGGTACTTGCGGCTAAAAACATCCAATTTTCGAAAGACTCGATTACGCTTGATGTATTTATTGATAAGCATTGGCAAACATTAAGGCTTGGCACTACAAGCGCACCACAAAACCTGCAAAAAATAGTCAGTGCTAACATACAGATCAGCCCTGATGGTAAGCAGCTCAACATCTCGCCAAACAGTACAACCCTTACTTTAAATCAGCCAGTACAATTGCAGCGCTTGTTAAATTATGTAAGCACGGGCACTGAGCTACAAAGCCAACCAATGGATGTACAAGTTGCTGTATCCCCTTCTCCCAAGTTAGTTATTGATAAACTCAACGCAAGTATTGCCATAAATAAAGACGTGGCCCAGTTACTTACAACTGAACAGCCTTTAAAAGTAGTTGTTAGTACGACTAATAAAGGCGCACAGATTAATATTATTAACCGCTTTGCTGATACGGTTCACTCGCAACCACTTAGCCAAACTAAACTTACTAATTTACTCGCGGCCTTATTACCCAGTGCGCAGCTTCAAGTAACACCAAAACTGGCTATTTTAACTCATCCTCAAAAGTCAGGTTCATTTACAACACCTATTACTAATCAACAACTTGCCGAGCTACCTAATACACCTATTAAAGTAAATTTAGTGAACCAGGCAGATAAATTATTTATTAAAACCGATACAAACAATATAAAAGTAACGCTTAACAACTCATTCTCAAAACCATTTAACGAGTTACTTTTAGCGCAAAAAAGCAATGCACCTGAAGTAGCCGTTTCTGCGAGTAATATTAAAGTAAATCCATTATTGACCCTAAATAGTCCAATAAAATCGTGGCTACAAAATAGTTTTAGTGATTTAAAAACGCGAATTAATGATGCGGTTAAATATTTTGAAAATAAGCCTTTTGCTACAATAAGTAAATCTGAGTTAACGCAGCTATCAACTTCGCCCGCGCAACAAAAAACGTCTTTAGCTATACAACTGAGTGAATCACCGCTAATTAGAGTTAACATTACTCAAAGTGTGAGTACTGCGTTAAATAACAATACGAGCAATATTTTGCCAGAGCACTTTTCAAGGCTCCCGCCGATTGTACAATTAACGCAACTAGTAAAAGGAAGTGTTAGTGTTTGGCAAACATCTGCAAACACAGCAGCAACGTACACGCCAATAACAAATAATTCTACTCCAGGTGAAGTGGCGAGCGCTAAGCCAAGTGATTTAAAAACAAGCCAATTAAGCTCCCTTATTACTAGTGAAAACAGTAAATCGAACACCTTGCTTAACCCTACCAATGAAGTAGTCACTAAGGGACTTACCACCTCCTCAGCACAGCTTGCAATAAACGATAACAATCAAAACAACACAAGCACAGTGAACACTAAAAGCATTACCTTGTTAACTGAGCCGTTATCTAATGCGCCCTCTCGTAGTCAAATGCTACAACCAATAGAAGCAAAACTATTAAGTACATTATTAAAGCTTCCTGATGCCACAACCCCTACAGATAGGTTGGCTTACAATAAACAACTTTTAAGCAGTCAAATTACTGATATTACAAATAAGGCAACAAAAGACACCCCTGATTTAACTCGCTTAATTAATCAAGCATTTAACCGTATGGTTTCAAGTAATAACATAAACCCTGCAACCATACAGCGTGAGATACTTGCTACTTTACAGCCCACTCAACTAGCGGGTGATATGCTGCAAAGTAGTTTCACTAAAGGGCTTGAGCAGGTGGCTGTGAGTATTTTAGCTGCGCCTCTGATTAGCCAATCAGTAACGCCTATCAGTTTTAATAATCAAACTGGCTTAGATGCTCTCTTACAAGTACTTATACCTACTTTTAAAATGGGTAACACGGGAGCAAAAATGCTTGAACAGCTTCAACAAGCTCAAGTACAAGCTTTGGCCAGCGAAATCGTACACGTTAAAAACACACTTACCCAAGTGAGTGTCTCAACACCAAATCAACAGCCAGACACAAACCCGCTTGCACAATTTTTATTACCGATGAGATTACCTCCAGAAGCAGCCCAAACAGAAATAACACTTGGACAGTATAAAAAGCCAAGCGCCGTTAAATTAGAAGATAAAAATGTATGGTTTGTCAGATTAAACTTTGATTATGCCCAACTTGGGCAGCTACAAATTACTGCAGAGTTAATGGATAAAGCACTCGATTGCCAGCTATTAGCCTCGAGCCAAGAAGTAAGTGCAATTGCTCACCCTCACTTAGATAATTTAAGATCAAAACTAGCTAAACATGGCTTACAAGTTGGCGAACTCAATTTAAGGCGAGGCGATGCCAACAATCAGGCATTCTATAAATCTCACGCAATTATTAATATTAAGGTTTAGCTATGAGTGAAACACCGATTAATAAATCAGCCATTGGGCTTTTGTACGAAGCTGGTAACACACCCACTGTAAGTGTTAAGGGGTTTGGTGAATTAGCTGATGAAATAATAGCAGCGGCTAAACTAAAAGGAATTATGATCCACGAAGATGCAGCACTTGCTAAAACGTTGTCGCATTTAGAGTTAGGAGAAGAAATTCCTAAAGAGCTTTATTATGTTATTGCAGAGCTTATTGCGTTTTCGTATGTATTAAGAGGTCAATTTCCGCCAGGTTGGCAGGATTTTCAAGGTAAGTTAAATATTAAGGCTTGAGCCAATTTATCCGCACATAAAAAAAGGCGCTAAGCACCTTTTTGTTTATGTAATGAAAATAGTAATTCGGCTTCTGCTCGTGGTAGTTCGCACTCGCGTATTACTTCATCAAGGTCTGCACCTAACTCAACCATTTTTACAGCACGAGAGTAAATTTTAGCATCAGGGTCATCGTATTTTTGCGCCGCTTGCTGTTGCATTAAATCTTGGTTTTGTTGTTCAACTTCAAGCACTCGCTTACCAATACTTAAGAGCCCGGTTCTAATCTCCGAAATTTCACTGCGCAAAATATGAGTCTGCTCAGAGCTATCTTTAAGCTGCTGCGATACAGCATTAATTTCATTCGCGTGTTTATTTTTTAATGCAATAATTAACGCCAGCGATATAAGTCCTACCGCTAACGCTGATATAGCTATACTAAGTAACACCATAATTTATTTGGTAAAGCTTATATATCGCTTAACTCATCCCATTCGTCATCACTGAGTAACTTATTTAAATCAACCAAAATCAGTAATTCATTATCGCGGTTACAAACACCTTGAATAAACTTAGCGCTTTCTTCAGTACCAACATTTGGCGCACTGTCGATTTCAGAGCTGCGCAAGTAAACCACTTCCGATACGCTGTCGGCTAAAATACCAATAACTTGCTCTTCTGCTTCAATAATTAAGATGCGAGAGTTGTCAGTTGCATCAGCAGCTAGCAAACCAAAACGTGCACGAGTATCAATAACGGTAACAACGTTGCCGCGTAAGTTAATAATACCAATCACATATGAAGGTGCACCTGGTACAGGAGCTATCTCTGTATAACGAAGTATTTCTTGTACTTGCATTACATTTACGCCGTAAGTTTCTTCCTCTAGCTTAAACGTAACCCACTGTAAAATTTCATCGTTATTATCTGCGTTTTTATTTGCTGACAGTAATTTATCTTGATTCATGCTATTACCCCGTAATGGTCATTACTACTGACGGCTATCTAAGCCTTTCTCTAATAATATATTTAAATTATCTACGTCTATCAAAGCACACATTTTTTCTTTTATAACGCCAGCAAGCCATGGGCGCTTGCTTTTATTTGTACGCCATTTTACATCTTCTTTACTCAATGTAATGTTATTTATCAACTTTTCAGCTAATAAACCCCACTGGCTATCACCTAGTGTAATCAAATATTGATAATCTAAAGATGCCTCTAATTTATCATCATATTTTTCTGGCATAACCCAACGCGCAGTATCAACAACATTAAGCTTTTCTTCTCTGTTGAGCATAACGCCTTTAAACCATTTCGGCTTACCAAACAAATGATTTACTTCACCTAATTGATGTATTCCACCAAGTGCTTTTAATGGCACAGCCAAGGTCAAGCCAGCAACTTCAAAAAACAATGCCTGAAATTCACCATCAAAATAGTCTGATTGGCTAGTAGTTACAATCTCCAGCTCTGGCTTTTCTATAGTAGTAATTGCAGGTGCTATTACTTCCTCGTCAACCACTTCATTAACTTTTTCAGTTTCAAACGCTGGCTCAGCTATTGGCTCAATTTCAACATTGAGCAAGTCATTATCAAATGTACTCTCTGCTGCTTTTAATTGTTCTTTAGGTTTTGAATGAATATGCTGTTGTGAATCATCTGGGATTTGCTCAAGTAATTTTGCAACTGGCTCAAGGTTATCTACAGGCTCATCTTCACATAACAAAGCCCCAAGGTATTGTTTCATTACTTTTTCATTAGCAAACAATTGCTTACTCATTCATTAACCTTGTTCAATTAAATATTCTAGCAGTGCTTTATATGCGTATACACCGCGCGAGCGAGGACAATACTCTACAGGTACTTTTTGTGCAAAGCTTGCATCTCTAAATTTGGTATCCACCGGTATCACACCTGGCCAAACTTTATCACCATATGTACTTTGCAATGTTTTGTATGCTTCTAACGATGCTTTAGTACGTTTGTCGTACATGGTAGGAATTATAGTATATTGATAATCTTTTGCTTGAGAGGATTGCATCAAATCCATAGTACGCATCATTCTATCAAGCCCTTTGAGTGCTAAAAACTCCGTTTGCACTGGCACTAAAATTCGCTCACTTGCTGCAAGCGCATTGACCATTAACACCCCTAAAACTGGAGGGCAATCTAAAATGGCATAATCGTAATGTTCGCTAATTTTTGCAAGCGCTTTTTTTAGTATTAACCCCATCCCTGTTTTATTACCCATACTTCGATCAAGCGTAGCTATTGCCATAGTCGCAGGTAAAATATCCAAGTTTTGAAGTGTTGATGGACACAAAGCTTGGAGTATCTCTTCACTTTGCATACTTGTACCACGGGCAAAAATATCGTACACACTGACTTCTAAATCCTCTGAGTCAATGCCAAAGTAATAAGTGAGTGACGCATGAGGGTCTGTATCTATAAGCAATACACGTTTACCTTGTAATGCCAAAATACCGGCAAGGCTCACTGCGGTTGTTGTTTTACCAACCCCTCCTTTTTGATTAGCGACAGTCCAAATCTTCACATTACATCCTAATTACTGTTCATTGCGCGTTGTTATGCGAATACCGCCATGAGGCAAACGAATTACTTTTATTGTATCGTCATCTGAAGGAAGTTCAATTTCAGGTTCAATCACTGCAGGCTCATCAGCTTGCCCGTCACTTTTAACCTCTTGTTTTGGCGGTAATCCATACTTAGAAAGTGCGATAACAACTTTACGATTTTCTGCGCGCCCTTGTTCTGTATCGTTACTTGCAAAAGGTGAATATTGGCCATAACCTTCTATCGCCATTCTAGCTGAATTAATGCCTAATGCTTCCAGCTCTACTAAAATTGACGTGGCTCTAGCTACCGACAGTTCCCAGTTCGAACGAAATATCTCATTACGAATACTTTCATCATCAGTATAACCTCGTACTCTTACATAGTTATCTACTGGTGCAATAATATCTTTAACAATCTTGACGACCTGCTTTGCTCGAGAGTGTGCAACTGAACTACCGCTTGAAAATAACATACCTGAGCTTAGCTCTATAATCAGCCAATCTTGGTTAAGCTCTAAACTGGCTTCTCCATCACGGATTTCATCAATAAGCGCTGACTGTAATTTAATTAATAAACTATCAAGAGGTTTGCCTAAATACTTTTGCTGGATATTGCTTGTATCACTTTGGCCGTCGAGTAGCTCAGGACCTTGCTCTTCTTTTAATATACTTTCGCCATAAAGAACTTCTTGTTCAGGTGTCACTCTATCTGTCAATATTCCATTACCGTTGACACCTTCACCTTGCTGGGAGTATTGGCGAGCTGACTTATCAAAAACCTGTTCAAGGGAATCTGACAATATTTGGAATTGTTCTTCTTTATTAATCGCTATCGCATACAGAACCACAAAAAAAGCAAACATAATAGTCATGTAATCGGCATACGATACAAGCCAACGTTCGGTATGTTGACTTTTAGCAGCAGAGTGACGAAGTCGTCGGCGTAACATGTTATTCGTCCACTAAATTAGGGCGCTCTACACGATAGGCTTCAAGCTTTAATTCTATATTTACTGGGCTTTCACCTATGCTTATTGCAATAACGCCTTCAGCAAGCATTTCATGGTAAAGCATTTTTTGCTCTACACGCTGTTTTAACTTATTTGCCATAGGTAAAAACAATAAATTAGCTAAACCAACACCATAAATGGTCGCAATAAATGCCGTTGCAACGCCGGCGCCAAGCATTTGTGGATCGGTAATAAACGACATTGCCTGTATTAAGCCAAGCACCGCACCTAAAATACCAATGGTAGGGCTGTAACCCCCCATTGCTTCATAAACACGCGCGGCTTCAAGCAAACGATCGCGTTCTAGCAGTAAATCAATTTCAAGCGTGTCTCGTAGTTTTTGCTCTGAGCAGCCATCGACAAGTAAGCTTAAACCTTTTGCTGCATACGCATCTGGGTGAGCTAAAGCTTCATTCTCAAGCGCTAAGTAACCTTCTTGACGTGCTTTATGAGACCATCGTTTAACTTGCTCTATTGCGTCTTCAATATCGTATTGTGGTGCAACAAAAACCCACGAGCTCATATTTAGCATTTTTTTGAATGTGCTAGCAGAGGTTTGCAACATAACAGCGCCAAGCGTGCCACCAAGTACAATAATAAGCGCAGGGCCATTAAATAAAGCTGAAACAACACCGCCTTCTAAAGAATAGCCTAAACCTATTGCACCAAGTGCTACCAATAGTCCAAATATTGAGAGTTTATCCACAACCTACCTCTCTCATTATACGTGCTGCAACATCGCTCAATGCTAAGCTTTCACTTGAAAGCCCCGCATTAGCAATTGCTTGGGGCATTCCATAAACGACACAGCTTTTCTCATCCTGTGCCCAAATAGTTGCCCCCGTTTGTTTTAACATTCTTGCACCATCACGACCATCAGCGCCCATACCTGTTAAAACAATAGCAAGTACATCACCTTGGTACGTTTTAGCTGCACTAGCAAACGTTACATCTACGCTTGGTTTATAACTTATTCTCTCGCTATGATCTTCAAATACGCGCAGCGTTCTATTTGCTCCACGCCCCTCTACCATCATCTGCTGTCCGCCAGGCGCTAAATAAGCAGTTCCTGGTTGTAAGCGATCGCCCTGTTGTGCTTCTTTCACTTTTATTTGGCACAAACCGTTTAAGCGCGCTGCAAACGCGGGTGTAAATGCAGCGGGCATGTGCTGAATAAGTAAAATAGGGTGAGGAAAATTAGCAGGCAATTGAGTCAATATAGTTTGCAGAGCAACAGGACCACCTGTAGAAGTACCAATAGCTAAAAGTTGATATTGTTTTCCACTTGCTCGCATTGAGGCAACATTTGAACTTGTCGATGCAGCAGGCGCAGCTCTTTGAAAGCTTCTATCAGGCTGCTTGATTTGAGTTGTTGATGTGCTTGTGCTTTGCGAAAGTGAACTTGTTGGTTTCGTTGAAATGACTGGTTTAGCTGGTGTTGCCGCTCTAAATGTTCGCGGTAAACGTCTTCGTCCTATATCTTTTACTTTACTTTGCAAAAGCTTAATTGCATCTTCATTATTGCGTGCAATATCTTCAAATTTTTTCGGTAAAAAATCCATTGCGCCAGCATCTAACGCATCAAACGTTGCTGTTGCACCATCACGTGTAAGTGATGAAAACATTAAGATAGGAGTTGGGTTACTCGCCATTATCTCTTTAACTGCGCTAATACCATCAAGCACAGGCATTTCGACATCCATGGTGATCATGTCAGGACGCAATTGAGCTGCTTTCTCAACAGCCTCTCTGCCATTAACAGCAAAGCCTATAACTTGTATATCGCTATCTTGCTCAAGGATTTCGCTTACTCTACGGCGAAAAAAGCTTGAATCATCAACAACTAAAACTTTAACGGCCATTTAGCTCTCTTATTAAATTTATGCGTAGGTATATATTAAATATATACCTACTTTATTATTAGCCTGCGTAATGTTTTAACATGTTTGGAACGTCTAAAATCAGTGCAATGCCGCCATCTGAAGTTATTGTAGCGCCTGCCATACCTGGCGTTCCTTGAAGTAACGCATCAAGCGGCTTAATCACTACTTCTTCTTGGCCAATTAATGAGTCAACAACAAAACCAATTTGTTGCGTACCAATTTGTACAATAACGACGTGACCTTTAGATTTTCGCTGAGAACGATCTGAGCCTTTTACTAACCAATGCTCAAGGTAAAATAACGGTATCGCCTTTTTACGCACAATAATTGTTAATTGCCCATCAACTACATTCGTCTTCGTTAAATCTAAATTGAATATCTCACTAACACCAGCCAGTGGTAACGCAAATGTTTGTGCGCCAACAACGACCATTAATGTCGGTAATATAGCCAAGGTAAGTGGTACTTTTATTTCTAAAATAGTACCAACACCAAGTTCAGACTGAATGCTTACTGAGCCATTAAGTTGCGTGATCTTAGTTTTAACTACGTCCATTCCTACACCACGGCCTGAAATATCAGATATTTCTTCTTTTGTAGAAAAGCCAGGTGCAAAAATCAGGTTATATGCTTCGGTGTCAGAAAGTCGACTCGCTTGGTCATGATCGAGTACGCCTTTACTAATTGCAATTTTTTTCAGTTTTTCAGCATCCATACCTGCACCATCATCTTTGATGGTTAGCAAAATATGGTCGCCCTCTTGAGACGCTGATAAAGTAACATTACCTGTTCTAGGCTTACCAGCTGCTTCACGAACAGCGGGCATTTCAATACCATGGTCAACTGAGTTTCTAACTAAATGCACAAGCGGGTCGGCAAGTGCTTCAACTAAGTTTTTATCTAGATCGGTTTCTTCACCAATAAGTTTTAAATCAATATCTTTATTTAAGCTACGTGCTAAGTCGCGTACAACGCGAGGGAAGCGACCAAATACCTTCTTAATTGGTTGCATTCGTGTTTGCATAACCGCACCTTGAATATCCGCAGTCACTACATCTAAGTTAGAGATTGCTTTACCCATCGCTTCACTGTCTGAGTTAGTCGCTAAACTAACCAAACGATTTCGTACAAGAACTAACTCACCAACCATATTCATAATTTGATCGAGTCGTTTTGTATCTACGCGAACAGTGGTCTCTGCTGCTGGTGGCGCTGATTTTTTTGGAGCTGCTGCTGGTGGTACTTTAGCTACTGGCTTCTCTGGCGCTTTTTCAACTGGTTTTGGAGTAGGAGCTTTAGCTGGCTCAGCTTTTTTTACTGGTTCACTCACTTGTTTAGCTGGCGGTGAAACAGGTTCAGGTTGTTTTGCAGCTGGCGCACTTTCTATCGATTTAGGAGCAGTGCCTTTACCATGAAGTTCATCAAGAAGCGCTTCAAATTCGTCATCACTAATTTCATCATCTGATGAATTAACTGTATTTACAGCTGGTATAGCAGATTCTACAGGTGTTTTATTGGCATCATTTTGTTCAGGTTTGCTCGTAACTTCACCAAAACTGCCAACACCATGTAACTCGTCTAATAAGCTGTCAAATTCATCATCAGTAATATCACCACTAAAATCACTACTACTTGCTACTGGTTTTTCAACTGCAGGACCTTGTCCTTTACCGTGCAGCTCATCAAGTAAGCTTTCAAATTCGTCTTCAGTGATTTCATCTATTTCAGCATCGCTAACCGAAGGCGCTCCGCTAAATAGTTCATCAAATGCAAACGGATCTTCATCATCAGCTACCGGTGTATCCACCACTTCATTATGAGGTTGTTCAACCTCTGTTTGTGAAGAGGCTTCAGTGGCTTCGGCTTCTGTTGGAGGTAGACCTAAGATATGAAGAGTATGAAGTAATTCAGGATCTGCAGGTTCAGGCTTGTCTCTGTTTTGGATAGTCGCAAACATCTCATTAATGGTGTCTAGTGCTTGTAAAATAACATCCATTAACTCTGAGTTGACTGTTCGCACGCCTTGACGTAGTAAATCAAATACGTTTTCAGCACCGTGACAAGCATCAACAAGTTCTGTCATAGCTAAAAAGCCTGCACCACCTTTTACAGTGTGAAAACCTCTAAATATAGCGTTTAGTAACTCGGTATCTTCTGGATTATTTTCCAGCTCAACTAACTGTTCAGATAAAAGCTCTAGGATTTCTCCAGCCTCTACAAGAAAGTCTTGTAAAATATCTTCATCGACTTCAAACATGCAGTTACTCTCCTCTTAGAAGCCCAAACTTGATAAAAGATCATCAACTTCATCTTGATCAGATACAACATCATTACGCGATTCTTTATCAATAATAGGGCCTTCAGGACCTGCTAAAGTTTGTGTGGCAACTGGTTCTTTTATTTTTTGTTGTTCTACTTTATTCGCGGTGCTGTTACTGTCGTCTTGTTCAGCAAACGCAGTTAAAAGATGCAGTAAACTTTCTTCTACTTCCCTAACAAGTTCGATAACACGGCGAATAACTTGACCTGTTAAGTCTTGATAGTCTTGAGCCATTAATACATTTGTCATTAAGTTTTGAAGCTCATCAGTCTTATGATGAGAGTTGTTCATAAACTTATCGATGCTATGGCAAAGTTGCTTAAACTCACCAAGCTCAATCTCGCGGCTCATTAAACGATCCCATGTCGGTTTAATATGAGATATTTCGTCCGCTAACTGTTGGGCTATAGGTAAACTGGCCTCCACTGCATCCATTGTTTTATTAGCCGCATTTTCTGTCATTTCTATAACATAATTAAGCCGCTTTTTAGCATCTGGAATCGCATCTGTCGTTATATCAGTTAAGCGAGTATCAAGCTCAAAACTTTTAAGGGCTTCGTGCAGTTGACGAGTCAACTTTCCAACTTCAGCAAATAATTCAGACTGCTCTTTAGATGCAGCCTCTAAAATCAACTGATTTGCTTTGTCTTGCTCATCATTTTCTAAAAAAACAACGAGCTGACGAGCTTGTTCTAACGTTATTTGAGGCGCAGCTGGTGCTGGCATAAGCCTCTCCCCCATCATTAGCCTAAGCGTTCAAATACTTTTTCTAATTTAGTTTTTAATGTTCCAGCCGTAAATGGCTTAACAATATAACCATTAACACCAGCTTGCGCTGCAGCTATTATTTGTTCTTTTTTAGCCTCTGCCGTTACCATTAATACAGGGATATGTTTTAACTTATCGTCTGCACGTATTGCTCTTAAAAGATCAATACCCTGCATTCCAGGCATATTCCAATCCGTAACTACAAAATCAAACACTTGATTTTGCAACATAGGCAAAGCTGTAGACCCATCATCAGCTTCTTGAACGTTAGTGAAACCTAAGTCACGTAACAGGTTTTTTATAATGCGTCTCATTGTTGAAAAATCATCAACTACAAGAATTTTCATGTTTTTATCCAAAACATCCCCCAGTGAGGTATTAACCTTTGTTTACTTACTACTAATTTATCCAGTCATTGATTTTAGCTTTAAGCTTAATCATCGCCTGACCATGTATCTGACTTACACGCGATTCACTTACATCGAGTATATGTCCTATTTCTTTTAAATTCATTTCATCGTTGTAGTACAAAGAAAGCACCATTGCATCACGCTCTGGTAATGACTTAATTGCACTTAGCAAAGACTCATTAAACCTATCATTTTTAACATTATTAAAAGGTTTATCTTGTGCTAAATCTTGGCCTACAGGAGTAATAACATCCTCATCTACACCAAGGTCTTCAATGCCTAATATTTTACTCGTATTCGCATCATTTAAAATATGATGGTACTCATTGAGCGAAATTTCAAGTTTTTCAGCAACTTCTATGTCCGTTGGTTCGCGGTTCAGACTACTTTCGAGCTCAGTAATTGCTTCTGCAACTTGCCTGTTTTTACGGTGAACTGAACGAGGAGCCCAATCACCACGGCGCATTTCATCAAGCATAGCACCGCGAATACGAATACCTGCAAAAGTTTCAAAGCTTGCGCCTTTTGTTGCATCAAAGTTTTTCGAAGCTTCTATTAAGCCTATCATTCCTGATTGAATTAAATCATCAAGTTGAACGCTAGGTGGTAATCGAGCAATTAGATGACATGCCACTTTTTTAACAAGTGATGCATGCTTCTCAACAATCACATTTAAATTTTGTGTTGATTGATATCCCATAGCTCTATTCACCAGTGTTGTCATAATTAACCGTTTACTAGTTTCTCAATGAAAAACTCTAAATGCCCAGATGGTTGGTTGGGTATTGGCCATTTAACTGCTTTTGTTGCCAGCGTTTTAAACGCAAGAGCGGCTGGCGAATTTGGAAAGAGCTCTACTATTACTTTTTGACGACGTGTTGCTTTGCGCATATTTTCATCATAAGGAACCGTTGCTACTAGCTCCATTGATACATCTAAAAAGCGGTCGGTAACTTTAGATAGCTTTGCAAACAATTCAGTGCCTTCACGCATACTGCGCACCATATTGGCAACAATTTTAAATTTATAAACGCCGTGCTCACGACTTAATACTTTAATAAGTGCGTAAGCGTCGGTGATTGATGTCGGCTCATCGCATACAACAACCATTACATCTTGCGCTGCACGCGAGAAGCTCAGTACCATGTCTGAAATACCAGCAGCTGTATCTACAATTAAAATATCAAATTCGGTATTCAATTCGCTAAACGCACGAATTAGCCCAGCATGCTCAGATGGTGATAATTCAACCATACTTTGCGAACCCGATGTAGCGGGTACAATTTTAATTCCTGCAGGGCCTTCAACTAAAATTTCATCAAGCTCACATTCACCAGACAAGACATGTGACAAGTTACGCTCTACACGTAAACCAAGCATCACATCACAGTTTGCTAAACCCAAGTCAGCATCCAGCACTAATACTCGATTACCTTGCTGCCCAAGTGCAATAGCTGTATTTAGAGAAACATTTGTTTTCCCTACTCCACCTTTACCACCGGTTACAGCGATAACTTTTACGCCGTTGTTATTGTTTTGACTCATTTTGCGCAGGCCGCTTGCTTGATCTAATACTGTGTTAATCATACATCCCTACTGTGCTTGGCGCCACTGCTTGGTGCCTTGAATGTTGTTCTTTTGTTCTTTTTAAATATAATTGCTCAGCCTTTTTAACTAGTTTCTCAGCATTTGCAACACGAATATCCTCTGGTACTCGTTGACCATTAGTAAGATACCCTATTGGAAGGCGATTTTGAATCGCAATACTAATAATCTCACCCAAACTTAATGATTCGTCTAACTTAGTGAAAATACAGCCACTTAACTGTACTTTTTTAAAGTGACGTACAGTTTCTTGCAATACATTAATTTGTGCTGTCGCGCTAAGTACTAAGTAGCTGCGAATATCTACACGTTGGTTACGCATTAACGTGTTTAATTGCTCAGTTAAACGTAAATCTCGCTGGCTCATACCTGCTGTGTCAATTAATACTAGACGTTTATTTCGTAAATGATATAAAACTTCAGCTAATTCATTAGCATCTTTAACTTGCTTAACACCACAACCAATAATACGACCATATGTTGCAAGTTGTTCATAAGCACCAATTCTGTATGTATCAGTGGTTATTAACGCCACTTTATCGGCACCATATTTTTGTGCGCCTAGAGCTGCAAGCTTAGCAACAGTCGTTGTTTTACCCACACCTGTTGGACCCACTAACGCATATACACCACCTTGGCGAAGTATTTCATTATTGGTTGTTTGCATTTGATCTTCGACCATAGTTAACAATGCTTTCCAACCTTGCTTACGAGACACATCATCAGGTACAAAACATGCCATTTGCTGTGCTACTTCTTTATCGATACCCATACCGACTAAACGGTCAACCATACAAGCGCGTGTTGGATCGCGACGCGCCATATCTTGCTGCATCAAGCCTGATACTTGGTGTTCTAATAATTGACGGATTGCGTTCATTTCTTCACGCATTGTTGTCATTTCTTCGCTTTCATTATTAGGTGCTTGTTGGCGAGTGGTTACTGGGCTATCTAAATCATCAAAGTCGCGGTCTAAATCATCAAAACCTAAGCTATCCGCTTGAGTTTGTGGACGAACTGGCGCAGCAACTTCAGGAGCAAACATATTTTTAGTACGCTGCCCCATATCAGGTTCTTGATAGTTATCAGTAGTATCAATACCCGATTGTGAAAACATCGATGCAAGCTCAGGAGAACGAGGACGCGGTGATTGACGCTCTAATAATGCTTGTAGGCTGTCAGCAACTTTTGCTTGAGGCTCAGGCTTGGCACGCTGTGGCTCTGGTTTTACAAAGTTATGCATGCTTTGTTGTGGCGCCTGAGTACGCGGCTCTGCAGGGCGTTGTGGTTGCGCTGCTACTTTAGGGGCTGCTTTGTCATAATCAACTGCCGCTACAATTTCTACACCGTTAGCCAGTTTTTTATTTGACATAATAACCGCATCAACACCTAACTCATCTTTAACTTCTTTAAGTGCTGTGCGCATATCTTTAGCAAAAAAACGTTTAATTTTCATGATTCAACCCCTGTTAAAATCTTATTGTTGGCCTACCGAGCTTACAATTTTGATCTGTCTTTCGTCTGGTACCTCTTGATAAGACATCACTCTCAATCCTGGAATGGTGTACTTAACAAAACGAGATAACACAGTGCGTAACATTCCTGACGTTAGCAATATAGAAGGTTCGCCGGCCATTTCTTGATTTTGATGCGCTTGTGTCAATGACACTTGAAGTCGCTCTGCAAGTCCTGGCTCAATACCGGCACCTTCATCGCCTGCATTTTGTAATGACTGATGCAACATCTGTTCCAACTCAGGCGCCAAGGTTATGACAGGGATTTCTGATGACATTCCCACCGCATCTTGAACAATTAATCTACGCAGTGAAATACGCACTGCAGCCGTTAATACATCAGGGTCTTGACTACGTGGGCCATACTCAACAAGGGTTTGAACAATTGAGCGCATATCGCGAATAGCCACGCCTTCATTTAATAAATTTTGTAGTACTTTTACAATAGCAGTTAATGGCAATACATCAGGTACTAGTCCTTCCACTAAGCGAGGATGGCTTTTAGCAAGCATATCAAGTAGGTTTTGAACTTCTTCATGCCCTAGTAATAACGCTGCACTGTTAGTTAATAACTGGCTAATATGAGTGGCAACTACCGTAGCTGAATCTACAACGGTATAACCTAGTGATTGTGCTTCATCTTTTTGATCAGGCTTGATCCATACGGCATCAAGGCCAAACGCAGGATCTTTTGTTTCAACCCCTTTAATTGGACCAAATACTTGTCCTGGGTTAATCGCTAGCTCGTCGCCATGCTTAAGCTCGCTTTCACCGGTTGAAACCCCCATTAGTGTTATTCTGTAAGCGTTAGGGTCAAGCTCTAAGTTGTCGCGTATATGTACCGGCGGCACTAAAAAACCAAGCTCTTGAGAAAGCTTTTTACGCACCCCCTTAATACGATTAAGTAGCTCACCACCTTGTGATTGGTCCACTAACGGAATTAATCTATAACCGACTTCTAAGCCAATTACATCAACCTGCTGAACGTCATCCCAGCCTAGTTCTTTTTGTTCTTGTTTATTAGCAACACCCGTTGCAACGCTTCCGCCATTAGCGGCCTCTTCAGCTTCTGCCGCAGCAGCTTTTAATTTACTTTGCTGTGTGTAGTAAGCTAAGTAACCCAGTAACGCACCTAAACTTAAAAAAGCAATATGCGGCATACCAGGCACTAAGCCCATGATGATCAAAATACCAGATGCAATAAAGAGTGACTTTTCGTTGCCTAGTTGTTTCTTAAATTGGTCCCCCATATTGAGCGACTCATTTTGGCGTGTTACAACAATCGCGGTACCAATTGAAAGCAGTAAAGAAGGGAGTTGAGCAACTAAGCCATCGCCAATGGTAAGTAATGTATATACTTCCATTGCATTGCCAAAACTCAAATTGTGCTGGATCATACCGACAAATAAACCACCAACAATATTGATGATTAGTATAACAATACCTGCAATCGCATCACCTTTTACAAATTTACTCGCACCATCCATTGAGCCGTAAAAATCAGCTTCGCGAGTTACTTCCTCGCGGCGGTCACGCGCTTGTTCTGCGCTGATAAAGCCTGCGTTCAAATCGGCGTCAATTGCCATTTGTTTACCCGGCATTGCATCAAGGGTGAAACGCGCAGATACCTCAGAAATACGACCAGCACCTTTAGTAATTACTACAAAGTTAATAATGATCAGGATTAAAAACACAACCAAACCAACAGCGTAGTTACCACCAATAACAACTGAGCCAAATGCTTCAATTACTTTACCGGCAGAGTCACCACCATTATGGCCTTCAAGTAACACAACTCGAGTACTGGCAACGTTAAGTGCTAAGCGCATAATTGTAGCGATTAGTAATACAGAGGGGAAAATACCAAATTCAACTGGCTTCATCGTGTAAACAGTTACAAGTAAAACCACTAACGCGAGAGCAATATTAAACGAGAAAAGGATATCGAGTAAAAATGGCGGTAGTGGTAAAATCACCATTCCCAAGGCAGCAAGCACAAGCAAAGGTGTACCTACCCCTTTGGCATAGTCTTTTTTGTCTCTGTTAAGTTGTTGTAATACCGCTTTAAAACTCATAATTCTACAATTTCAAAAAATTGACACTACGTAGAATTTGCAATAACTATTCCAAGTTACTCAGTTAACGGTTTAATACTTGTAGGCATCGGGGATTGGCAGCTTTTTATTGAGCTTAGTTGGACGTTTACCGCGCCCTTTATTAAAGCGCTTAAGCTGAAATACATACGCTAAAACTTGCGCTACTGCGGTAAATAGCTGATCGGGTATTTGCTCTCCTACTTCAGCCGTATGATAAAGCGCTCGGGTCAACATGGGGGATTCTAATATAGGTACTTCATTCCCTATTGCTACTTTTCGAATTTGCATCGCCATTTCATCAATGCCTTTAGCAAGCACTATAGGCGCACCTGCGCGCTCCGTGTCGTATTTTAATGCTACAGAGTAGTGAGTTGGGTTGGTAACAATAACATCAGCGTCAGGAACATCTTGCATCATGCGGTTTTGCGACATTTGCCTTTGTGTTTGCCTAATGCGCGCTTTTATTTGTGGGTCACCTTCAGAGTTTTTATACTCATCTTTAATTTCTTGCATTGTCATTTTAAGTTGTTTGTTATGGTTGTAACTTTGAAATGGTGCATCAATGGCGGCAATAACAATTAAAGTGCACGAAAGGCCTAAAAACATCCACCCTAAAATCTCTAAGGCATGAATAATATTACCCGGCGCACTTTCTAAACTTAAATGCAGTATTTCATCAAAATAAGTATTAATTAAAAACACTGCAAAACTTGCTACTAAACCAAATTTTAAAAGTGACTTTACAAGCTCAATAGCCGCTTGTGGGCCAAACATCCGCTTAAAGCCTTTCATTGGCGACATTTTACTTGCTTTAGGTGCAGCAGCTTCCCAGCTAAAGTTAAAACCACCGAGTAACGTATTACCAATAAATGCAGCCAAAACGATAATTAACACAAACATAGCCATAGGAAACATCAACGCGTCTGCAACCTCTCCCCACACGGCAAACATTTTAGTAGTATCAAAGGCTTCGTTGCGGTTTAAGCTAAGGGTTCGGCCCATTACATTGTATAAACCTTTACCAATTTCAGGACCATACATCAAAAGCGATATAGCCGAAAAAATAAGTACAAACATGGTACCTAACTCTTTTGAGCGTGCTATTTGGCCTTTCTTTTTAGATTCTTCAAGCTTTTTGGATGTCGGTTCTTCTGTTTTTTCTTGTCCTGAGTCTTCAGACATGACTTTCTCCTAAGGTGAGCAACCAACTAAAGTACACATTAGCTCAACCATTTTTAACCATTGAAACTCAAACTGAGTAACAAAGTTACCTAGTGTTGCCCAAATAATAATAAGTCCAGCTACCAAGGTAAACGGAAAACCAATAGAGAAAATATTTAATTGCGGCGCTGCACGCGTCATAATCCCAAACGACATATTAATAACGAGCATTGCGGTAAGCGGTGCAAGTGAGAGTACCAGTGCTGTAGTAAACATCCAGCCACCCCAAGTCACTATGTCCCAGTAATGATCTACAGACCACCATGTGCCATCAATGGGTAGCACTTGAAAGCTATGCACCACCATTTGAATCATCATTAAATGACCGTTAAAAGCAAAAAATAGCAAGGTGGCCAAAATAAGGAAAAACTGGCCAACCGCTGGGACGCTTGCGCCATTAGAGGGGTCAATAACCGAAGCAAAACCTAAACCGGTTTGCATCGCAAGTATTTGCCCTGCTAACACAAAAGTATTTAATAAAAGTATAGATGCAAAACCAATAGCAACACCAATCAGCATTTGTTGAATAACGACTAAAATCATCTCAAACGAAAATAAATTAGTGAATGTAGCGGGCGGCAGAACAGGAACGACAAGAAAAGTTACAACAACTGATAACCCCATTTTTATACGCGTAGGGACATTTTTAGCACCTAAACCAGCCATAATCATAATCATTGAGCTAATGCGTACTAGGGGCAGCAAAAAATCGCTCAACCATTGAATAACAACTGCAAAGGGGTATTCCACGTTTAACCTGCAATTTCAGGAATAAGTAATACTAGGCGAGTAAAAAAATCCATCAGTTCTTGAGTAAGCCAGTGCCCACCTACAATTAGCGCACTAATGGTAATTAATAAACGAGGTAAAAAGCTCAACGTTTGTTCATTGATTGATGTTGCCGCCTGAAACACAGCAACCACTAAACCAATAATTAGGCCTGGGACAACGATTGCAGACACCAATTTAATAACTAAAAACAGCGCGTCACTTAGAATATCAACAAAAATTTCCGGTTCCATGTTGTACTCCTATTGTTGGGTCATGTTAATGCTTTGCATACTAAGTCCCTAAACCAAAGCTTTTAGCTAGAGTCCCCATCACTAAGCTCCAACCATCAACAAGTACAAACAGCATAATTTTAAACGGTAAGGACACTATCATGGGGGAAAGCATCATCATACCCATCGCCATTAATACCGAAGCGACCACTAAATCAACAATTAAAAATGGGATAAAAAACATAAACCCAATTATAAATGCCGTTTGCAGTTCGCTGGTTACAAAGGCCGGTATTAACACTATTAATGGCGTATCTTGTGGCGAATTTAGCTGATCGTAACCAGCAATTTTAGCGAACGTTTCTAAATCTTTTAAACGCACCTGTGAAAGCATAAATGCTTTCATTGGCTCTTTAGCAAGCTCTAAAGCCTCTACTGATGTAACCTGCTCATTTAAGTAAGGCTCTATAGCTCGCTCGTTTACCTGCTGATAAATAGGCGCCATTATAAAAATACTTAAAAAAAGTGACATACCTAATAACACTTGGTTTGACGGTGTTTGCTGTAAGCCAATTGCTTGGCGCAAAATGGCGAGTACAACAATAATTCGTGTAAAAGAGGTCATCATAATTATAGCGGCCGGTATAAAACTCAGCGCCGTCATAATTGCTAAAACTTGTAACGTTACTGAGTAATCTTGTGTGCCATCAGCGTTTGTTGTAATAGTAAGGGCATCAATTCCTTCTGCACTTACATTTGGTACAAACACCATGGCAAAAATAATAAGCAGCCACTTTGTCATAGGTTTAATTCTTTTTATTTTGGTTTGATTGCGGGTTTAAAAGTTTACCAAATCGTTTAGCGAGTTCAGGCAGTTCTTTTTCACTTAATGGGGTTTCTAACTTGTGTAAATAATTAATACTGTGGGGAGTTACACCAAGTAAGTGCTGAGCATTATCTATCTCAACAACCATTAAACGCTCGCGAGAACCTAAAGGTAGACTTCTAACTACTTTAAACTCATCACTATTTGCTAAATTAGGGTTAAGCTTTTTAACAAAAAATGCCAGTACAATAATCAGTACTAGCACCATTACAAGCGACAGCACCATAGAGAGTATATCCCCAGTGGGTGTTGCCACATCTGCTTTTGAAAAAACGGTAGTCGTTAAAGCAACTAATAAGCTCATCGTAATTTTTTGATCCGCTCTACTTGGCTTATCACGTCAGTTAAGCGAATACCAAATTTGTCGTTTACTACAACTACTTCGCCATGAGCGATTAAAGTACCATTAACTAGCACGTCTAGCGGCTCACCCGCAACACGGTCAAGCTCAACAACAGAGCCTTGATTAAGTTGCAGTAAGTTACGAATGTTGATTTTAGAGCGCCCTACTTCCATTGAAATAGTAACGGGGATATCTAAAATAGTGTCGAGTTTTCGTTTTTCATCACCACTCATTTCATGTTTTGAATCACTTAACTCATCAAGCTCTGCAACATGTGCTTCGCCACTATCATCTGGGCCTTCGGCTTCTGCTAATGCTGCTGCCCATTCATCCATTGTGTCTTGATCATCGCTCATACTTTTAACCTTTTAATCAATTACCAGTCTAAGTCTACACCGTCAGAGAGGTGTAAATCATCTTCTAGTTCTGCTAATTCTGCATCTGAGTCAATTTTCTTGCCGCCTTTGGTAAACACATGCAGCTCAGATTTAACTGAATCAGGTCGTTTAATTTTTTCACTAATTTGAAGCGCAACATTATCGCGAGAGCGACCCATCTTGGCTCTAAATGTAGGGAGTTCCTCAACAAATACGGTTATATGCTCAGGCATTTCAACCGGAATAATATCACCTGCTTTTAATTCCATAATTTGCTTTAAGGTCAAATCAACTTCAAGTAACTGAGTCGACATATCAACCTCAACATCCATTATTTCATCACGAAGTGCTTTGCTCCAACGTAAGTCGGTATCCTCTGTATCAGATTGAACACCCGCATCTAAAAGCTCTCGGATTGGCTCAAGCATCGAATACGGAAGTGCAATATGAAAATCGCCGCCACCGCCATCAAGCTCAATATGAAAAGAGCTAATAACCACAACCTCTGTTGGACTTACAATATTCGCCATAGCTGGGTTTACTTCTGAATCGAGATATTCAAACGATACATCCATAACCGGTGCCCATGCTTCTTTATAATCTTCAAAGATTATTTTAAGGAGCATTTGTACAATCCGGCGCTCTGTTGGGGTAAATTCTCGGCCCTCTATCTTTGCATGATAACGCCCGTCACCACCAAAAAAGTTATCTACCAAAATAAACACAAGTCGTGCTTCCATGGTAATCAGGCCAGTGCCTTTTAAAGGCCTAAAACGGACCATATTTAAACTGGTTGGAACAAATAAAGTATGAATATATTCGCCAAACTTAATCATTTGCACGCCGTTAATAGACACCTCTGCGGTGCGACGCATCATATTAAATAGGCTAATTCGCATATGACGAGCAAAGCGTTCGTTAACAATTTCCAGCGTCGGCATACGACCACGTACGATCCGATCTTGCGAAGAAAAATCGTACTGAAGCGTACTTCCCCCGCCATCTTCACCTTCGTGTATATCTTCCTCTTCAACGTCATCAACGCCATGTAATAGCGCATCAATTTCGTCTTGGGATAATAAATCGCTCACGCTAACCCCTTATTGCATCACAAAGCCGGTAAACAATACCCGCTCAATTACTTTACTGCCTTCAACATCCATTAAGGCTTTTTGTACCTTTTCAAGTGCAGAAAAACGAAGTGTTTCTTTACCAGAGCTCGTACTTAATTCATCAGCTGTTGTAGTAGAAAACACGCTTAATAGCGTCCCTTCTATTAGTGGAATATGTTTTTTGGCTGTTTCTTCATTTACTTCGCCACGTACTAATAATTGTACTTTAATTTGTACAATTCTATCGCGACTTGAGCCAGGCACGTTAAATACAAATGGGCGTGGCATAGCAACATATAAAGCACTACCAACTTCTGCTGATGAACCAGAAGCTGCAGGAGCAGCATCAGTCGACATCGCAGTCTCTTCATCTAAGGTTTCAACTGGCGCATCCGAACCTGACATAAAAAAGTAACCCGCAGCACCACCTGCAATAAGTAGTACAGCTACTATGATTATTATTAGTTTCTTTTTACTTTTACCGGTTTCTTCGATTTCTAAACTTGCTTCTTCAGCCATCATGATTCCTTTAATCGCAAAGGTACTTGCTTGTTTTAACTATTATAATAGCAGTACTTAGGCATAGTAATCTATTGATGATGAAGTTTGTTGTCGAGAACTTTGTGCAGTGTTATTTGCTTGCTCGTCATTTTCATCATTAACTGACTTATTATTAGCCAAATTACCTTGGGCTCCACTCTCACTTTGCTCAGCTGTTTCACCACCTGATTGCCCATAAGAAATAGTGCTTTCACCAAGCTCTAGCCCTTGTTGCGCTAACATTTCACGTAAGCGCGGCATTGATTGTTCAAGCGCTTCTTTGGCTTGCTGGTTTTGTACAACAAAGTTTATATGTGCTTGTTCTGCATCGCTACGAATACGTATTTGCATGCTGCCCATTTCTGGAGGATCGAGGCGAATTTCTGCTTCTTTATTATTAATGCTCAACATTGAGCTAACGCGCTCTTGCAGTAATTTAGCTGCATCACTTTTAACAATATTAATTGCCTGCATTACACCTGGATCAATACTTACTTGCTTAACTTGTGATGTACTTTGTAATTGTTGAGTTTGAATTATTTGGGTATCAAGTAAGCTCTGCTCGTAACTTAATGAGTCGTATTGGCTTAATGTGCTCGTTTGCTGAGTATTTAAAGCGGCTGTAATTTGCGTAAATACTTGTGCTACGCGTCCAGGAGTTTGTTCTGCCGTTATTTTTCTAAGCCCATCTTTTTGTAACTCATCAAATGATTTTAATAAATCATCACGCTTAGCTGAGGTTGCTACGGCTTTATTAATATCCGCGCCTTCGTTTGTAGATGCCTTTAAGCTTAACTTTTGTGGATCATATACTGTATTAGGAGTCTCTGAGGCCACAAACGTTTTTGAGTCTGATTTAGCGGTATCAGCAAGCCCAATTTCAATAGAAGCTTTTAACTCATTAACTGTTTGCTTAAGCACTGACAACTGCTCGCCTTTAGGCTGCTCTGTTTTAATATATGTGTTTAATTGCGTTAATAAACTTTGTTTTTCAGTTGTATTAAGTGAATTTATTTCTGCGCTAAAAGAGTGTTTTGTTACCGCGCTTTGCGCTTTTTCGTTATCAGTAATAAATTGTGCAAGCATTTGCTTAAGATTTGAAGTGTTACTAGTTGCGCTATTTGTTGAATCAGCGTTCTCTAATACCTTAACTTGCGCGTTAAGTTGTGAGCGCTGCTCAGACGTTAAACTAGCAATAACGCTATTAGCTTTAATTAAGCTCGCATCTTTAGTCATTAACGTATCTATTGCTGCATTATTATCACCTTCAGTTGTGGCTAAAGGAGACTGAGTAACGCTCGCTTTGTCGGCGGGAGTTGGCAAAACTGTATTATTTTTATCAGCAGACTTATTTTGTCCTAGCTGCTCTTTAGAACTCATTAATGCAAATTCAGGTTTTTCTACTGTAGAGCCAGGGCTGTCATCTGGCTTTTTATTTATAGAATTTAATGGCCCTTCAATAGCTTCAGCAACACCACTTTTCCGATGCTTGCCTTCATTTAATGGTAAAGAGTTCAAAGGTAGTGAGCTTAAGTTATCGCTTTTTGAATCAATTAATTTAGCCGTTTTAGAGTCTACATTAGTGGCAATTGGATTTTGCACTACACTCGCTGTATTCGCTTCTTCAGTCGTTACTTCATCACTTGTATTAGCAGATAAAATTACTGAGGTGGTTTCTAAGTCTGCGTCTTCTGATTCTATACTTTTAGTTGCATCGAACGGCTTATTAATCGAGGTGCTCATTGCTTGTGCTGAATTAATTTGATCAAGCATCTCAACAGATAAAAAAGTAACTTCGTCTGTTGTTATTTCATCTAGCTTTACGCTCAGATTTTCATTTTCTTCTGGCTGTTTATGCTTAGGTATGGCAATCGAGTTTTCGGCATCGGGATTTTTATTGCCCTTAAGCAAAGGCCCCATAGAGTTATGCGCTTCGTTTAGCTGGCTTAAAAATTCCTCGCCTAAATTTCCTTCGCCATTAGCTAAGCTATTGTCTTTAAAAGCTAACAGTGAATCTTTTTCAGAAGAAACTAAAAACGAAATGTTATTCATCGCCATAAATCACCTAATACCATTACGGCAATATGCCACCGCATACCGCCAAAAGTTGAATACCACTAAGTAACAAAGCAATTAACGTGCCTGAATTACAAAGCTTTCCGACGTTGAAAAAACTGATTAGCTGAAAACTCATCTAACATTTTTTGCTCGTTTTTAGCCATTAATGCATTTGCTTTGAGTTTTTGATTCTCGATTAATTTGGCAACTGCTTTAGCTTTAATTTGCTGCTTAAGCCATAGCGTTTTACGTTGAGTAACAACTTGCTTAGCGGTATTTACTGTACTTGCTTGTTGGCGAATTGCCTCTTCAATTTTAGCTATAAAAGCATGGTACTGACCAAACCCTGCACTAGATAAACCCGACTTACCTTTTAGGTGTAACTGTTGAGAATATTCAAGTCTAAAGTTATTTAAGCCTTGCAGCTTTTGTTGATTTGCTTGCAAATTTTGATTGGCTTGTAAGTAACTCATGCGCAAATTTTCTTCTTTATCATTTTCAATTTTGAGCAATAAATCGAGTTTATTTTTAGCCATTATGCTTGTCCTAGTAACTGAGCAAGACCTTGCAGACCATCATCGTAACTAATGACATCTCGCATACCTTGTTGTAAAAATGCATTTACTCTTGGCATCATATTTATGGCTTGGTCGAGCATTTGATCGGTCCCTTTTTGATAAGCACCTAAAGTAATCATATCTTTGTTTTGTTGATACATTGAATAAACTTGCTTAAGTACACGGGCTTGTTGCATGTGTGGTTCAGAAACGACTTGAGGCATAACACGCGAAATCGATTTTTCTATATCTATAGCGGGATAGTGCCCGCTGTCGGCTAAATCACGCGATAATACAATGTGGCCATCTAAAATAGCTCGCGCTGCATCAGCAATAGGGTCTTGCATATCATCGCCTTCACTCAACACCGTAAAAAAGGCGGTAATTGAACCTTGCCCTTCACCGCCATTACCAGCACGTTCCACCAGCGCAGGTAATTTAGCAAACACCGAAGGCGGATAACCCTTTGTAGCAGGCGGCTCGCCTACAGCAAGTGCAATTTCACGTTGCGCCATTGCATAACGCGTTACCGAATCGAGTAACAATAATACGTTTAAACCCTGATCTCTAAAATACTCTGCAATAGTTACGGCGCTCTCACAGCCTTTTAAACGCATAAGCGGTGATGAATCAGCGGGCGCTGCGACAACAACTGAACGTTTGCGCCCCTCTACACCGAGTATTTCTTCAATAAATTCTTTTACTTCGCGACCACGCTCCCCCACTAAACCAACAACAATGACATCGGCTTCGCTACCTCGGGTCATCATACCGAGAAGTACTGATTTACCCACACCAGAGCCTGCAAATAAGCCCATGCGCTGGCCTTGCCCTACTGTAATAACCGAGTTAATAGCACGCACACCTACATCCATAGGCTTAGTGATTGGTCTTCTTGAAAGCGGGTTTATAGTATTTTGTGCAAACTTTAAATGATGCTCAGCATTAATTTTACCAAGGCCATCTAGCGGTCGCCCTAAGCCATCAACCACGCGCCCTAGTAAACTCATCCCTACAGGTAAACCTAAGTTATTAACTTGAGGAATTACACGCGCACCAGGAAGTACACCAGAGATATGATCATTAGGCATTAAATACAAAGTTTGATCGTTAAAACCGACTATTTCGGCGTCTACAAAGCCGTTCATAGTTTCTATTTTACATTGGCTACCAACGGGAGCACGTAAACCTCTAGCCTCAAGGGTAAGGCCAACAACACGCGTTAAAATACCTGCCACAGCAGGCGCTGGGGTTTTAATATGTTGTTGATATTGAGATAAGCGTTCGCTTAAAGGTGCACGTTGAGTTGACATAACACGCCAATAAAATAGTTAGATACCACTATTATGCAAAAAACTATCCAACGTTTCTTTGACACGTGTTTTAAGGGTCATATCGAGTGATGATTGCGCTGTTTTAACTTCACAGCCACCGCGCTCAAGAGTGGGCTCTGCCATTAGTTGCCAGTTATTATCAATAATGGTTTGTTCACCGTAACTCTCTTTTATGAGCTCTAAATCTTCGGGGTTTAAATGAATTCGTACTTTTTCTTGCTCGGCATTAAGAGAATCTATACTTTGCTTTAACGTATGTAAAATCACATCTGGCGATGTTTTTACTTCTTGATAAATAACAGCTTCCGCTAACATACTAGCAAGTTGTACTAATTGCTTTTCAGCTTGTTCATCGACTTTATCTAGCGGTGCAGTAAGTCCCTCTAAAATAGTTTTTAAACTTGTTAACTGCTCTTCAATTAATGGTTTTACGTCATCAAGGCCTTTGGTTTTACCTTGCTCTAAGCCTTCTTTGTAGCCAGCCTCTTTGCCTTCGCCAACGCCTTTTTCAAAACCGTCTATGTAGCCTTGCTCATGACCTTGCTTGAGGCCTTCTTCGTAGGCGTCTTGCCTAATGCGTTCAAGCTCAACCATAGTAAGCGCAGGCAATTCTGGTTCTTGTGGCTCATCAATTGGCATTTCTTCAGCTAATTCTTTTTTATACAGATCACTAAGCGGTGTACCGTAAGCTGTAGAGCGATTGCCAAAGCTGCTCTCATCTGGTGCTACATCTGGAATAGCCCAGTTTTTTAATAATTCATCTGCTTCATCAGCCCGAAGTGTGCGCCCTTTGAGTTTGCTCATGGTTTACAAGAACTCCTCGCCACCGCCGCCGCCCAGCTGAATTTCACCTGAGTCAGATAAACGACGCGCTGTTGATAAAATCTCTTTTTGCGCCGCTTCTACTTCACTTATACGAACAGGTGCCATAGCTTCTAAATCATCAGCAAGCATTTCGGCTGCACGCTTAGACATATTGCCCAGTATCTTATCTTTAAGGGCATCGTCGGTGCCTTTAATTGCTTTCATTAATACGTCTTGTTGTACTTCTCGCAGGATTGCTTGAATACCACGGTCTTCAACATCCATTAAGTTTTCAAACACAAACATTAAGTCTTGAATTTGCTGCGACATCTCTTCGTCATGCTCACGAATAGAGTCCATTAACTGCCCTTCTACATTGGTATCTAGGTAGTTCATTATATCTGCAGCTGCTTTTAAGCCACCCATTTTAGCGGCTTGTGCACCTGCTTGGCCGGCAAATTGTTTTTCCATAATTTCGTTTAGCTCTTGCAGTGCTGCTGGCTGAACTTCTTCAAGGTTTGCAATACGCATTGTTAAATCTAAACGCACTTTTTCAGGGAACTGAGCAATAATCTCAGCTGACTGTTCTGGCTCTAAATACGATAATACAATGGTTTGAATTTGCGGATGCTCATTACGAATAATGTTTGCTACCTGCTTAGAGTCCATCCATTTTAATGAATCCAAGCCTTTAGCACCTGAGCCCATAACAATTTGGTCAATAAGGCTAGCGGCTTTGTCTTCACCAAGTGCTGCTGTAAGCGCTTTTTTAATAAAGTCTTCTGACTGAAAACCAATGGTACTAAAGCTTTGAATTTGTTCTATAAACAAGTTGTGTACAGCGCTAATTTTAGCTTGAGATAAATCCTGTAGCCCAGCCATTGCCATACCCACTTTTTGCACCTGTTTAGGTTCTAAGTGTTTAAGGATTTGCGCGGCATCTTCTTCTGATAAACTCAAAAGTAATATAGCGGCTTTATCTACCCCATCTAGCTTATCAACATCAAAGGCTGGCGGGAGTTGTTTTTGTTCTTGATCAGTCATCTTCTGTTAACCACGCTTTCACTACTTGTGATGATAGTTCTGGTTCGTTAGCTACAAGGGCACGAATTGCTTTGAGTAAATCTTCGTCGCCATGTAAATCCGGTAACTGCAGTGTACCATCACTTGAGAAACCAACCGAAGCAGAATCAAAGTCTTTATTTAGCATATCAAGTGTATTGTCGCCAATATCTACGCCTGAACTTAATGCATCTTCGTCGTATTCTTCTAGTGTATCGTCTGGGTAAATTAAGCGCTTAAGCATTGGTTTTACTACTGCCATTATCAATACAATTATAACTAAGGCGCCTAGTACAAGGCGGGCTATTTTCATAAACCAGTCTTGTTCCCACAGTGGCACTTCTATTGCTAAATTTGTTGCTTCACGTACAAACGGCACTGTTACTACTTCAAGTGCATCACCACGTTGCATATCAAAACCTACACCACCTTGTAATAAGCGACGAATATTTGACAATGCCTCTACCGAGCGCGGGGCCATAGTTGTTTCGCCGTTTTCTCCCACTTTAGGGACATAGTCAACAGCAACTGACACACTTATTCTGCGTATTACACCACTTTGCTGGCGCTTGTGAGAAATAGTTGTATCGAGTTCATAATTACGTGTTGCTTCTTTGTGGCTACGTGTTGGTGACGTAGCTGTGCCTGCGCCGCCTTGTCCTGCAACTTCAGGGATGTTTGAGTTTAGCGGTGGTTGATTTGTAAGCGCACCAGGAATACCAACAGCTAAACCACCAATGTTATTTTCTTCAAATGTGGTTTCGCTTCTAACCGCTGGTAGGTCTGGGTTATAACGCTTTTGAGTTTCCTCAACTGAGCTAAAGTCCATGCTCAAATCAACTTGAGCTGTATAGTTTGCAAGCCCAACAACCGGTATTAAAATACTGTCTATTTTTTCAAGATACTCTTGTTCGCGCTTACGTTCTAAATCGTATTCTTTACGAGAGCGTGCTGCTAATGAGCTTTGCGAACCTGAATTTAATAATCGACCATTTTGGTCAGTGACTGTAACACGTGCAGGCTCTAAGCCTTGTACTGCAGAAGCAATCATATCAACAACAGAGTCTACTTCTTCACGGTCAAGTGAGCGGCCACGCTTAAGTGTTAATACAACAGTAGCGGATGGTTTTTTCTCTCTGCGGGCAAATACGTTTTCTTTAGGGATGGCTAACAATACTTTGGCGCGAGTAATGTTATTTAGCTCTTCAATGGTGCGTGCTAATTGCTGTTCACGACCATGTTTTAAACGTTCACGCTCCAAGCGTTGGCTTACACCAAAGCCCATATCTTGCATAATTATGTCAGAGCCAGATGCAGGGCCTTGCTCTAACCCTTCGCGGGTCATTAGCAATTTAATGTTTTGGTATTCGCTTTCATCAACCGATACAACATTGCCATCTAGTTGGTATTCAATTTTTTGCGCATCTAAAAAGTCTAATGTTTGAATAAGTTCTTCTGTTTGCATTTTGCCTAACGGGCGCATATCTGGCTGACGAGCCCAAATAATAATAAAAATCGCGATAGCTAAACAAATAGCCAATGCTATAACCAATGTTACTTGGCGCAATACATCAACACCATTTAAAGCACTTAAGTAGCCTGACTTTTGTTCTTGTTGATCATCACCACCACTTTGGTCAATACCGCCACCAGCAAGTGCTAGGTCTGTAGATTGGTTAGATTGCGCCACAATAATTCTCCACTACCTAATTAAACAGGCATGTTCATGATTTCTTTATAAGCTTCAACAAGTTTATTACGAACCTGTACTGTAGCCTCAAAAGCAACTGACGATTTTTGAGAAGCAATCATCGCCTCAGCAAGGGATACACTTCGATCCCCCATCTCAACCGCTGTTACTTTTTGCGCGGCATCTTGTTGTAATCCGTGCACTGAATTTATTGCATCACTTAGCATGTCGCCAAATTGTGCTGTAGAAGTAGACTGCACCTGAGTTGGCAGTTTATTAGTTTGATTATTACGGCCGGCTTCTAAAGCCATTGATTGCATTTCTTGAAATACAGCACTGTTTTGAATTTTCATAATTTATCTCTGACACGCAGTGAACTCTTATAAGTAATAAAGCACAAAGCATGCCAAATAATTAATCATTAAAATACAATGGGTTAACTTTAATTTGTGTGAGTCAGAGTTTTGACAACCCTAAGCTCGCAGCGCAAACTTAGGGTTTATAGGAGGTTATGCAGGAAGTGAAATACCTAAATCGCGCATTTGCGCTAGTTTATAACGTAAAGTTCGTGGGCTTATACCCAACGTTTCAGCAACGTCTTTACGCTTACCTTGGCAACGTGCAAGGGTTTCTAAAATAATACGATGCTCTTTGTCTTTAAGCTCATCTTTATAGCTACCGGTATCTGCCGCTAGCAAACCTTGATTAGGCTCATCCTCAGCATGCAATTTTTCATCATAATATGCAGAGCTTAACGTGCTTTTATCAACACCTTTATCTGCATGAGCTAATTCTGTTGGCGATACGGTTTGCGCCGGTGCCAATGAAGGCTCCATAACAAAGTTATTAGATACTAAGTTTTCGATAAAAATAGCATGCTCGTTTATTGTATCGCCACTTCGCAGTATAAGTGCACGCTGTATAACGTTATCAAGTTCGCGCACATTACCAGGCCACGCGTGAGCCAGTAACTTTTGCTCGGCAGCTTTATCTAAATACGCCATAGGCTCCTTGCTTTTACTTATATGGCGCTCAATTAAATGCTTAGCCAATACAATAATATCGCCAGGGCGTTGGCACAATGGACGCCACATAAGTGGAAAAACATTAAGCCTGTAATATAAATCTTCTCTAAACTGATTTTCAGACACGGCTTCTTTTAAATCACGATTACTGGTTGCCAAAATACGTACATCGAGCTGAATTGTTTTACGCCCCCCTAAACGCTCTACTTCACGTTCTTGCAGTACGCGTAAAAGTTTAGCTTGTAGTCCTAAGTCCATTTCAGTAATTTCATCAAGTAAAATAGTACCGCCTTGTGCTTGCTCAAACTTACCCGGACATGCTTGAATCGCCCCCGTAAAAGCCCCTTTTTCGTAACCAAATAACGTGGCTTCGAGCATATTTTCAGGAATAGCCGCGCAGTTAATCGCTACAAATGGCTCATTACATCGGCTCGACTTATCATGAATATAACGCGCAAGTACTTCCTTACCCGAACCACTTGGGCCAAGTACCATTACACTTGCATCAGAGCGTGCTACTTTACTTGCAAGCTCCAATAATTGAATACTAGTTGGATCAGCAACAACGGGGCCGTCGGTTTCTTTTGCTTTTTCAGGCAAATAACGGCTCACCATATTTAACAGCACTTCAGGTGCAAATGGTTTTGCCATGTAGTCAATTGCACCTAGGCGCATGGCCTCTACCGCATCGTCAATTGTGGCATACGCCGTCATCATCAATACAGGTAAATCAGGGTGGTTTAATTTAATACTGCGTAGTAAATCAAGTCCACTCATTGCGCCCATTTGCACGTCGCTTACAACAAGCGAAAATTGATCTTTTTTAAGCAGTAACATTGCTTGCTCAGCACTGCTCGCTGCAACACATTCAATACCCGACATTTCAAGGGTATCTATTAAGGCTTCACGAAGCCCTGCGTCATCTTCGACAACTAAAATAGTGTTACTCATAATGACCCCTCTAATTTAGATGTTGCCTTAATAGGCAGTAACAAGCTAAAGCAGGCACCACCATGCGTATTATTAGTCACATCAACACGGCCTTGGTGCGCACTAGCCACCGAACTCACTACAGCAAGCCCTAAACCTGTGCCCTGACTTTTTGTAGTAAAAAATGGTTCAAAAATTTTATCGCTTTGGCTTAAATCAACACCTGGGCCGTTGTCGCTCACACTAATACGAACCATATCTAAATCTTTTAAATCTCTTTGTGCGCTAATTTTTACTTTTGCGCCACCGCCAATAACTTGAATACTATTGTGCACTAGATTTTGAATAGCACTGGCCAATGCCGTTTTATTACCAACTATTTGTATATCGGGTTCTGGTAAGCTTACATCTAGCTCACTTTCATTAAGTGCGACCATCGCATCAGCACCTGCTTTAACTTCGGTTAAAAGCTGCTGCATTGAAACTTGCTCAACAACTTGCTGATCGCCACTTTTAGCAAATAACAGCATGTCGTTTACTTGAGTTTCTAAATCTTTTAAACGCGACATTAACTTTGTTTGAAAATTATCGCGAGATGCTTCGGGTAAGCGCTTTGACCCTAAATTAGCAGCATAAAGCATAGCGGCTGAGAGCGGCGTACGGACTTGATGCGCTAATGATGCAACCATTTTGCCCAGCGCGCTTAATCGCTGCATATGTGCAACACGTTTTTGTAAGCGGCGAGTTTCGGTTAAATCCGTCATTAAAATAAGTTGCCCAGGCTCTGGTGCTAAAGCAGTAATATCAAGTTTTATTAGGCGTCCGTCTTTTAAAGACACTTCATGGCCATCATCTTGATGTGGCCTAAAAGAGCGCTGAATAACATTAAACCAGCGTTCGCCTTCAAGTGGCTCGCCAAGCATATCAATCGCTATTTGATTCGCTTTTGCAATCAACCCTTTGCCATCAAGTACAACCACGCCTGCTGGCATGGTATCAACCAAATGCGAAAGCCAACTTGCTTGCTTGCGCAGATCGCTTAATTCACCAATGTACTCCTCTTGAAGTAAACATGGGTTATACTGATTTGCAGAAAAAAACTGTGGTTTTAGCACGCTAGCAAGGGCCATAATCAAATCTCGAATTGATGTAGATACATGTCTAAATGCACGATTTATACCAAAATTTATTTACATACTTATCATTAAGTTACATCAATAATTTGAGCGACATAAAAATGACGCACACAAAAAGGAATAATAATGAGTGAGCAAAAAAAGTGCCGTTGCCCGTGGCTCGACACCACTAAACCCGACTACGTTATTTACCATGATGAAGAATGGGGCGTCCCTCTTTATGATGATACAAAGCTGTTTGAATTTATCACTCTTGAATCAGCGCAAGCCGGCTTAAGCTGGTACACAATTTTAAAAAAGCGTAGCGGTTACAAAAAAGCATTTGCTAATTTTGATGTAGATAAAGTGGCACAATTCACACAAGATGACGTTGAGAGACTAATGCTTGATGAAGGGATTGTGCGCAACCGATTAAAAATTGCGGCAACTGTTAACAACGCAAAGTGCTTTATAGAAATACAAAAAGAATTTGGAAGTTTTAGTAACTACCAATGGCAGTTTGTCGATAATAAACCGATTATAAGTAATTTAAATAACGCTGAGGACTACCCAGCAATTACAGAGGCATCAACTGCATTTGCTAAAGATTTAAAAAAACGGGGTTTTAAGTTTTTAGGCCCAACAACGGTATATGCGCATATGCAGGCCTGCGGTATGGTTAACGATCACAGTAATGATTGTTTTAGGAAAGAAGAAATTATTAAGACTTTTAGTGAGTAAGTGATTTATAACCATAAAAGTGATTAGTTCACAAAGAGGTTAAGAGACGCTGCGCTTTAGAGAAGTAAAGCGTAAATTGACTATGGTTTCTCATTTACCTTCGTTTTTCTCTTTGTGAAATAACGTTTTATTTAAATGATTAAAAGCTACGCTTTTCACGCGAGCAAACTCAGCGTCTACCGCCAAGGTTTAAGTTTGGGTTATCTTGTAGACGCCATGCTTGCGTGACGGGCAAAGCCCGTAAAGTGATTGATCACAAATGAATAATAAATAACGAAAAGTATTTCACCATTTTCGTACTTCTAATCTCGTGAAAGATTATACTTTTTCATTTTCTCAACGAGTGTTGTTCTGCGAACCCCTAATATCTCTGCAGCGCGAGCTACAACGTAATCATAGCGCTCTAACGCTTGGGTAATTAAGCTAATTTCAAGCTCTGCTAAATAATCTTTAAGTTCAATACCATCATCAGGTAATAGCCCACTACCCGTTTGGCTAAACTCAGCGTCTGGCTCACTTTCGTAATCACTAAAGCCTGTACTAAATATGTCGTTAAAGGCGTCTTTTTCCATTAACTCTTCAGGGTATTCTGGCTCGTAGGCTTCAACTTCAATGTAACGATATTTGTTAGGTAAATCAGGAATATCGACCACTTTGTCAGGGAACATAATAACCATACGCTCCACCAAATTAGCAAGCTCACGAATATTACCAGGCCAAGCATGTTCTTTTAAGCTCTCAACTGCGCGCTCTGTAAACTTAGCGGTAGAACCAGTCTGGTCGTTAACACGGCGCATTAACTCTTTTAAAAGCAGCGGAATATCATCAGCTCGTTCACTCAGCGATGGGTTTTCGATAGGGAATACATTTAAACGGTAATATAAATCTTCCCTAAAACTACCCTCTTCAATCATTGTTTCAAGATTACGATGCGTGGCCGCAATAACGCGTACATCAGCTTGGATTGCCTTTGTACCACCAACACGTTCGTAGCTGCGTTCTTGCAATACTCGCAGCAACTTAACTTGCATTTGCAGTGGCATATCGCCTATTTCATCTAAAAATAGCGTCCCGCCTTGAGCTAGTTCAAAGCGCCCTTTACGAGCCGATATAGCACCAGTAAACGCGCCTTTTTCGTGGCCAAATAGTTCACTTTCGAGCAGCTCTGCCGGAATAGCACCACAGTTTACAGGTACAAACGGTCCATTAATGCGCTTTGAAAGCAAGTGTACATTACGGGCAACCACTTCTTTACCTGTGCCTGATTCGCCCAAAATTAAAACATTAGCATCAGTTTTTGCCACTTGTTCAATTAAAAAGCGAACATCTTTGACTGCCTCTGTTTCACCAACAAGTCCATCAAAAGTTTTATGTGGTTTAGAATGCTTATGCTCATTAGGCAGCATACGCTGATACTGCTGGCAGTCGTGAAGTAACTGAGTTGTTACTTCGTGATTAAACGGCTCGCAAATAAGCCCCACTACATTAGCTATACTTAATAGTGGTTTTAGCGTTTCGCCAATTAACAAAAAGGGTAATGTTGGATAGCGTTTAATTAAGCTTTCGTGGTCAAGTGATTGCAACGCTCCTAAAATAATCATGCATTCTTGCTGCTGATATTTTTTGCATTCTTGTTCAAAGCAGTCTTCGCTTAATAGTTGAGCAGCCTCACCAATAAAGCCAAGTGAAGCATTTAATCCTATTGCGCGGTTGTTATTATTATCTAAAATCAAGATCATATTTAGCGAGCCGTACTTTCACTAATTTGTATAATTAGTTAAATTGTAAGCCAGTTCAGCATGGATGCAAGTGATAGCGGCAGTTTTTTGACATAAACGCCAAAAAACAGGCGGGCTAGTTAAGTCAATCATACTTAATAGTTAATCATTAAGTATGGGTTATAGTTTTAACTTAGCCATTACTTAACTATTACCTAACTATTACCTAACTATAACTTAGCCCTAAAAATTAATTTACTCTGCAATAAAAATGCTATTGTTAGTAAATAAACTCAATTATAAATTTAAGTTGAAGTTACAAATGCCGATACATAAATAAGTGAAAATGCTTGGCATTAATATTGCTTTGTTCTTATAAAAGTATAAAAGCTTAATTAATTTTTTGTATTAGCTTTCACATAATTTTATCGTTTTAAATTTTAGGATTTTCCCATGGCTCATGTCTCAGTAAAAAAATACAGTCAAGTTCGTGCCAGTAGTATTGCCGAAATGGCTCCTTACGAACAAATAAACCTTATATTCAGTAATATTATCGGTCGCTTAGCAGCAACAAAAGGGTTTATTGAGCGCAAAGAAATACAAAAAAAAGGTGAAAACATTTCAGCCTGTGTTTTATTATTTGGTGCACTGCAAGACGCACTTAATTTAGAAGTAGAACAAGACCCTAGTATTTCTAACAATTTATTGGCACTTTACGATTACTGCCAGCGCCGTTTAACGCAAGCGAACATAAACAACGATATTGAAGCAATTGTGGAAGTATCAAGTATTGTTAAAGAAATTAAAGAAGGCTGGGATAATATTCCGCTAGATCAACGAAGCCCTGCGGTTTAATTTCAATTATGGACTCGCCAACATTTTCAGAGCCATTAACTAACTACTCTGAGCTCATACAAAACTTGCTTAGTAAAATTGAAGTGTTAGTAAATGATGATAATGCAGACGAAGCTCAGCCTCTTTTAGACACTTTAAATGTTGAACTAAAGCAATGGTGCGAGAGCAGCGACGGCCCAAGCGCAGAGCAATTAGAATTAGTTCAGCTTCGTATAAATACTATTTTAGTAAAAGCGAATAGTGCAAAAAACGAGTCATCTAAAGCTATTATTAAACATAAAAAATCAGGTAAGGCGATTAAAGCTTATAAAGCAAGTCGCTAAAATCTACTTAAATAGAAAACACAAAAAAACCGTTTTAAATAACGGTTTTTTTGTGCTTTCTTAATTTAGTTATTAATTTAATATCATACTTATCTACTAAGAGTTATCTCGTACTACGCCTGGCATATTCTCTAATTGAGCTTGAACATAACTGCTGGTGTTATTAAGGCTCGCCACTAATAAATCCATCGCATTATATTGAGCATATAAGCGAGACGATAGCGACTCCATTTTACTGGCAAGGTCCAAGCGCTGATCATCTAAATCGTCTAGCTGATTTGTTTTACTATCAATTCGGTTTTGGATAATGCCGTCAGAATCTGTATAAAAGCTCATTAGCTCATCAAAAGACTGTGCGAAGCCATCATCGTCATTACCTACAAAAAACTGCTGCACTAAATTTACATCTGCGTCTATTTGCTCATCGAGTGTTTCTGTATTTAGCGTTAAAACACCATAACGGTCTGTTTCTACACCTAGCCGCGAAAGTGATAACGAGTTACCGTCACCTAAATCAACTGATTCAGTTATTTCACTACGAAGCTTTGACATAACGCCTCGAAGTAGTGAATCTCCAGCCATGACTCCTGCACCCGCTTCACTTGAGGCACCTAGGTTATTGCTCAGCTCTAACAGCTCATTATAACTTTCAATAAAGCTATTTAAGCCTGCTCTAATATTATTATTATTTTCGGTAATTGATATGTCGCTTATGTCGTCATCGATATCGTGCGGTTTTTTAGCTGTTATTGTTATACCGTCAATCACTCCGGCAAATTCATTAGATGAACTACTTACAGTTAGCGAGCCATCAATGGTAATTGATGCATCAATTGCTGCAATTACTTCACTCGCATTTTGCACACCAGCAGTGTCAAATGCCAAACGGGAAAGACCATTTACATCAGTGTTATTACCATCGGTATCAGCAATCTCTATTTTAATTTCATTTTCTGCACCGCTATTTTTAGCGGACATAACCAAATGCTGGCCACTATCATCAGTAATGATAGTCGCATTAATACTGTCGTTATCGTTGCTATCGTTTATCGCATCACGAATTTCACTAAGTGTCGCAGTATCTGAGACTTCAATTTCAAAGCTATTATCACCAGAGGTTAGGGTCATTGTTCCCTCACCTACCGCCGTATCAGCATCGAATGCTTGCGACAATATTTTATGCTCCGTGGCTAAGTTGTTAACTTTTACATCATAACCACCTGGTTGAGCATCTTCGTCTGCACTTATAGATATAAAGTCATCAGTACCTGATGTACTACGTTGTTGGTATTTGTCGCTATCACCCAATGCTTCCATTGAGGTTTGCACTTTTTCAAGCGCTGACTTAAGTGCACCAACAGCAGAAATATCTGTCGTTAATTTACCTTCTGTAGTATTTAAGCGAGACTCAGCCGGTGCTTGTTCAGCATTAACAAGTGCATCAACAATATCTGATACCGCTAGCCCTGAACCTAAACCAGTAAACGAAATAGCCATACTTCACCTCTTTGAATACTTAAAAATATATTAACTTAATATTGGTAATTACAACTACCAACTAAACTGTTTGGTCAATTAAAATTCCTGCAGATTCAGACAGTTTAGACACTAAACTTAATACTTCCTCAGAAGGGTATTGCTTAATAACTTCGCCACTGTTTTTATCGAGCACTTTAATCACATCGCGGCCTGAATCTTCATCAACTTTAAATTGTAAGCTGCGGTTCATTTCACCCATAAAATCCTGCAATTGTTGCGCCATTTGTTCTAGCTGTTCGCGTTCTAACGGCTGAGCTTTTTCATCTTGATTATTATTGTTGTATTGATTTTGCTGTAATTTTTGTTGATTTTGTGCATCCGTCTGCTTTACATCATCAATTGCTCGCTCAGTTAAAGAGTGAGCAGCTTGTCCTATTTGCTTATCATCACCAGCAATGGGAGTCGGTAATGTTGTAATTTCTGCGTTTGAAGTAATTGTATTCATAACAGATTCCTATGTGTACTTAATTAAACCAACAATAGCTTAGTTTATATTCTTAAACCACAAAAGGAGGTAGCTAAAGCCACCTCCTTTTTTAGAATACTAATACTGACTTTATGTATTAGTTAGCTAACCATTAAGCTATTACTTTTGACTTATTAACCTAATAAGCTAAGTGCTGTTTGTGGCAACTGATTCGCTTGCGACAAGATTGATGTACCCGCTTGTTGCAAGATTTGGTTTTTCGTCATCTCTGCAGTTTCAGTTGCAAAGTCAGTATCTTGAATACGACTGCGTGATGCAGATACGTTTTCTGAGATATTAGAGAGGTTACTGATAGTAAAATCCAATCGATTTTGTACCGCACCTAAATCTGCTCGCTGACTATCGATTTGAGCAATCGCACCATCAATAACAGCCAACGCATTTTGAGAGCCTGAAGCTGTAGATAAATCAACATCACCAATAGTATCCAATGCAGAAACATTCGCTGCAGTATCTGCACCTAAAGTTACATCACCTGATGTTACAGAAAACGCTTGAGTAGATGATAATCGAATACTCCCAGCAACTGATGTAGAGTCCGCAGTACCGCCAGCAGTTAAGGTTATTGCTGTTGCACCAACTGTTCCATCATATTCTACACCTTTAGCTACTATTGTGCCTGCTCCTGTAGAATCAACGAAATCCTCAATATTAATATCATCACCAGACTCATCAGTTAATATTAGGTTACCAGTTTCTGCAACCTGAGCCGAAACCCCTGTTTCGCCAGCTCTTTCGTTAACAGCATCGGCAATTGCAGCCATATCTGTTGTTGATGTTGGATTAGCAGAAATAACGCTTCCGTTTAAGCTGAAAGATAACGCTCCTGAGTTACTTAACGCAGAAAGTTCAACTTGCGTACGAGCATCAGCTGTTATACCGGTATCTGCTTGATTAGCATTTATAGAATCGGCAATGGTAGAAGCGCTAGCTCCCGCAGCATTTGTAATAGGAGTATTAGCACCATCTTTACCTACTAACGTAAGACCACCATTAGTAACACCATTACCGTTTGTTGCTGCAGTTGCACCAGCAGTACCTGCTTCACCTAAGCCGGCAGCGGTACCAGCCAAATCGAATGACTGTACACCAATGTTACTCGCACTAATATTCTTTAAAGATACAGAAATTGTTTCGTTAGCATTAGCACCAACTTGGAATTGTTTTGTACCAAAGCTACCATCTAGCAATTGCTGCCCACCAAACGAAGTCGTATCTGAAATGCGTGTTAGTTCTGTTTGTAACGCTGAAACTTCTTTTTGTAATGCTTCACGGTCAGTAGCTGAGTTTGAACCATTAGATGATTGTAATGCAAGTTCACGCATACGTTGTAGTATGTTGGTAGACTCATTCATTGCACCTTCAGCCGTTTGCGCCATTGAGATACCGTCGTTAGCGTTACGTTGTGCAACCGCTAAACCATTTACCTGTGAAGTTAAACGGTTTGAAATTTGCAGACCTGCCGCATCATCTTTTGCGCTATTTATACGCATACCCGATGATAAACGCTCCATTGACGTTGCAAGGTCAGAACCTGAAGCTGAAAGGTTACGTTGAGCGTTTAGTGAAGATACGTTTGTATTTACTGAAATCATAATAAAACTCCTGATTACTTTCGTAATGTTGCTGTTTAAGTTTAACCAAGAGCTATCACAATTATATGTTCAAGCTCCTTACTGATTAGGTTAACGGCAGCAAAAAAAATAACTTTAATCTTTTTTGTATTTTTATTTATTTTTGTAATTCGAAAAGTTCAGAAACAGTATTCGGTTTAACATGATGAACATCTATATGATACTTAAGATTACTTACGCCATTGTCGTCAGTTAATTTGTACACATCTAAAAAAGGCATGGAATTAGTTTTACAAAGTTTTTTAAGTTTAGAGTTAAAGTAGGCAATTAAAAGCTTAAATTCATTTTTTTTGTTAACATCAAGACTCAATATAGCTTGGGGGTGCGGGGAAGGAACACCATATATAATAAAAGTATGCCTATTTTTATTTTCTTCTTTTAGCATATTAAAATATTTTTCTAGCATGAAATCAACCACTAACAAAGGATCTTTACCATGCTTTAAACTGTAATTAAATATGCCTTCGTTAACCCTGCAATCAATTTCACCAAAACCTAGAATAATAGTACTACTTTTAGGCAGACCGCTAAAAACAACTTTTAGGCTGGATTTGTACTGGTTGTAATCACCTATCAGGTGAAATATTTTTGTACCAGTAATAAAAAGAGACTTTACTGTATTTTTCTTATTTTGATATTTTACTGTCATTCCATTAGGTGCAAAACCATTACTTTCAGATATAAAGTAAATGCTGGGTTGTATTTCTGCTGTATAGCTAAACTGATTCGATTGACGATATATAAATAGTTGCTTGAGGTAGTGGTGGAAAATACGATGATTTTTTAAGTTTAAATTTTTAGACTCAATAGTATGTATTTTTTCACTTAACAATATAGCCTGCATTCCTTCAATATCATTATCGAAAAGCCAAAATAAAATAGCTTTACCTATTAATAACTCACATAATTGAAAGTCATCAAGCCGGTGGCTCATTAAGCCAATATCAGCGAACTCAAGAGCATCTTCATATTGATGTAGAAACATAAAGTTACTGAATATCTGAAAGTAAACTTCTGATTGCTTTGAATCAATTTCTAAAATTTTTAATTGCAGGTTAAGTGCGTCATGGAAACGTCCTTGCTCTGTAAGGAAAATACTAAAGTCTAGTAAATACTTAGCTTCAATTGGATTACTTTGAATAGCTTTTTGGAAGTTTTTCTCGGCATCAATGTGTTTACTCAACCTTTTTTGAGTATTTGCTAGGTTAATTAAAGCTTCACAGTAATTTTTTTTAATCTGCAGTGCTTTATGGTAGCTATTTTCTGCTGATTTGAATTCTTTTTTATCAACAAAAACATTACCTAGGTTATTAAAAAGCGAAGCTCTGTAGGGAGTTTTTTTTATTAACCGATTAAAAATATTTATAGACTCATCTAACTCGCCGAGCTGATGCTGCATGAGAGCTTTTAAATGAAGCGCGTCAAAAAGATTCGAATTTTTTTTTAATATCTGCTCTAATAATACAGATAGTAGGTCAAATTCCCTTTGTTTGTATAGCTCACTAGCTCTGCTAATTTTTTCCTTAATTCCCATAATTTATCCCCATAAAAAAAGGCTATGATATTAGCCTTTTTTAAATATTTAAAAAACAAGATTAAACTTAACCGCCAAGAAGGCTAATAGCCGCCTGAGGTATTTGATTAGCTTGAGAAAGAATTGAAGTCCCTGCTTGTTGCAATATTTGGTTTTTAGTCATATGCGCTGTCTCTGTCGCAAAGTCTGTATCTTGAATACGACTTCGTGATGCAGAAACATTTTCAGATATATTTGCTAGGTTACTAATTGTATGGCCAAAACGATTTTGCACAGCACCCAAATCAGCTCTTTGACTATCAATCTGAGCAATTGCACCATCAATTATAGATAGCGCATTTTGTGAACCTGATTGGGTTTGAATATCTATAGATCCAACAGTATCTAATTCAGATACATTAGCGGCGGTATCTGCACCTAATGTTACATCCCCAGCAGTAACAGAAAAAGCCTGAGTAGAGGATAGTCTAATGGTACCGGCAACTGAAGTAGAGTCATTACCACCACCAGTTAAAGTTATTGCTGTTGCACCAATTGTTCCATCATATTCGACACCTTTAGCTACAATAGTTCCTGTTCCTGTGGAATCTAAAAAGTCTTCAATCTTTATATTCTCACCAGATTCATCCGTTAGAATTAAATTCCCTGTCTCAGCAACGGCTGCAGAAACACCTGTTTCACCGGCTCGAGCGTTTACTGCATTAGCTATAGCAGTCATATCTGTTGTTGATGTTGGGTTTGCTGAAATAACATTACCATTTATTTTAAACGATAAGGCTCCTGCATTGCTCAACCCTGAAAGTTCAACTTGAGTTCTCGCATCTGCGGTAATACCAGTAGATTCTTGATTAGCATTTATAGAATCGGCAATAGTATTTGCACTTGCACCGGCTGCATTTGTAACAGGTGTGTTTGCACCATCCTTACCAACTAAAGTTAGACCACCGGCTGTAACACCATTAGCCGTTACTGAGCTTGCATCAGCTGCCGCAACTCCAGCTTCACCTAAGCCAGCAGCAGTCCCAGCTAAATCAAATGACTGAATACCAATATCACTTGCCGCAACACTATTTAATGACAAAGAAATAGTTTCATTTGCATTAGCCCCTACTTGAAACTGCTTAGTGCCAAAGTCACCATTAAGCAGCTGTTGCCCACCAAAAGAGGTAGTATCTGATATTCGAGTTAATTCGGTCTGTAATGCCGAAACCTCTTTTTGTAATGCCTCTCGATCAGAAGCGGAGTTTGAACCATTCGCTGATTGAAGAGCTAACTCTCGCATACGTTGGAGAATATTAGTAGATTCATTCATAGCACCTTCAGCAGTTTGTGCCATTGAAATACCATCGTTAGCATTACGCTGCGCAACCGCTAGACCGTTAATCTGAGTAGTCAACCGGTTTGAAATTTGTAGGCCGGCGGCATCATCTTTTGCGCTATTAATACGCATACCTGATGACAAACGCTCCATCGAAGTTGCTAAGCCTTCGCCAGATTTAGTTAAGTTACGTTGTGCGTTTAGTGACGACACATTAGTATTTACTGTTAATGCCATTTTACCATCTCCTAGGTTTAAACAGAGTGTGGTTCAACACGATTTAACAGGAACCACTGTTCGATAATTTCTTACAATAAGAAAAGCATTTACTGTGCCAACTTTAATTTATTTTTAAGATGCTGTTTTTATTGATAAATATGACGCTTATTAAATTGTAAATAAATAGTGAAGTGTTTTAGAAGGGAGTGACATTTTTTTGCCGCGGTTTTGTAGCCAATTTTTGCCGCAAAGTATTGCCGCTTTAAAGTAGGTAAAGCGGCAAGGTATTTCTGCTTATAAGTAATCGAATAATGAAAGGTTAGTTAAACGGCCAAAAGTAGCTTGCGATGCTTGCAGTGCCGTTTCTTGTTTGGTTAGTTCGCTAATAGCTTCTGCCATATCAACTTCAACTAAGTTAGAGCGATTACTTTTATTTTGAATATCGAGTGCTAAGTTTGAATCACTTACTCTTTCAAGTGCATTCATACGCCCACCTAAACTTGCTTGGGTAAACACGACTTGCTCACTGGCGTTTTGTAATTGCACTAAGCCATCAGCAAGTACTTGCTGAAAGTCATCACCTTCAAGTGTGCCATCGTTAAGGCCGGTAATAAGTGCTTGTAGTGTATTGAGTACGTTTTCTTTGCCTGGTTTTTCAAGGCTAAAATCGAGTTGGCCTGGTGCAGTGCCTTCAAATTCAATTTTCATACCTGCAAAATCGATAGGCTCATCAGTAACTTCACCTGTTACTGCGGGGGTTAATGCTGCGCCGTCTCGGTATATTTCGTAGGTTTGTGGATCTGTTGCTGTAGCACCTGGGCTTACTAATACACTATATGTATTTGCAGTTGCTAGAGCTGTTGGGTCTGCGTTGTAATTTGCTTGATGAAACTTATCAAACTCAGCTTGGCCGTCAACATATACACTTGCCGCTGTAATAGAGCCTGAAACACTTGCCGTGTTAGATTCTACATTTAATCGCGCGTTAGTTTTTTCAAACGTATCAAAGCCGTTATCACTCGCTTTAATTGATACCCCTTCAGCTATAGTTATTTGGTGCTGGCCTTGGTCGCCATTATAGGTGTACATACCCGCTGCAGAATCAAACTGATAAGGCTGCGTGCTGTCTTGGTATCCTGAAAATATAAATTTACCGTCTTCTGATCGGGTGTTCATTAAGTTAGCTAACGTTTGTTGAATGCCACTAAGTTCTGATGCAAACGTCTTTAAATCGTCCTTAGTATAAACACCATTACCAGCCTGAATAGTGAGCTCTTGCGCTTGTTGAATATTACTATTTATACTTTGTAATACGCTTTCTTCTGTTTCTAGGCGGCCATTTAGCTGATCGATATTTTTAGTGTATTGCTCATTCGTTTGTATTTTATTTGAATACAGCATAGCTTGCGAAATAGCAGCTGGCGCTTCTGAAGTGGTTAAATACTTTTCACCTGTTGTTACTCGCTCTTGAGCATTTGCAACACCTTGTTGGTTGTCGAGTATTTTATTTATGTTGTTTTGGTACATTAAATTATTTGATAAACGCATAATTACCTCGCCGCATTTAATAAGGTGTCAAAAATTTCTTGAGCTGCTGCTAAAACTTGTGCTGATGCTGAATATGATTGTTGAAAACGCAGTAAATTTGCGGCCTCTTCATCTAGGTTTACACCCGATAACGACTCGTACCATGCCTCAGATTGCTGTGCTAGAGCATCAAATGCAGCCCCACTTGTGATTGCTTGGCCAGTTATAACACCTATATCACTCACTAATCCTGAATAAGCTTGGTTGAACGTTTTATGGTTGTCGGCCGTTGCTGTTGTTTCTACATTTAAACGGACTAACTCACCATTTTGTAAATCAGCTAATTTTAAACCATTACGGTTATCGTCAAAGCCGCCTTCGTTAAACTCAAGTGTAAAGGTATCGCCTGTTGCTGGAGTACCTTCTATATCAAAATCGAATCCGTAGGAATCAAATGGAGCACCCGCTTGCGATAACATTCCTTTTGCAGGAGGCGTAATAGTAAAAGTGCTCGTTCCGCTATTATCTGTAATTTGATATTCGTTAGCATTACCTGTTTTAACAAGCGTTATTTCACCGTTTGTTAAGCTTGGTGTTGAAGTAAATCCACCGGAGGTAACACTTGTTACTTCTCCCGCTGAAATAGTAGCGGTACCTATATTATTTAAATCGTTAGCAGTACGGATTGGCGATGCTAGTGCTAAATCTTCTGCGCGCCCTGTTGCAAGTGTAATACTTGAAGCAGCATCTGAATTAAGCTTTATTTGAAATTGATCCCCCTCAACACCAGCCCCAGATACATTTACTTGAAGACCAAATGATTCGCCTGAGGTTATAGTCGATGAATCAATAACACCTGACGATATATCAGCAAGTGAAGGCTGCCCCAGCGGATCGCCTTTGTTATCTATAGGCTGAATACTTACTTCGTTGGCATTGCCTGTATAGGTAATAATAAAGTCACTGGCAGGAAGTTCACTGCCCTTACCTGGCTCTACCGTTGCAGTCATACCAGCAGTGCCCGTGTTAGCTTGATACGCATATGCGCCAACGGTAGGTATATTAAAAATATTACCCCCTAGCTGACCTGTTGCATCCATACCCAATTTGTTTTGTTCGTTAAATGCATCAGCAATAGCTAAGCCCATTTGACCAATTTGGTTTTGCGCAGGGACTAATATGTCATCTCTAAAAGCAAGTAAACCGCCAATTTTGCCTTTAAGCTTGCTTACATCAACTTCAAGCGGCACAGCTTTGCCACCATTAACGTCAAGCGTGAATTCTTTAAAGTTAGGATCAGGATCCCCTGTCATCGAAAATAAGTTAAATGCGCCATTTTGCATAACAACCGCTTCGCCTGTGCCCATAAAAACGAGTTTTTCGCCATTTGGACCATCAAGCGTTTCTATGTCTATTAGCTCTGACAAGTCGCGTATTGCTTTATCGCGTTCGTTATAGGTAGAGCTGGCATCTGCGGCGTTATTAGTGCCATTAACTGCTGCAATATTTTGATTTAGCGTACTAATACTTTGAATGAGTGAGTTTGCTTCATCTGAAAATATTTCGAGCTGCTCGTTTACTATACTTTTTTGATCAAGCACGATGCCCGAAAGCCTATCCATTTGATCAATTAAACTTTGCGCATCTGTCATTACTAATGAGCGAGCAACAGTAGACGAAGGCTGATTTAACGCCTCTTGCACGTTATTAAATAAAGAGTTAATACCAGTCGAAAGGTTGTTCGACTCTTCAGAGAAAATAGTATCAACCCGATTAGCCTCAGTAATAAACTGATCGAAAAACGATTTATTAGAGGTGTCACGATTTAGCTGTGACTGAGCAAACTCGTTTAATAATCGGTATGTTTCGCCTCGCCCCACTTGGTTATCAACCATAGTGGTAAACTCTGTACGCTCACGCACATAGCCTTCGGTATTTACATTGGCGATATTTTTACTTGTCGTTTGCAGTAGCTCCGAGCTTGCTCTAACCCCAGAACTGGCAATGTTCAATAAATTAAACGACATGTTACTCTACTCCTTGGCGGATCACGTTTGCCGCAATGTCTTTTAGCTGACTGCTATTGAGCACTTTTTTTATTTTGCTGGCATAATTTGGATCGGTTGCATAACCTGCTTTTTGTAATGAATCTAAAAAGTCGTTTGGTTTAGCTGTATTTTGTAATGCTTCTTTGTAGCGTGGGTTTTGCGTTAAAAAATCAACGAAGTCGTTCACGCTGTCTTTAATTGAATCGTAGGCTCTAAAGCTGGCTTGTTTTTTAACGGGTGTACCTTGCTCAAACTCAAGCGTTATTTTGCTTGCTTTATCACCTTCCCAGCTTTTATCTGACTTAATATTAAACAAGTTATTTGAGCTGCCACCGTCACTTTTATTAATAATGTGTTTACCCCAACCGGTTTCAAGTGCCGCTTGTGCAACCATTACCGCAGGATTTAAACCAATTTTTTGCGCTGCCGTTTTAGCGTGTTCCCACACTGAACTTACAAACTCTTCTGCATTTTTAAATGTTGGGCTATAGGTTTTAGTCTCTGCAGTATCGACTTTAGGCTCAGCAATATCGGCTTTAGTACTCTTAACGATAAGATCGGGTTGCTTATTTTTTTGCTCATGAGGAAGAGCGGAACCGACTTGCGTATCGCTAAAAATATCGTTGGTTGTTCTAAGCACCGAGCCTGGCATAAAGTTTTTAGACTCAGGCGATAACTGCTGAACTATTAGATCGGCAAGGCCTAACGAGCCATTTGATGAAAGCTCTGTTGAAAGTTGCTGATCGTGCATTTCTTCAAAAAACTTTACGCCACTTGAATTAAATGGGCTGTCTTTGTCTTCAAATGCTTCGTTAGCTTTACGCATTCCTTTGAGCAACATTTGCGTAAAAATAGCTTCAAATTGTGCGGCCGCTTTTTTGAGCGCAGCTTTAGAGGCATCAGTTGATGCATCGCCACTCGTTAAGGCTTCTTTACGAAGTGAATCTAAGTTGCCTAAATCAAAAAAGTTTTGTTTATCGAGGTGATTAGTTTCCATCGGCTTTTTGACACAAAATGAATAATACAGTTAAAAATGCAAAAATTGAGCCACTACAGATAAAACAAGGAAGATAAAAATAATAAACTTAAGTTGCTGTAAATAAAAAGCCCTAATTTCAAAAATATAGGGCTTAAGTAATACGTTATTTATTGGCTTGAGTTATTTATATAACAACGAGCTGTCCGTTAATTGCGCCGGCTTCTTTTAGTGCTTCTAAAATAGCCATTAAGTCGCCAGGCGCTGCGCCTACTTCGTTAATTGCGCGAACTAAATCGTCAAGGCTTACACCTGGATTAAATACAAAGGCGCGCGAGTCATCTTGATTTACATCAATAATGCTCTGCTGCGTGACAACAGTATCACCGTTTGCTAGCGGGTTTGGTTGTGACACATTTTGTTGTTCTGCAATTGTTACTGTTAAGCCACCGTGAGTTATAGCGGCAGGCTGAAGCTTAACGTTTTTACCAATTACAATTGTACCTGTGCGCGAGTTAACTATAATTTTAGCGGCCATATCAGCTGGCTTAAATTCTAAGTTTTCGAGTGTTGATAAGTACGATACACGCTGGGATGCATCGCGTGGAGCTATAACACGAATAGAAACAGAATCAATTGCCTGTGCGCTATTTGGGCCAACTAAGTCATTAATTGTTTTTTCTAGGCGTTTTGCCGTTGTAAAGTCTGGGCGGTTTAAATTAAAAGTAATGTAATCGCCTTGCATAAATGGGCTTTCCACGGCGCGCTCAACTGTAGCGCCATTTGGTATACGACCAACTGTAGGGGTGTTAATTACAACTCTACTACCATCAAGGCCTTGTGCGCCTAAGCCACCGACAATTAAACTACCTTGTGCAATTGCGTACACGTTACCGTCTACACCCTTTAAAAAAGTTTGTAGTAAAGTACCGCCACGTAAGCTGCCTGCACTACCAATAGAAGAAACCGTAATATCGATTGCTTGCCCAGGCTTTCTAAATGCAGGTAGTTCTGCATGCACCGCCACAGCGGCAACATTTTTAATTTTAGGGCTTTGAGTTGAGGGTAGCGTAATACCAAAGCTGTTCAACATGCCTCTAAAACTTTGTTGTGTGTATGAGTTTTGCTCGCCAGTGCCCGGTAAACCAACCACTAAGCCATAACCGACTAATTGGTTAGAGCGTACGCCTTCAACCATAGACACATCTTTTATGCGCTCAGCACTGGCAGTAAACTGCCAACCTAATAACACAACTAAACATAAAGCTTTAAGGCTATTCATGTTGTTACCCTCTAAAATGGAAACAGCGAACTGCTAAAGAAACGTGTAAGCCAACCAGGACTTTGCGCCTCTTGCGTTTGCCCTTTACCTGAGTATTGAATACGTGCATTAGCAATACGATTTGATTCAACCGTATTATCGGCGCTTACGTCTTGCGGGCGTACTAGCCCTTCTAAACGAATAAACTCTTCACCGGTATTAAGCGTTAGCCATTTTTCGCCGCGTATAACTAAATTACCGTTAGGTAAAACGCGCATTACATTAACCGAAATATCGCCCACTAAGCTGTTTGACTGGTTTGATTTTGAATCACCCGTAAACGACGAATCGCTGCCAATACCAAACTGGATACTATCGCCACCTATATTTACAGGTAGACCACCTAAGCCAATCACTGGGTCTAAGCTTGCGTCAGTTTCTTTGTCTGTTTCTGTTTTAGCGGCCTTTGTTGCTTGAGTAGACTCTTGCAATTTAACCGTAATTATATCGCCAGTACGTAGCGCTTTTTTATCGGAATATAAGTCGTTTGATGTATGAGTATTAAACAATGAACCTGTGGCTACCAGCGGCTCTAAAATGGGCTCGGGGTACATAGGTGCGTAGTAAGGGTCGTCCTGCACTACCTCACTATTTTGCGTAGACATACAGCCACTTAAAAATAATGTGCCCGCTGCAAATAAAATAATATTACGCATAATTCCCCCTATTCTATTAAAGCTGTTGATTGATATAACTCATCATTTCGTCAACGGCCGAAATTACTTTTGAGTTCATTTCGTAAATACGCTGAGTTTCTATTAGATTTACCAGCTCTTCAGTCACATTTACGTTAGATGTTTCGAGTGAGCCTTGAATAATACTACCTAACCCTTCAACACCAGGATTACCTTGTACAGGCGCACCACTTACAGCCGTTTCGGTATAAAGGTTTTGACCAATTGGCTCAAGACCCGATGGATTAATAAAGTCACTAATAGTCAGCTGACCAATTACAACGTTATCGGCTTGGCCTGCAACACGTACAGATACTTCGCCGTCTTGCGAAACCGTAATTGATTGCGCGTCATCTGGTACATTCATTTCTGGCTGAATAACGTAACCTGCGCCCGATGTTACAATTCGTCCATCGCCATCGGTAGTAAACTGACCATTGCGCGAGTAAGCAATATTGCCATCTGGTTGCAGTACTTCAAAAAAACCTTCGCCAGAAATCATCCAATCTAGTGAGTTTTCGGTGGTCAACATGTTGCCTTGCGTAAACTCTTTTTGGTTAGCTACAACTTTAGCACCCGCACCTAACATTAAGCCCGACGGCATTTCGGTATCTTGCGATGAACGACCACCTGGTTGATTAATATTTTGATAAAGTAAATCTTCAAATATAGCGCGGCTTTTTTTGTAACCTACGGTACTCGCATTCGCTAAATTATTTGAGATAACCGATATATCGGTTTGTTGAGCGTCTAGCCCAGTTTTACTGATCCACAATGCTGGATTCATAATCGTGTCCTCACTTTAAAGTTAAACTATGCGTAATAACTGATCTTGACGCTCGTCAATTTCTTCAGCTGTTTTCATTAATTTCACTTGTAATTCAAATTGGCGCTGGTGGCTTATCATGTCGACCATTTCGTGAACAGGGTTCACATTTGACATTTCAAGCGAACCACTTAAAACTTTTACATTGGCAGAGGTATCTACTGTTACATTTGCTTTTGGTCTAAATAAACCATCGTTACCTTTTTCGAGCTGGGAGCTATTTGCTTCTACCACTCTAAGCGTGTCTATTTCTTCTAAAAAGTTAGCGGGAGCGCCTTGCGGTCGAACTTGAATAGCGCCATCTTGGCTAAACCCTATTTTTTCGACTGGGACGGGTAAAATAACAGGTCCCCCTTCGCCAATAACTTGACGACCGTGGCTGGTTACGAGCATGCCTTGAGCAGTAATGTTTAACGTACCCACTTTTGTGTAAGCTTCATTACCGGAGGCATCTTGCACAGCAAGCCATGCATTATCGCTCATCGCGATATCTAAGTCTCGCCCGGTTTGAACAATGCCACCCGATACCATGTTTGAACCCGGACGCTCTTGCATTGAAAATACACGTGTAGGCAAACCTTCGCCAAACGCTTGCATAGAACGCGCCTGGGCAAAGTCAGCTTTAAATCCTGTTGTATTTGCATTCGCCAAATTATTGGCTTTAAGCGCAAGCCCTTGTAGGCTTTGCTTAGCGCCAGAGGCCGCAATGTAGACCATTTTGTCCATAGTATCGACTCACATAAAAAATCTCTGAACTTATAAATGCAAAATAGGTGCCAGATTAAATTTGACGCAACATTGAGAGGTATTTAGAAGGGCTTACAAAGAGGACTTATAAAAAAGGCTGCAAAAATGCAGCCTAATATATTTAATGGGGTTTAGCTTATCGAATCTGCAAAATACTTTGCTGAATAGTTGAGTTAACTTCAAGCGCACGTGAGTTTGCTTGGTAATTACGCTGTGCAGTAATTAAGTCTACAAGCTCGTTTGTAAGATTAGTATTTGATTGCTCAAGCGCTGATGAGTTAATTCCACCAAACGTACCCGAACCGGCTTCACCCGCTACAGGTTCACCTGAATCAATACTTTGCTTCCAGCTTGTATCACCCACTTGTGATAACCCTTGTGAATTTGGAAAACGTACCATAGCCACTTGGCCTAGGAATGTTGAGTCACCATTACTGTAAGAAGCGACAATTTTACCGTCTGTTCCTATATCAATTCCGGCTAAACGACCTACTGTTGAGCCATCTTGATCGAGTGCTTTTACTTCAAAACCACTTGAATACTGAGTTGGGATACGTCCAGCTGTGTTGTTTTCATCGCGCCAGTTAAGCTCAATACCAGTACCTGGGAAAGTTGCACCATTGTCTAGTAATGTTGATAAGCCAGTACCAGAACCCGCTGGTAGTAGTATTTCATCAAAAGTAGTTGTATTTGTATTTGCTACACCGCCTGTTGTTGATGGTAAACCACTTGAGTTAAAACCTAGGGTGGTCAGTGGTGTATAAGGTGTCGTTGTTTGTTCTCCACCAGTTGTGGCATCAACTACTTTGCCATCGAGTGTTGCGTATACTTCCCAACTGTTATCTGTACCACCTGCTGCGGCATCATCTTCTTTAGCAAAAAAGTACTGTAAAATATGTGGTTCACCTAGTGAATCATATACCGTTGTTGACGTAGATGAGTTATAAGTACCACTAGATGTTGGGTCAAAAGCAATACCCGGAGCATCTGCTGTTGCATCTAAGTTAAACGACAAAAATACATTTTCTGTTGCGCGAGGTGAACCAGACGAATCAGGGATTTGAATTGGATCAGTTGTGCTCAAACTTACCGACGTTGTATCACCTGTAGATGAGTCAACAGGGAATGCTTGTAAAAAGTTACCTTTTGCGTCAACCATAAAGTTATCTTGGTTAAGCTTAAATGCACCCGCACGTGTATATGTTAAATCTTGCGAAGATAAATCGTCTGTCATCGCAAAATAACCTTCACCAGTGATTGCTAAATCAAGTGAGTTATTTGTAAATTGCAGTGAGCCTTGGTGAAACTGCTGCGCAACCATGGTTGTTTGCACACCGTCACCATTTTTAGTCTTACCAGAGCTAAACACTGATGAAGCGTAAACATCGGCAAACTCAGCGCGTGACTCTTTAAAACCTGTGGTATTAACGTTTGCAATATTATTTGCAGTTACGTCTAAATCTTTTTGTGCGGCAGCTAAGCCAGTTAATGCAATATTGAAGCTCATAATTCACCTCTAACCTGTTAATATTTAGCCTGCTGACAGGCGAAGTATAATTAAAATTTATTACGCGATTTCTGCGACGTCTGTCAACCTAACCGCACCTTCTTTAGTGTTAATAATAATGCCACTTGAGCCATTAATATTAACGCTTTCAATGTTCTTAAATGTAGCAATGGGTAAGCTTGAAAATTCACCGTCAGTACTTCCTTCGGCGGTTACTGAGTATTCACCTTCAGGTAAACGCTCACCAGCTTCATTTTTGCCATCCCACGCAAAACGTACCGCACCTGCTGGCTGAGAACCCATATCAATAGTTCTTACTAGCTGACCTGATGCATCAGTAACTTTAATTTTTAAGTTATCAACGGCTTCTTCTGCCACTGCAGAGCCTCTGGCATCACCTGTTTCATTTAAATCCAGGGTGTTTGACTCTAGTAAAGCTTGTTTGCCTACAAGTGTAGATGCTTGCAGTGCTGAATTAGATGTCATTGAAGAGGCTAAAGATTCAAAGTTAGTATTTAAATCTGTAATCCCTTGCGCCATCGTAAAGCTGGTCATTTGAGCAATCATTTGGTCATTATCCGCAGGGTTACTGGGATCCTGATACGATAATTGCTGAGTTAACAAAGAGAAAAAGTCTTCTTGTGTTAACGCATCACTCTCATTATCACTGGTAGCAACTTGTTGCTCTTGCCAGCGTATAGAGTCTAAATAGGATGAAGATGTACTAATATCGTTACTCATAACCTACCCTCGGTTACCGCTGCCCTAGCAACAGTGTTTTACTTAGCATTTGCTTAGCTGCATCAGCAACTTGCACGTTTGTTTGGTAAGAACGAGAGGCAGAAATCATATTTGCCATCTCCTCTACAACATTAACGTTGGGTTTATAGATATAGCCATTTTCATCCGCACTTGGATGGTTTGGGTTATATTCAATTTGTAATGGTGCATCGCTTTCAACAATGCCCAAAACTTTAACACCAACTGCGGAGCCCTGCTGGTTACTTACTGATGCTGAAGCCTTTGTTAGCTCAGCCGCAAATACAGGTTGGCGCGCTCGGTACGTTTTGTCTTGAGATGAACTAATGGTATTAGCATTAGAAATATTACTAGCTGTAGTATTTAAGCGAACGTTTTGTGCGCTCATACCCGAACCTGCAATATCGAAAACATTATATAAACTCATAATTTTTATCCTTGACTACCGAGAGCTTTATTCAGGCCTTTAAATTTGCCACTTAAAAATTGCAAGCTGGCCTGATACTCCATAGCATTCTGTGTATACAAGTTTCGTTCCACTTGTATATCAACCGAGTTACCATCACCAGTATCTGATTGATTTGGCAAACGAAATGATTCTGAACTGCCCATACTATGAGTACCTCCACCAATGTGTTTATCATTAGTTCTTACCATAGTATTGCCGCTTTGCTGGGTTGACCTTGCCGCTTTTAAAGCAGAGGCAAAATCAATATCTTTTGCTTTATAGCCAGGCGTATCAGCGTTAGCTATATTAGTTGCAATTAATTCTGCTCGCTGTGAACGGATCAACATGGCTTGCGGATGCACACCTAATGCTTTATCAAAACTGATAGCCATAACCTTCTCCAAAAAATTGACTTACCCATTAATAAAGCAAAAAATAAGCCATTAATATTAGGGCTTGCTATATTTTTATAAGGCTATGTATCTAAATAGAAAAACGACGCTAGGTGCGTCGTTTTAGGGAAGGAAGTTAGCTTAATTACTTCTTTTGGTAAATAATACCGGGGTTGCACCTAACCATATCAAACTCAGTACTTAGGCCAGTTAGGGACTCTGACGCGCCTAAAAATAGGTAACCGTTTGGATTTAACGCTTGTGCAAACTGGTTAATAATTTTAGCTTTTATTTCAGGCGCAAAATAAATTAGTACATTTCGGCAAAAAATAATATCAAACTTGCCCATTAACGCGTAAGAATCAAGCAGATTTAAATGCCTAAAACTAACTTGTTTTTTTATTGTATCGTTTACTTGTGCCATACCGTTGCCGCTGTCTTTAAAAAACTTTTTACGACGCTCTGCAGATAACCCTCTGGCAAGTGCCAGCGCGTCATACTCTGCATTTTTACACATATCAAGCATGGTATTAGATATGTCGGTACCGATAATTTGTGCCCCCATACGAAGCACACCTGGTTGCTTAGCATTAAATTCAGCAACCGACATAGCTATTGAATAAGGTTCTTGGCCTGACGAACTGGCAGCAGACCAAATTTTTAAAGGCCTTCTTAAATCTTTAAATTCAGGGAAAAGCTTGTTTTGGAGCAACTCAAATGGGTATTGATCTCTAAACCACAAAGTTTCGTTGGTGGTCATTGCATCAACCACAGCGGCTCTTAATTGCCGCTCGTGAGGCCCAAGAGTTTTACTAACCAATTCCGATAAAGATCCCACATTAAATCGAGTCATTAACGGAGCAAGTCGGCTTTTAACTAAATACTGTTTATTTTCACCTAAAACAATGCCGCATTGCTGCTCTAAAAACGAACGAAACTGGTCGTATTCACTTTGCTGCAAATCTTTATTATTCAAGTTAGTAGCACCTATTTTTGTTAATCACAATGAACCCACTTTTTAACCGCTGTTGCTAATTCATCTGGGTTAAATTTAGCAATAAAGTCATCTGCCCCTACTTTTTCAATCATCGCTTGGTTAAAAACACCACTCAAAGAGGTATGCAAAATAACATGCAAAGGTGCAAGTTTGGGATCTGCTTTTATTTCAGCTGTTAAGGTATAGCCGTCCATTTCTGGCATTTCAACGTCTGAGATCAGTAATGCTACTCGCTCTGTAATATCATTATTACAATCAAGCTCTGCTATTTCTTTAAGCCTAATTAAAGCTTCCTTACCATTTTTAGCAAGCTCTGTTTGAACACCTAGCGGCTCTAAGGCTCGTTTAACTTGATTACGCGCAACAGCAGAGTCATCTGCAATAAATACGATACGTTCGCCTAAATCTCTTTGAATATCGCCACTTTGTGCAACTTCAGCACTTACTTCTGTGTTTACTGGACAAATTTCGTTGAGAATTTTTTCTACATCGAGAATCTCGACTAATTCATTTTCGATTTCGGTCACTGCCGTTAAATATGAATAACGTCCGGCGCCTGATGGCGGTGGCATTATTTTTTCCCAATTCATATTTACAATGCGTTCAACTCCGCCCACTAAAAACCCTTGCACAGAGCGATTGTATTCAGCAATGATTATAAAGCTGTCTTTAATGTTGTCGATTGGGCGCCCACCTACAGCCATTGATAAATCAATAACCGAAATGGTTTGACCACGAATATGTGCAACACCACGAATATACGGATTAGATTTTGGCATGCTTGTTAGTGGAGGGCATTGCAGCACTTCTCTCACTTTAAATACATTAATACCAAAACGCTGACGCCCTCTGAGCTTAAATAAAAGTAATTCTAGGCGGTTCTGCCCAACCAACTGTGTGCGTTGGTTTACTGAGTCTAAAATGCCTGCCATTCAAATCTCCTAAAGAAAACAAATAATACGGAACGATAATTGCTTTCTATTTATAAAGCTACATAACATCGCGGGTGCGTCTACTTTTTGACGCAAAATATTTATACCCTGTTTGAAACCATAAGCATAGTCGAAACATTATGAGTTTGTTAAAAAAAATCAGAAGATACAGTGTTTTTTATTTTGTTACTAGCTTGTGCTTTGCATTCCCTTTGCACGCTAAAGTGTTTAGTAAAGATTTATTACAAGACATGGCCGTTGCTTACATAGCTAAGCAGGTTGGTACATTACAAAATACTAATATTCAATTAAGTGCACTGCCTTTAGATAGTCGCATCCCTGATCGTGTCTGTAATACTGAGCTTGAATTATCAACATCCGATGAACCACCATTTAACCGCCAAGTAACCTTACAAGCCAAGTGCAATGATGCGCAAACGTGGACTCAATACGTTCATGTAAGAGTTGTTGAAATGGCTCCAGTTGTTGTTGCCACTGCTAATTTAACTCGTGGTGAAGTAATAACTAAATCGCATTTAAGTATTGAAATGAAACCAACTCACTTTGTACGAATTCAGTACTTAGATGACCCTACAATGCTAATAGGCAGCAGAAGTAAACGAAATATTAGAAGTGGTATGCCAGTATTACTAAACCAAATTTGTATGGTGTGCAAAGGTGACTCTGTTAATATTTACGCTAATCTCAGAGGCCTTAGAATTAAAACCACAGGTATTGCTTTAGAAGACGGTACTTTGGGCGAACAAATACAAATAAAAAACAAAAAATCAGGTAAAGTTTTAAATGCGCGAGTAGATGGTGTAGAGTCTGTTCAAGTGAATATTTAATTTAGATTTATACTAAAGTATCCTACGTATATGCCGATAACATGGCATAAGTTGGGTAATATACGGGTTTATTATTATGGTTAATCAAGTTAATGGCAGTAATCAACAAGCTAATGCGTTAACAAATGCAAAGCAGCAACAAGTTGATTTAAAAAAAGATAACGCAAATACACAAGCTGCTCAGGCCCCTTCGCCTAAAGCTGCAAGTGATTCTGTAAGTTTAACGCCGCAAGCGCAGCAATTAAAAACGCTTCAAGATAAAGCACAGCAATCGCCTGGCTTTGACAGCGATAAAGTTGCTGAGCTAAAAAAAGCAATAACTGAAGGTAAATACCAAGTGGACAGTGAAAAGCTTGCTAAAAACTTAGCTGATTTTGAGTTTAACGTGTATGGCTGATCATAATAGTTTAATTAGCGTAAAGCTAAACCAACAAGTAAGTTGTTTAGACTCTTTACATACGCTATTAAACGATGAGCTTACTGCTATTGCCTCACGACGTGGTGCTGGTTTAAAAGAAATTGCCCAACAAAAAATGTCTTTTTTAACTAAGCTAAGCACTCTAGATAAAGAGCTAAGTAAGCTAATTGCCAGTAACGATTCACAAAATCCTGAAATATCTGAGCTAATAAGCCAAGTTAAAACTCAACTTGCACAATGCCAAAAACAAAATAATGTTAATGCTCATGCTGCCCGTCAAGCGCAGCTTAGTGTTAAACAATTAAAAGAGATATTAATTGGCGCACCAACGTCAATGACCTACGACCAAGCCGGTAAATCTGTAAATACCGAGAGTAAACTGGTTCGTAATCTAAAAGCGTAAGCCCAAAATTTTACATTAAAAAAGCCTTATTGATTTATCAATAAGGCTTTTTTAATGTCCTTGTCTCGTCCTGAAATGTGTTTACACATTTAGGATTTATTATGACCAAGTCAAATAATATCAATTTGCTTAATAATGTAAGCCCCCTTAAAAAATAATTAAGAGGGCTTTATTGATATTAAATATCCGTTTGATTATTACTACTTTCAATTAAGTGTTTAATCATCTCTTCCGATTGATTTTGTACATCAACCGCAGGTGCTGCTGCATCAATGCTTCCTCCACTTTGAGCTGGAGTATAAGCAATTGCAGAGCCTTCGTCCTCAACCAGTGTATTTAGCGCTATAAGCTGCTCTGCATCTTCGCTAATAATAACGTCATCAATATTAAGCGGTTCTGCCGAACTCATTTGCACCGTTTGCTCAGGTGTTGATAGAACACTCAAGTTACCTAAATCAATCGTTTCAGTGCTTAATACGTTGCTGCCTGAAACTTCATTAGGAATTGTATCGCCTAGAGCCGACTCTTCGCTAAATGATGTAGGGATTGTGTCGCCAGAAGCAGCGCTTGCTCCATTAACGTAAATATTTCCCGTACCTTCTATTGCGTTGTCAGTATTTTTGATTAAGTAGTTTCCAACTTCATCTACAGTTACAAAGTAGAATTGCTCTCCTCCACCTATGTTTAGATTGAGTAAATTTAGAAAGCCTCCCCAATTTCCATTGCTATCAGAAGTAAAACTTCCTGCATTATCTAGTACATCTAAATCTAGACCGAGTAAATTAACACCCAATAATGAAGAGCCAATAATATACACTTCAGTATCTGGTTCTGTTGTTCCTTCAACTGATGGGAGTAAAAGACCTAATGCTGATCTAAAATCAGTAACCTCAAAACCTATTGGCGTGGTATCAATAATCAATCCAGATATGCTACCGCTTGAAGTTGTATTGCCTGATGTATCAGTTGCTACGGCTGTTACTGTGTACTCCCCATCTGCTAAATCAGTATCCGGTGAAGCACTCCATTCACCTGATGCATTAACAGTTTTTATTAATACAATACTTTCAGTTGGACCATTAAAGGTAACAGTTACAGACTCACCTGGAGCAGCTGTACCTGTTATAACTGGGCTTTGTTCTGCTGTTAGTTCTAGTCCCGAGTCAATTGTAATACCTGAGTCAATTGCGCTACTTGATGATTGCGTACCAGTATTACCTGCACCATCAGCAATGCCAACATCTACAGTGTAGTTGCCCTCAGGAAGTACTTCTGCTGATGTCACACTCCACGTCCCATCAGCTCCAACTGTTGTTTGAACATTGTGAGTGGCACCAGCTGAATCAGTAAACATAACTATAACCGCTGCACCTGCAAAACTTCCGGTTACTGACCCCGTAACAGTAGGCGTTGTATCTTGCCCTACTGTAATTGGGTCTATCACTATAATTGGTGCAGTGAAGTCTGTACTTGACACCATTGTATCGCTTGATGAGTTACCCGCAGCATCACTCACTGTCGCAGTAGCGCTAAAACTACCTTCACTAAGCGCGGTGGTAGCTGTGACTGACCATGTGCCATTGCCTGCAACTTGAGCGGTAATAGTTTGTGAATCGTTATTAGCATCAGTAATAACAACACTCACATTTGTACCTGCTGGTGCATCACTTATACCTGTTATAGTCGGTAGCGGGTTATTGGTTACAGATAATTGATCAACTTCAACTGTTGGTGGTGTTAAATCAATTATTCCACCAAGACTTGTAGAGCTTGAAAGCCCTAAGTCTTCAACTGTAGCACTTACAGTAAAGGCGCCTTCAGCTAATGGTGTTGTAGGTATTAGAGTCCACATACCTGCTATAGCCGTTGTATTATAAGTGGTAGCGGTACCGTCACTGTCAGTAATAACGACTTCTACATTGCCGTTTATTACATCGGTAGTACCACTAATAGTAGGGGTTGTATCGCTTGTATCAATTATTGGGTTTATCAACAAACTTGGCAGGGTTGTACTGACAGTACCTATTTGATTTACAGTGGTTGTATTACCAGCGCTATCGGTACTTATGGCCTCAACTGTAATTTCTCCTTCAGGTAATAAAGGAGCAATGACAGACCAAGTACCATCGCCTAAAACAGTAGCAGTAACTGTTTGTACTGCGGCTGTTGAGTCAGTGATATTTACTGTAATTGAACTTCCTACTTCCTCATCGCTGGAGCCTGTAATTGTTGGTGTTAGAGTATTAAGTACTCCAAACGCATCTATCTCTAACGCTGGTGGAATGGTGTCTATAGTTACTTGTTCAATGGCTGACTGCCCAATATTACCTGCGGCATCAGTAATACTCGCATACACATCATAAACACCATCTGATAAGCTGGTGGTTACTAATGACCACGTGCCATCGCTACCAACTACAGCATCAAATACTGTTTCATCACCATTGCTACCAATAACTGTTACGTCAATGTCTGTACCGGGTGTTTCTTCCGATGTACCTGAAATTGTTAATATATCAGTGTTGCTAATGCTCAGTGGTAAAATTCCAACCACTGGCACTAGCGTATCAACGACGAATTCAAGCGTATCAGTAACTACGTTTTCTGCTTCATCTGTAATGCTTACATTAGCCACATGTTGCCCTTCAGTTAGTACATCTACCTCGAGTGAAAATAATCCAGCTGCATTAACCGTAGTGGTTAAAACTGAACCACCATCAAGTTGTATTTCAACAACACCATTAATTAAATCACTGGTACCTTGGATAATTGGCGTTGAATCCGATGTTGTACCAATAACCTGTAAGCCAAGTGTTGGCGATATTGTATCTACAACTCCGTCAAGTAGTTGCGTGGTAGTAATGCCGACCTCACTTAATACGTCAACTGTTATGCTAAATGTACCTTCAGCCAATGATTGAGGTACCTGTACTACCCACGTATTGTCATCTTGTACTATTGCAGTAAGCTCTTGTACTACATTTTCGCTATCCACCACTCTAACTAGCACTTCAGTGCCTGGTGCTTGGTCGGTCGTACCACTAATTATTGGTAAATCGCCTTCTCCAGTTACAAAGTCAACCACCGCATTCAGTACTGGGGTTGAAGCGTCTACATCAGCCGTAGTTATAGTGGTTGTATTACCAGCATCATCAGTTGCAGAAGCTTCAACAACCGATAAGCCAATAACATTAACTGCTAGGCCTAATAGCTCCCAATCACCATTGGCATCTGTGGTTACATCGTATGTTAAATCGAGTAAATCACCTGCAAGCTCTAGAGTAACCGTAACGGTTTTACCTTCGCCCAAATCAGATGTACCAGATAAAGAAACCAACTGACCTAATAGGAAGGAAGGCACAATTGTTAGCTCTGGTCCCACAGTATCAACCTCACCACCGGTTTTATTGTCGACCGAAGTATTGCCCGCAGCATCGCTAATAGTTGCACTAACACTGTAAACACCGTCAGCTAAAATATTATTAGCAGCCGCTTGCCAGTCTCCATTGCCATCGGTTTGAACGGTCATTTGATGAGAAACTCCAGCAGAATCAGTAAAGGTAACAATAACGTTTGTATTTGCCTCGTTAGACGTGCCACTAATTAATGGAGTGCTATCTTGAGTTAGTATTAATGAACTTTGATTAATACTAATTTCAGGAGCAATTGTATCAATGGTTGCTGTATTTGTTGCGTCCCCGGTATTACCAGCGCTGTCAGTAACAAATGCTTCAACTGAATAATCTCCTTGTGAAAGAGAGCTACTTGCCTCTACAGACCATACACCTCCAGTTTGAACCGTTGTATTTACAGTGTGCTCATTACCTTGTGCATCAGTGAATACCACTGCAACAGCATCACCCACATTAGCACCTGTCACACTTCCTGAAATACCTGGAGTTAGATCGGTACTTCCAGCAATATCGTTAATGGTCACAACTGGCGCTGTTATGTCAACTTCCCCTGTAATACTTGTGTTTACAGGATTACCGGCAGTATCTGTTGTTGAAGCTAAAACCGTGTAAGTGCCCTCGCTCAACTCTGTACTTGCAGCGACTGACCATGTGCCATTTGCACCAACAGTAGCATTAACCGTTTGCTCTGCACCTAAGCTATCTGTAATTAAAATAGCGACTATGGCGCCTTGTGGAGCTGTAGTTGTGCCTGAAATTGTTGGCGTTGTATCATTTGAAATTGTAAGCGGTGTAATATTAAGTGCTGGTGGAGTTAAATCGATAACACCGCTACCTGTTGTATTACTCGTTAAGCCTCCTTCAGTTACACTTGCCGAAACAGTAAATTCACCTTCAGGTAGAATATCTGTCGCATCAACACTCCAGATCCCACCTACCACAGTTGTAGTTACAGTATATGAAACGTTATTAACGTCAGTTATGACAACCGTGATTTCTGTGTTATCTGCCGCACTACTTGTGCCTGATATTGCTGGTGTTTGATCGTTTGTATCAACAATTGTATTAATATTAATTGTAGGCGCATTGGTATTTAACGTTGCGGTACTATTTGCAACTGATTCATTCCCTGCGGCATCAGTAACACTTGCAGAAACTGTAACTTCACCATCAGTCAGTGCATCTGTAATATCTACAGTCCAAGCACCACCTGCACCAACAACAGTTGTGTAAGTCTCGGTACTATCTGCATCGGTCACAGTTACTGTAATACTCGTGTTTTCAGGTTCATTGGATGTGCCTGAAATAGTTGGCGTGCTGTCATTAATTGTACCTAATGCGTTTATAGTAATACTTGGTGCTTGAGTATCAATAAAGCTCGAGCCTGTATCCACACCTTGATTGCCAGCATCATCGGTAATACTTACCTCTACATCATAATTACCATCAGGCAAGCTTGGCGCCGTAACTTGCCAATCGCCGTTATCATCAACTATTGCGGTTAAAGTATGTATATCACCGTTGCTATCTGTAATAACAATATCGACCACCGTATCCTGTGGTTCAGTTGAAGTACCATTTATAACTGGTGTCTCAGTGTTAAATACAGTTATATCATTAAGTACAATAACAGGTACTTGGGTATCAATTGTTAAATCAATTGTCGTGTTGCTGATATTATTAGCGTCATCGGTAACACTTACTTGAGCCGTATAATCACCATCAACAAGTGCTACGGGGACATCTACTTGCCAATTGCCATCAGTACCCACTGTTGCTGTTAGTGTTTGACCGCCGATAAGAATGGTTACATCAGCACCAATCTCATTACTCGTGCCTGAAATTGTAGGGGTTGTATCTATTGTCGCGTTAACTTCGTTCACAATTAATGTAGGAGCAACGCTATCTATTTCACCTTGAGCCTGCTGCGTTGTTAAATTACCAACACTGTCTCTAACCTCTGCAACAACAGTGTATTGACCTTGCGCTAGCTCTGCTGGTACAGCAACAGACCAGTCGCCATCGGCTTGAACTGTCGCAGTAAACGCTTGGCTTTCTCCTTCACTATCAGTCACGGTTATATTAATTACCGTGCCTTGCCCCATATCGGTGGTGCCGCTAATTACTGGCGTACTGTCATTAGATAAAGCATCAACACTAACGGTTAGTTCTGGTGCTACGTTATCAAAATCAAGTGTATTGATTGTTCTGACATTACCAGCGGCATCCGTTGCACTGGCAGTCACATAGGCAAGGTTTAGTAAAGGTACTGTTATGTTTGCAAGCCCCCAGGTACCATCAGGATTTGTCGTTGCTGTATAAGTTGCGCCAACTAACCCACCAACTAGGTACTCTGTAATAGTGATTACAGAGCCTCCTGGTAAATCAGAATCCCCCGAAAGAGAAACTAAATTACCTAATAAAAACGATGGAATAATTTCAAGTTCAGGAGCAGTTACGTCTACTTCGCCACTGTCTGTACCTGTACCTGTGTTGCCTGCGGCATCGGTGATGCTGGCGCTAACGCTATAATTCCCTTCGGCTAATGTGCCTGTTGGTGTCGCACTCCAGTTACCATTGGCATCGGTTTGTACATCAATGGTTTGCACTGCATTTGCTGCATCTGTAAACGTCACCGTGATGGTGCTGTTAGGTGCATCACTAGTGCCTGTCACAGTTGGCGTACTGTCATTTGTTAATAATGGCGCATCTACACTCACACTTGGTGCTGTGGTATCAATGGTGCCGTTGCCGGTAATATCGGTGCTGTTACCTGCCACATCGCTAATACTTGCTTCGATGCTATATGG
>NZ_JACJFD010000079.1:0-416 GCF_014164415.1 Pseudoalteromonas sp. SG43-1 | reverse complement strand
GAAACCAGCTTTACCAAAGACACTACAGTTGCAATAACAGTTGATATCAACGATACAAACGATGACGTAATTAACGGCAATGATGAAAACGTAAACGTTGAAATTACAGGTACCACAACGGGTGTCGAAGACAACCAAACGGTAACAGTGGTAGTAACAGATGAAGCCGGTAATGAGCGCAGTTTTGAAGCCACAGTTACCAACAATACTTACACAATTACCGGTGCAAACTTATCAGGCTTAAGCGATGGTGAATTAACCGCCACAGCCACGGTAAGTGATGTCGCAGGCAATACAGCAACCGCTACAGACACCGCCATTCACGATAAAACAGCCGTAACCAGCATTGATGTTGCAACAGGTGATGACGCTGTTATTAATACTGCAGAGCAAAGTAATGTAGTCGTAAGCGGTGT
>NZ_JACJFD010000078.1:0-417 GCF_014164415.1 Pseudoalteromonas sp. SG43-1 | reverse complement strand
TTACTGCTAAAAATGGCTTTGTTTTTAACGGTTGCAATCATACTGCCTCCTATGAGTTTATATGTCCTATTGTATCATTGGGCTAAGTACTAATACTTTAGTTAAACAATATCAAAATACGATGTCATATAGCTAAACAGCCTGAAACAAAAAAGCCGAACTTATTTTACTAAGCTCGGCTTTTAAAAGTACATTGTTTAGCAATTATGCACTTGGGTATTCGCGGTAAGCACGCTCTATATTTTTAGCCTGCTTTTTAGAAATACCTAAATGAGCAAGTGCTACACGTAAACGAGCACGTGATAAGTCAGAGCCTAATATTTCCATTGCATCAAGCACTGACGTACTTGACGTTTTGCCAGTAATTGCGACAAATATTGGCTCTAAAAAGTCTTTAATCTTAAGCTCGTGGAATGT
>NZ_JACJFD010000077.1:0-550 GCF_014164415.1 Pseudoalteromonas sp. SG43-1 | reverse complement strand
AATTAACGGCAATGATGAAAACGTAAACGTTGAAATTACAGGTACCACAACGGGTGTTGAAGACAACCAAACGGTAACAGTGGTAGTAACAGATGAAGCCGGTAATGAGCGCAGCTTTGAAGCCACCGTTACCAATAATACTTACACAATTACCGGTGCAAACTTATCAGGTCTTAACGATGGCGAATTAACTGCCACAGCCACAGTCAGTGATAAAGCTGGCAATACAGCAACCGATACAGACACCGCCATTCACGATAAAACAGCAGTAACCAGCATTGATGTTGCAACAGGTGATGACACTGTTATTAATACCGCAGAGCAAAGTGATGTAGTTGTAAGCGGTATAATAGAAGAGGCTGATGCTAACCAAACAGCCACTGTGGTATTTACCGATGTGAACGGAGATAAAGTCACGGTTGAAGACGTCGCGATTAATGCAGCCGGTGAGTGGGCAATAAATGCCACTAATATTTCAGGCCTTGCTGATGGTGAAATTACAGCAAGTGTTAGCGCACTAGATGTTGAAGGTAATTTAGCCACAAACGAA
>NZ_JACJFD010000076.1:0-561 GCF_014164415.1 Pseudoalteromonas sp. SG43-1 | reverse complement strand
GTGTCAGAGTTGGTGTTGTTTATGCTATGGGAATTTGCTTTTTAGAGGCTCTAGCTAAATCAGCTAATTTAATAAGCTTACCTATTATAATTTAAGCTTTCCCTGCATTGCTCAGCGTTTATTATCTATTCATTAAACCGAATGTTTAACCGTTAAGCAAGGATATTTTTCGCTCGCACAGTCGCTATTAGCCTGAGCAATTAAGCAGGTTAACTTTTTGATTTGATGCAGCAAGCAAGGCTGCTAACTCGTTCGCGCTATTTTATTTATCGCCTCATCTAAATTCATCACACCAATAAATCGTAAGGTCCCCGTCTTGCATGACTGGCAAGGCCAATGGGGTATTAATCGTTCTTGCTCTACCTTCGGCTTCACCGCTTTGCATGGGGATGCTGATACTTGAGCCTTTATTAGCCCTAACTTTCGCTTGCGACACGCATTAGCTAAAAAGCCATAGTGGCGAATGCGCATAAACCCTTTGGGCAATACATGTTGTAAGTAGCGCCGTAAAAATTCATCACAACTCAGAGTCATGACTTTATCGCGGTTGTTCTCTGCATA
>NZ_JACJFD010000075.1:0-561 GCF_014164415.1 Pseudoalteromonas sp. SG43-1 | reverse complement strand
GTGTCAGAGTTGGTGTTGTTTATGCTATGGGAATTTGCTTTTTAGAGGCTCTAGCTAAATCAGCTAATTTAATAAGCTTACCTATTATAATTTAAGCTTTCCCTGCATTGCTCAGCGTTTATTATTTATTCATTAAACCGAATGTTTAACCGTTAAGCAAGGATATTTTTCGCTCGCACAGTCGCTATTAGCCTGAACAATTAAGCAGGTTAACTTATTGATTTGATGCAGCAAGCAAGGCTGCTAACTCGTTCGCGCTATTTTATTTGTCGCCTCATCTAAATTCATCACACCAATAAATCGTAAGGTACCCGTCTTGCATGACTGGCAAGACCAATGGGGTATTAATCGTTCTTGCTCTACCTTCGGCTTCACCGCTTTGCATGGGGATGCTGATACTTGAGCCTTTATTAACCCTAACTTTCGCTTGCGACATGCATTAGCTAAAAAGCCATAGTGGCGAATGCGCATAAACCCTTTGGGCAATACATGTTGTAAGTAGCGCCGTAAAAATTCATCACAACTCAGAGTCATGACTTTATCGCGGTTGTTCTCTGCATA
>NZ_JACJFD010000074.1:0-587 GCF_014164415.1 Pseudoalteromonas sp. SG43-1 | reverse complement strand
GTACCTGTGTTGCCCGCTGCATCAGTGATGCTGGCGCTAACGCTATAATTCCCTTCGGCTAATGTGCCTGTTGGTGTCGCACTCCAGTTACCATTGGCATCGGTTTGTACATCAATGCTTTGAGTGGCATTTGCTGCATCTGTAAACGTCACCGTGATGGTGCTGTTAGGCGCATCACTGGTGCCTGTCACTGTGGGCGTGCTGTCATTTGTTAATAATGGCGCATCTACACTCACACTTGGTGCTGTGGTATCAATGGTGCCGTTGCCGGTAATATCGGTGCTGTTTCCTGCCACATCGCTGATGTTGGCGGTGATCGTGTACGGCCCTTCTGCCAGTGCAGTCGGTACTTCTACAGAGAAGTTACCATCGGCATCCACAGTGGTGGTAAAGGTTTGTGTATTGCCTTGATCGTCCACTACCGTGAAGTTAATAACCGTGCCTTCAACGGCATCACTTGTGCCACTGAGTGTCGGGGTGATGTCATTACTTGAGCCTGGGCTGGTAAGTACAAGTGTCGGTGCAGTGGTATCTATTTCACCTGCGCCTGTGGCGGTGGTGTCGTTGCCTGCGGTATCTTCAACACT
>NZ_JACJFD010000073.1:0-596 GCF_014164415.1 Pseudoalteromonas sp. SG43-1 | reverse complement strand
CGAGCACGTGATAAGTCAGAGCCTAATATTTCCATTGCATCAAGCACTGACGTACTTGACGTTTTGCCAGTAATTGCGACAAATATTGGCTCTAAAAAGTCTTTAATCTTAAGCTCGTGGAATGTAGCCACTTCTTTTGCAATTGCAAAAATAGCGGGCTTATCAAAGCTACGTAAGCCTTCTAGCTGCCATACAAAAAATTGTAGTGCTTGGCGTATTACGTTTTCGTCTGCTTTACCAGCTGTTAATAGCGCAGGATCGTAAGTTGGAATACCACCTACAAAATGTCCAGCAAGCTCAACCATATCCGAAAGGGTATTAATACGCGTTTTAGCCTCAGGTAATACTTTAGCTAACATTTCACCGTTAAACTTCCAATCAACAAAGCGCTGAATTAACTGCTCGTCGGTTAAATTTTCACGGATCCACATGCCGTTTAACCAGCTTAATTTATCCACGTCGAATACTGGACCACCAAGCGATACGCGCTTCATGTCAAAGTTTTCAATCATTTCATTAAGTGTGAACTTTTCACGCTCATCTGGCATTGACCAACCCATACGACCTAAGTAGTTAAGCACGGCTTCTGGCAGGTA
>NZ_JACJFD010000072.1:0-596 GCF_014164415.1 Pseudoalteromonas sp. SG43-1 | reverse complement strand
CGAGCACGTGATAAGTCAGAGCCTAATATTTCCATTGCATCAAGCACTGACGTACTTGACGTTTTGCCAGTAATTGCGACAAATATTGGCTCTAAAAAGTCTTTAATCTTAAGCTCGTGGAATGTTGCAACTTCTTTTGCAATTGCAAAAATAGCGGGCTTTTCAAAGCTACGTAAACCTTCAAGCTGCCATACAAAAAATTGTAGAGCTTGGCGAATCACGTTTTCGTCTGCTTTACCGGCTGTTAATAGCGCAGGATCGTAAGTTGGAATACCACCTACAAAGTGCCCTGCAAGCTCAACCATATCCGACAGGGTATTAATACGTGTTTTAACTTCTGGTAATATTTTAGCGAGCATTTCGCCGTTAAACTTCCAATCAACAAAGCGCTGAATTAACTGCTCGTCGGTTAGATTTTCGCGGATCCACATGCCGTTTAACCAGCTTAGTTTATCTACGTCGAATACAGGGCCACCAAGCGATACGCGCTTCATGTCAAAGTTTTCAATCATTTCATTAAGTGTGAACTTTTCACGCTCATCTGGCATTGACCAACCCATACGACCTAAGTAGTTAAGCACGGCTTCTGGCAGGTA
>NZ_JACJFD010000071.1:0-641 GCF_014164415.1 Pseudoalteromonas sp. SG43-1 | reverse complement strand
TTTTTAATAGGGAAGTGAAGTGTTATTAAGAAAGCTCGCCTGAAACGAGTCTAAAAATTCAGTTGTCCTAGTGACACATTTATGTGTCCCCATCGTCTAGAGGCCTAGGACACCGCCCTTTCACGGCGGTAACAGGGGTTCGAATCCCCTTGGGGACGCCACTTACTATTTTAAGTATTGTGTAAAGCAGTGTGACACCGCACTCTCTATGCACGACGTTATCAAGAGTACTAATCTCTTGGGGACGCCACTTACTTATTTTTAATAGGGAAGTGAAGTGTTATTAAGAAAGCTCGCCTGAAACGAGTCTAAAAATTCAGTTGTCCTAGTGACACATTTATGTGTCCCCATCGTCTAGAGGCCTAGGACACCGCCCTTTCACGGCGGTAACAGGGGTTCGAATCCCCTTGGGGACGCCACTTACTATTTTAAGTATTGTGTAAAGCAGTGTGACACCGCACTCTCTATGCACGACGTTATCAAGAGTACTAATCTCTTGGGGACGCCACTTACTTATTTTTAATAGGGAAGTGAAGTGTTATTAAGAAAGCTCGCCTGAAACGAGTCTAAAAATTCAGTTGTCCTAGTGACACATTTATGTGTCCCCATCGTCTAGAGGCCTAGGACACCGCCCTTTCACG
>NZ_JACJFD010000070.1:0-693 GCF_014164415.1 Pseudoalteromonas sp. SG43-1 | reverse complement strand
CCCTTGCACAAGGTGACTTTACTGTAAGCGCGAGTATTACCGATGCGGCAGGCAACGAGAGCACAGCAAACAGCAGTGGTAATGTGGATACTATTACGCCAATCGTCACCGTTGATGCACTGGGCCTTGGCAACGATAGCACCCCAGTTGTTAGTGGTACCTCAACAGAGCCTGAAGGCACGGTTGTAAACATTGTTATTACTGACAGCAACGGTGATGAACACCCAATCACCGCCACCGTGGATGCAAACGGTGATTGGCAAGCAACCAGCCCTGAATTACCAGATGGAAGCTACACCGTGCAAGCCAGTATCACCGATGATGCAGGCAACACCGGCGGCGCGACACAAACGGGCAACCTAGATACCTTAGCGCCAACACTGACGTTAGACACAGTCGGCGCAACCAACGACAGCACGCCAACAATCAGCGGAAGCAGCAATGCGCCAGCGGGCACAGTGATAAACATCAGTGTAAGCGACGGCACCACAACAGAAACGTTTACTGCAACAGTACAAGCCGATGGCAGCTGGTCAGCCGATGTACCGAACGCGTTAACTGATGGTCTACTCACTATTGAAGCAAGCGTTAGTGATAACGCCGGTAATACCACTACATTAAGTGAAACCGCAACACTCAACACCACGGCCCCAAGCATTAGTATTAATGCACTGGTTGACACCAACGACACCA
>NZ_JACJFD010000006.1:0-155850 GCF_014164415.1 Pseudoalteromonas sp. SG43-1 | reverse complement strand
GTTCAGGGAGTCGGACATCAAGAGAGCGGTAGCCTTTTTTAATATATCCTTTTCTAATTCGATGCGTTGGATTTGCTTTTTAAGTTCGCGGATTTCAATTTGTTCGGGCGTCATTGGCGAAGCAGTTGGTGTCTGGCCACTCCGCTCTTGCTTTAATTGAGTAACCCACTTACTGACGGTTGATTTACCCACCCCCATTGCTTTGGCTGCTTCTTCTTGAGTATAACTTTGGTCAACTACAAGCTGAGCTGTTTCTAATTTTATTGCCGCAGAATACGATGCGCGTTTTAATTTCGTCATTTTTTCACCCAAATTTGTATGCTTATCAGCATAACATTTCTTTCTTAATGGGTGGCTAAAATCACTGTACCACTACAGTAATAATACGACCTTTAAAGCCAAGCCAACTGCTAGCTTCAATTGGCACATTATGATATTCAGCAATAACTTCTACTTCACTTTCATAGGAATAACTTTCTTCTTCCTCATTATATTCTTTAGAATAATCTTCTCTATCAAGGTTTGAGTTTTTGTGAAGGTGGTTTAATGCAGCAAAAACGCTGGATTTACCTGCATTATTTGGTCCGATAAGAAATGTTGTGTCTCTAAATTTAATGCAGCAATTTTTTAGTTTTCTGAAATTATTTATGTGTAACTCATGTAGTCTCATTTAAACATCCATATTTTAAGTCGGCTGAAGCCCTTTAACGAGCCTGTAGATTAACTCGTTTTTTATTTGTTTTTATTGATAAATAGACCATAGCTGAGTTCCTATTTTGATTCAATCGATCACTGTATTTTTCATAGAATATAAAAGCTGGTTTGGTATTGTTTTAACTGGCGTTTTGGAAGGATTTACGGGTGTTTGAGTGGCTTTTATTTAGAGTAAAAGGGCTTTCCCTTCTTAATGCATCGTATTTTGCAGTTTTTCTATATTATGAACAAGGCAATACAGTTGCCATTGGGCGTTCACTTTCGCTTGGCTGTGTCATGCCTTTGTTGACTGTAATATTGCACTTTTAACCTAAAGAAAAGCCGGTTCAATACAGCAAAATCGCTTGCCATTCTTTAATAAACAGCTGTCGTCGCCCTATTGGGCAGTCTATTTTTACTTTCATTTTGTCTACATTGCTCAGCTTTTTGCGTAGGGTGGGTGTGTTGCTTATTGTGCTTTGTGATTTATTTATCATTGCGTTCATACGAAAGCTGGTAGCGATCATGAATTTAATGGTGAGAGATGGTGTCATCTGGAACCCTAAATTGGTTTAAAATTAGGTATTGACACCAAACTTACTTTTTAACTTATAACTCATCCCGCGAAAAATCAGTTATACTATCTCCGAACTGACTGATGGCTCTCTCCTTCAAAGGATTTAGTAACAAGCGCAGCTCAATCAAATCATTGCCTACATCAGCAATCTCATCTGAGTCATCTGACGTTTCACATATTTTTGCCATTTCTTGTTCAAGTGCTATGAGACCCTCTAGCACGTATTTTAGCTCTGATCCTGCAAGTTCAAGCTTGAACTGACTCATACAATCTTTCCTTCTTTCTTAAATACTCGAGATGCTTTTAGGGCCATTTCCTCAAGAAGTCCCTTGAACTTGTCAACCGGCATATTCCGAGTGGGCGAAATACAGTAATGGTGTGGCTTATCCTGAACCATCTTCAATCCATGAGGCGGCTGGGTATTCGGTGGAAACCTCCAAACCCAACCAGTCATTGGTGCATTGTTGATACCTTCTATATCGAAAACGCTGATCCCTTTTCCGTTTGCGATAATAACCTTAATTCCATTTACGGTTGTAACATCAACATCACGAGCTCGAACATTCGATAGACGGAGTTTTTCAAGTTAGTTGTCGCATCAAATTAAATTTTATGCCGCCCGCATTGCTTCTTTTTTCTCTGGATTTAAATTTACTTCATTGATCATCGTCCAATCTCGAGACTTTCCTGACCAACGACTTGGGTTCTGTAATTTCGCCATCTCATTTACCTGATGACGTTTCGCTAGTATCGCTTCATCTAATCCTAAATGACGCTGGTTTGGCGTGACAAATTTAATACCGCTGTGCAAGTGCTCATCGTTGTACCAATCAACAAATCCGCTAACCCACTTTCTTGCGCTACCCATGCTTTCAAAGGCTTTCTCAGGGTATTCCGGGCGATACTTTGACGTCTTAAATAGCGATTCAGAATAAGGATTATCATTACTCACAGACGGTCGGCTAAATGAAGGAACAATACCTAACTCCTGCAATGTCGCTAATAACGTTGCCCCTTTCATTGGACTACCATTATCCGAGTGCAGCGTGACTTGCTCAGGCTTTACCTGCTCTCGCCTGCAAATATCTACCATTAAATCAGCCGCCAGTGTGCTTAGTTGTGTGTCATGAACCTGCCAACCAACTATTTTTCGACTATAAATATCCATCACTAAATATAAGTATAAAAACTGACCTTTAACAGCTGTTGGCAAATACGTGATATCCCATGTATAAATTTCGTTTACACGTGTTGCCCTGAGTGCTTTTGGCTTTTTTATCTTTTTATTTGGTTTAACTTTTTCTCTGTGTGTTAATAATTTATGCGATTTCATAACACGATAGAACGAACTTTCTGATGCTATCCACACACCTTTATCCAATAGTTTAGGGACTATCTTGCTAGGTGGTAAATGCCCATATTCTATTGAATTAACAGTCTTAATTATACGCTGTTGCTCTAATTCAGTTAGCCTGTTAGGTGGTCGCTTTATCGTACTTGTTCGCTTATCTGTCATATCATCAGCTTCAATCCAGCGTTGAATTGTTCTTGCCGTTAGACCAAGTAACTCACATGCTTTTTCTTGCCTTGCCCCTGATTTCTGCGCGTCGGTAATGAGCTTTATCAATTCATGACGCTCAGTTGAGCTGGTTAATCGTCCTCGTTGAAACCCCAGAGCGCATCGGCTTTTTTTTGAGTACGAGTAAGGCGGCTGTTTCTGCTAACGCTTTGTCTTTACGATTAAGCTCTTTTTGAAGCTGCTTAATTTCTTGTTTGAGCTGTTTACTGTCTGATTTTACGGGCTTCGTTGAAGACCCTTTAGCAAAATCTTGCTTCCATTGTTTAATATGATGCGGGTAAAGCCCCTTTGCACGGCAAAATTCATTAAGAGCTGCTTCATCTAAACTCGCACATTCAATAATGGCGTTAAGCCTTTCTTCTAAGCTCCAGTCATGAGGGCGTTTTTCTGTTGTCATGTGACTACCATTATTTTTAGTTTCAAGTTCATGGTTTTTAGCAAGCGCGATCCATCGTTGCAAGGTTAAATAACCGATGCTTAAATCAAGCGCAATATCTTCTAGGCGAACATCATCACATTGAGATAATGCTTTTTCAACAGCTTGAACTTTAAATTCTTGTGTAAATCGACGTCTCATTTTATCTGCCTCTATTAAAAGTTAGAGGCGACAACTATCCTGACACAGGGGGTAGACGAGGACTTGAAGCATTTCCGAGGCGGAAAAGCTCTTCGGGTAGGATGTAAAATTCTTTTGGGTACATAATGATCTCCATATCGTTGACAAAAAGTTAGTTACTCTCTCTGAGGCCTTTATCGTTTTATAGACCGTAAAGTTTCATAAATTACGATGTATTTATCTTAGCCATCAAATAATCTTATGTAAACAACTAGCTAACTATGAATCAGCTTTTTATAAAACTCATATTATTAAATCACTTTTTTAACGCAGTTAATGAATTATTTAAAGCCCTGAAGTTTCAACATTTTAATTCAATTAGTATCCTATTTATGTATTACAACAAGCAGTAAGTGGTGCAATGGACCCCTTAAAATGAAAAAGCGCCGCAAATATGCAGCGCTCATTACTGAGTGATTGTTGTATTAAAATTTTTTAAAAGAAGCCAAGCGGATCTTCGCTGTAGCTCACTAATAAATTTTTAGTTTGTTGGTAGTGATCAAGTGCCAGTTTGTGCGTTTCGCGCCCTATTCCTGATTTTTTATAACCACCGAATGCAGCATGTGCTGGGTACATGTGATAGCAGTTGGTCCACACTCGCCCTGCTTCTATTTTACGACCCATGCGATAAGCACGGTTCATGTTTCTGCTCCATACACCGGCGCCTAAACCAAACTCAGAGCTGTTGGCAAGCTCGAGTGCTTCGGCTTCATCTTTAAAGGTCGACATAGAAATAACAGGGCCAAAAATTTCTTCTTGGAACACACGCATGTCATTTGTGCCCTTTAATAACGTAGGTTGTATGTAGTAACCACCGTTTAAATCGCCACTTAGTTGCTCTACGTTTCCGCCAGTGAGCACTTCTGCACCTTCTTTTTTACCTATTTCAATGTAGCTGAGTATTTTATCAAACTGTGCTTTTGAGGCTTGTGCGCCAACCATAGTTTCGCTGTCGAGTGGGTTTCCGCGTTTAATTTGTTGGGTACGTTCGAGTATGCGCTCAATAAACTGCTCGTATATATCTTCTTGAATAAACAACCTTGATGGGCACGTACACACCTCGCCTTGGTTGAAGTAAGCAAGCACGGCGCCTTCAATAGCTTTGGATAAAAACGCATCGTCTTTTTCCATTACATCATTAAAAAATATATTAGGTGATTTACCACCGAGCTCGACCGTTGAAGGAATAATATTTTCAGCAGCGCATTTCAAAATATGTGAGCCCACAGGCGTTGAACCCGTAAATGCAATTTTAGCGATACGCTTGCTTGTTGCCAGTGCTTCACCCGCTTCTTTACCAAAGCCGTTTACTATATTTAATACGCCTGCAGGGAGTAAATCGCCAATTATCTCCATTAAAACTAAAATAGAAGCTGGTGTTTGCTCAGCCGGTTTTAAAATTACACAGTTACCTGCAGCAAGTGCTGGCGCTAGTTTCCAGGCGGCCATTAAAATAGGGAAATTCCACGGAATAATTTGCCCAACCACACCTAGTGGCTCGTGAAAATGATACGCAACGGTGGTTGCGTCTATTTCACCTATAGTGCCGTCTTGCGATCGTAGGCACCCTGCAAAGTAGCGAAAGTGATCTGCCGCTAGCGGAATATCAGCAGCGAGTGTTTCACGAATTGCTTTACCGTTATCCCATGTTTCGGCAACAGCTAGTAACTCTAGGTTTTGCTCAATTCGGTCGGCTATTTTTAGCAGTATGTTACTTCGGTCGGTCACCGACGTTGTGCCCCATTGCTCTCGCACTGCATGCGCTTTATCGAGAGCCAGCTCTATGTCGTCTTTGTCTGAACGCGGTATTTGGCAAAATACCTTACCGTTTACTGGGCTTATATTATCAAAATATTGGCCATTAACTGGCTTCACCCACTCTCCGCCAATGTAGTTCCCGTATTGTTGTTTAAAGTTTACGAGTGCGCCATCGCTACCTGGATTTGCATATATCATGTGTGTGCTCTCTTTATTGTTGTTAGCTAAAGGTCGAACATTTATATAAAACAAAATGCTTTATATTTAATCAATGTTGATTGACATTAAACTAACAAGTACCTAAAAACTTGATTAGCTGTCCACAAAAGTTGTCTGTGAGTCCAAACTAATAAAACCTAAAGGATTGATATGCACACATCTCAGTTAAACAAAAAACGCCAACAACTTGATGTATTAATAGAAAATAAAGTCACATTCGCTGCAGATAGCAGTGAGTTGAGTATTTACGACACGTATCAAAGCGCGCAAAAGGTAGCACTGCACTCAAACGAGCTGCTGTTTTGTGCCATGCTAAGCGGCAAAAAGGTAATGCACGTAGAAAGGAGCCAATACCATAAAGTATTTTTACCACACGAGTCGTTTGTATTAGCGCCAGAGCAAGGTGTTTTAATTGATTTTCCACAAGCATCAATGCACGCCCCAACCACCTGTTTAGCCATTGAAATTAGCACAGATAAAATAACGAGCGTGGCGAATGCACTAAACATGCAGCAAAATTTTGCACACGATGGCTTATTTGAATATGTACCTCAGTTAGTGCATACCCAACATAATATTCAAACGCAGCAATTATTAGAGCGCATGGTGCATTTATTTAGTGAGCAAGGCGCACAGCGACATTACTTGATTGATTTGTCGTTGAACGAATTGATCACCCGTTTATTACAACAACAAAGCCGCGAGCTATTGCTAGCTAGCTGCGATAAGCCACGCCTTAAAACAAAAGTGAGCGATGCCCTGCTTTATATTGAAGAACACTTAAGTGAAACGCTCGACATAAATACCTTATGCAAAATAGCATGTATGAGCCGAAGTAAGTTTTATCATCAATTTAAACTCGCATTTGGCACTACCCCAGCTCTTTGGCAGCAACAGTTAAGACTAAAAAAAGCGCGTACTCAATTACTACAAGGCCATGCAATTAGCCAAGTGTGCTTTGATGTTGGATTTAATAGCGCGAGCCACTTTAGTCGCCTATTTAAACAAACCTTTGGCATTGCGCCTAAAGAATGCCGACATTAGCCCTAAAATCTTATTTTTTTACTTTGCTAACGCCCTGAATATGTTAGTTTATTAACATGTGTATTGAGTAAAGAATTGGTATGAGTAAGCAAACCCGCTGGACCCTTAAAAGTATTGCTAAAGAGTTAGGTGTGTCTAACGCGACAGTATCTAATGCGTTTAATCGCCCTGATCAGCTATCGGCTAAACGCCGAGACGATATTCTTGCAGCGTGTAAAACTTTGGGCTATTACGGGCCCAATAAGGCCGCGCAATCTTTGCGTAATGGCACATTTAATATTGTCGCTTTAGTGCTGCCCGATAGTGTGGAATACATGGTGTCGGACCCTGTGGCTAGCAGCTTTATGCGCGGTGTTACCTCGGTGCTTGAAAAAAACGGCATTAATGTTTTATTGTTTTCAGGTAATAGCGGTAACCTTAACAACGTGGTCGACTTGGTAGATGGCTTTATTTGTTATGGCCGCCCTCGTAATAACGCGTTAGTTGAGCAGTTAAAAACAGTGTCTAAACATGTAGTGACAATTGATTTTGATATTGCTCGCAATGCCTCTGTAAATATTAATAACGAGCAAGCAAGTTACGAAATTGCTAAACACGTACTGCATAATCAAAGCGATAAAGTGGCTATATTAGGGCTTAGATTACTTGATGAAAACGTATTATGCCGCGTGTATGAACACCACGAATTTGAAACCGGACAATCTATTTCGCATCAACGTTTACGTGGTTATCAACGCGCTTTAAGCGAGGCAAATATTACGGTAGCTGACGATCGTATTTGGAACATTCCTGAAAGTAGCGAGCGTTTTGCTAATATTGCTGCTAAAGAGGTTTTAAGTGCCTCCCCTCGTCCTAACGTTATTATTTGTATGAGTGATTTAATTGCGCTTGCCACAATGCGAGAAGCAATAAAACAAGGCATAAAAATAGGTGAAGAACTGCGTATTGTGGGCTTTGATGGTATTGATGAAGCAGCCCGGTTTGTGCCTCGCCTCACCACCATTCATCAAAACAGCCAAGAAAAAGGCGTTATAGCCGCTGAATTATTTATTTCTAAAGAAGAAAAAACTCAGGAAGTCAGTTACGAATTAGAGATTGGTGCGAGTAGTTAGCTTACAAACCTTGTAATAGTTTTATGTGTTAAAAAGCCAAGCTACTTAAGCTTGGCTTTTGCTTTACATGGCGTTTGTAAATTACTTTTATAACATTAAGCTAAAAATGAATTTAAGTTAATCGTTGTTTCTTCATCACCATTTACCTGCGTAATAAGTGCATGGCGTAATTTAAAATCAACAGTAAGTGAAATAGTTTGCTCATCTAGTTGCCACGATAAACAACACATACTGCCTTCACCTTGGGCGCTAAATTCACCTGCAAATGCAGGGTGTGAATTGCGAATTTTAATTAATTCAATTAAACCTTTTACTACAGGCTTATTTAAGGCTTTGTCGATTATATTTGCATCTAAATATGGGCGGTTAATATCACGGCCTACATTTGTATTTGTCAGTAATTCCATGTCGTTTTCGCAAGCAAATAGGCCGCCGTAATAAACTTGTGGTACACCTGGAGCAAAAAATTGAATTGCACGCGACAGTAAGTAATCAAAGTCTTTAGCGCCTAATGCGTTGTAGTACGTACAGTTAACTTGATATAAGTCGACATTACTCGCCGCAGCGCCCGTAGCTTGGCGGCTTTGGTTGTTGCTGTTGGCGTGCATTGTTTCTACTAGGTTATCAATCTGCTGTGCATTTAATAGCCCTGGTTTGTCGCCCATTGGACCTGCGTCAATAATGCCAATACCGTCATGTGTATCAAGTACAGTTAAGCAATTACGTGGCGAAATTTGTAACCATTTGAGCAGTGCATCTACATCGTTGTTAAATAAGCTGTGTAAAATAAGCGGTGGTAACGCAAAGTCGTAAACCATATTTACGCGTTTTGCCACTTCTACCTGAGTTTGATAATGGCTATGAATTTCTGCAATGGTTTCCATGCCTAAATCGTTTGCTTGCTTAGATAAGTTATCTAGGTAGCCAAACGTTTCATCAAGCATAAAGCAGTTAGTGCCAGCTTGCTTAATAGCGTAACCCGCCGCATCTAAACGAATAATATTTACATTGTTAGCCGAAAATTTAGTGAGTACGTTATTTAAATACGCAACACCGGCTTCTACTTTTACGTTTATATCAATTTGGTTATCGGTAAAAGTGGTCCAGAAGTCATACGTTTTACCATCACCACATTTCATTGGGGTAAAGCAACTACCAGGACGTGGGCGGTAAATTGCTTTTTGCTCAGCTTCGCTCATACCATTTGGAAATACATCATCTTTGGTTAAAAACAAATCCCAAAATTCTGATTGCTTACCTTTAGCTAATACATCTTGAAACTGAAAAGACTGCGCCGATACATGGTTAACAATTAGGTCAGCCATTAAGTCGAGATCTTTACCTAATACTTGTATGTCTTCCCAAGTGCCTATTCTAGAATCAACTTCACTATGGTCAATAGGGTCAAAGCCAGCATCGCTGCCATCAATAGGATTGTAAAATGGCAATAAGTGCACACCACCAAATACGCCTTTTAAAGGGCCGTTTAAAAGTGTGGTTAGCGCGCCTATATTTTGGCCAGTGATTCGATCAGCATATGTGATCAATTGAACTTTATTCTTCATCATTGTGTGATTACCATGTTGAAACTTAATCGATTAAGATATATCTTTAACTAGCGAGTAAGAATTTACAAGTAATTTTTAATAATTTTACATACAAATTTCGTGTCTCACGTAATACTACAGTAAGCAACTGACTGACTTACGAAGTATTAATAGAGAATTTAACGAGGAATAAACACATGACAAAATCACACACTCACGTAAGCAGCGACCCACTGCAACAAATACGCTGGCTTACATACATGATGTTTTTTATGTTTGCCATGACCTCTGACGCAGTCGGCATGATAATCCCCGAACTTATAAAAGATTTCGGTTTGAGCATGACTCAAGCTAGTGCATTTCATTACGCTCCTATGGCACTCATTGCCTTTAGTGGATTATTTTTAGGCTTTTTAGCTGACAGCCTTGGCCGTAAAAAAACCATTATGCTAGGTCTATTAATATTTTCCGCGAGTTGTTTTTTATTTGCATTTAGCACCAGTTTTACTTTCTTTTTAGTATTGCTTTGCTGCATAGGCCTGGCCATTGGTTTATTTAAAACCGGCGCACTGGCATTGCTTGGCGATATTTCACATAGTAACGACGACCATACTAAAACTATGAACAAGGTTGAGGGCTTTTTTGGCATTGGCGCTATTGTAGGCCCTGCCCTAGTTGGTGTTTTATTAGTGCAAAACGTTAGTTGGACATACCTGTATATTACTGCGGGCGTAATGTGTTTAATCCTTGCTTTATTAGCATGGCGCGCAGACTACCCTGACGTAGTTAAAACAACTGAAAAGCCAGCCTCTTTGGCCACGACCATGAAAATGGTAAAAAACCCTTATGCACTTGGCTTTTCTTTAGCTATTGCACTTTATGTAGCGACTGAAGTGGCTATTTATGTATGGATGCCAACGCTATTAAAGGACTACACAGGCTCTTGGCCACTCCTTGCCACTTATGCACTTACTATATTTTTTATACTACGTGCTGCAGGTCGTTTTATTGCTGTATGGTTACTAAATCGTTATAGCTGGCAAGGTGTTATGGCTTATTTAAGCTTAGGTATTGCGCTTTGTTATGTGGGTACACTTATTGGTGGCGTTGACTGGGCTGTAGGGTTACTACCTCTTTCAGGTTTATTTATGTCTATGGTTTATCCAACTTTAAACTCTAAAGGTATATCGTGTTTTCCTGCTGAGCGCCATGGAGCCGTAGCCGGCGTTATATTATTTTTTACCGCATTATCGGCTGCTTTAGCTCCTTTATTTATGGGTATGATCAGCGATTACTTTGGCCATGTGCGCTATGGCTTTTACTTAGCAACAGGGTTTGCCGTGATTTTATTTGTAGCCATGTTGTTCAATTATTTACGCGACCCATCAATGAGTGCTTTACAAGAAAATAACCCAACAGCTTAATAAATTTGTATCTCAATACAATAAAAAATACTTTTAAAATCAACATATGAATAATAAAAGAGCAAATTAAACACAAAATAATTTGCTTATTGTAAAATATTTGTTATTTTTACTTAATCGATTAAGTGAAAATAACAAATCCTACTGGGTTCAACACAACGAGGCGTTCACATGACAACACACAATACACCTTTATATTTAATCAGCGCTTTAGCACTTGCCGTAAGTCAAGGCGTTAACGCACAAGAAACAGACCAAGCAACACCTGAAGCATCACAAAACAAAGGTCTTGAAACAATTGTTGTAACCGGCGTACCACGTCGAACAACAATCATGGCTTCAAGCGTTTCAGTTAGTAGCGTATCACTTGAACAAGTTCAGGTGTCTACTCCTCGCTCAACAGCCGAGGCTTTTAGAATCATTCCTGGTATTCGTGCAGAATCGACAGGTGGCGAAGGTAATGCAAATATTGCTGTTCGTGGCCTGCCAGTTGCTTCAGGCGGTGCAAAATTTTTACAATTACAAGAAGATGGTTTACCTGTACTGCAATACGGTGATATCGCTTTTGGTAATTCAGATATTTTTATGCGATTAGATAACACTGTGCAAACTATCGAATCGATTCGTGGTGGCTCAGCATCTACTGCAGCAAGTAATGCACCTGGTGGCATTATTAACTTTATCTCTAAAAATGGCGAAAACGAATCTGGCAGTGTATCTACAACACTTGGCTTAGATTACGACAGCGTTCGTACAGACTTTGAATACGGCACTTACTTAACCGATAGCGTGCGTTTTCATGTTGGTGGCTTTGTTCGACAAGGCGAAGGCCCGCGCGAAACAGGTTACACGTCTAATAAAGGTGGCCAAATAAAAGCTAATCTTACAAAAGATTTCGACAACGGTTACGTTCGCCTTTACTACAAACACTTAGACGATAAGAGTGTTGGCTACCTTCCAATGCCAATGTACTCAAATGGTGACTCTATTGCTGGCTTTGATGCGCAATCAGACACACCTCACTCAGCGTTATTTACTAAAACAGTACGTTTAAATGGTGAAAACCAAATCAGTAGCGGCGATATTCGCGATGGTATGAATCCAAAGGTTGACTCTGTTGGTTTTGAAGCTGTATTTGATTTAGATAACGATTGGCGTATCGAAAACCGTTTTCGTAAATCATCAATAAGCGGCAACTTTAACTCGCTTATTCCTGCAGAGGTTGGCAGCGCATCATCTATTGCACAGAGCATTGGTGGTGTAGGCGCAACACTCAGTAACGCAAACACGGGCGCTGCATTTAACGACGACCTTGCTATGCGAATTCATACGTTTGACGTAACAATGAACGACTTCGATTCATTAGTTAACGACTTTAAACTAACTAAATCGTTTGATGATGACACCAGCATTACCTTTGGTTATTACGCGTCAACACAAAACATTGCTATGTCGTGGTTATGGAATTCATACCTTATGGAGCTTAAAGGCGACAATGCTGCATTATTAAATGTTACTGCAGCTGACGGTACTGAATTTTCAGAAAATGGTTTATATGCATATGGCACACCTTACTGGGGAAACTGTTGCCAACGTGATTACGACACAGAGTACGACACCCGTGCACCATACGTTGCATTCTCTACTAAATTAGGCGACGTAAGCATTGATGCAAGTGCCCGTTACGACAGTGGCGAAGCTCGCGGTAACTATGCAGGTGCCGTAACATCAACTGTAGATATGAACCGCGACGGAGAAATATCAATCCCTGAGCAAAACGTTGCAGGTATTGATATTGCCAACGCCAGCCCAGTAAACTATGACTGGAACTATTCTTCTTATTCAATTGGTGCTAATTATCAAATTGACCCAAGCCTTGCTACGTTTGCACGTATTAGTAAAGGTGGGCGTGCAAATGCTGACCGTCTTTTATTTGGTAAAGTACGCGCCGACGGCTCTGTTGCAAAAGAAGACGCTGTTGATGAAGTAAACCAGTTTGAGTTTGGTGTTAAAAAGCGCTTTGATTCATTATCAGTGTTTGCTACTGCGTTTTTTGCCGAAACTGAAGAGCAAAATTTTGAAGCAACATCACAAACGTTTTTTGACCGTGAATACGAAGCAAAAGGGATTGAAATAGAATCTACTTACTTTATTGATGCATGGGATTTTCGCGGTAATTTAACTTGGACCGATGCAGAAATAGCAAAAGATGCGCTTAACCCAGATGTTGTAGGTAATACACCACGTCGTCAAGCCGATTTAATTTACTCATTAATGGCACGTTACAACTATGAAAAAGGCGCTGCAGGGGTAAGTTTCATTGGTACTACCGATGCATACGCTCAAGATAATAACGATCTACAATTTGACGGCTACACACAGGTAAATGGCTTTGTAAGCTATGACTTATCTGAAAACCTTAATATTGCGCTTAATGTGAATAACCTCTTCGATACAGTAGGTATTACAGAAGCAGAAGAAGGTTCAGTACCTGAAAATAACATTATTCGTGCCCGTACTATTAACGGCCGCACAACGTCGGTAACTTTAAAATACGCTTTTAACTAAATGTGTGTATTGCGCTGCGGTGAGTAGTCACTGTAGCGCCTTTTAAAGTATGAATAAATAACACCCTTCACGTTTTTTAGCCTAGCCTTGCTAGGCTTTTTAGGATATTCCAAATGACTAAACTCCTGTGCTTAGGCGAGCTATTAATTGATATGCTGCCACAAGATGCTAATAACTCAGCCTATTTACCTATACCAGGTGGCGCGCCTGCCAATGTAGCTGTTGGCTACGCAAAACTCGGCGCAGAGGCTGCATTTTGTGGTGGTAAAGGGGACGATCATTTTGCCAATCAATTAAGTAATGCATTAGCGCAATACAATGTAAATACAGACTATTTATTTACCATTGCAGGCTCACAAACCGCCATGGTTATAGTAAGCCTTGATGAAACCGGCGAGCGTAGTTTTGGCTTTTATCGCCATAACACAGCCGATGTACTATTAACGCAGGCGCATTTAGCGCATATAAATTGGCAAGAAATAAGCACACTACACTTTTGTTCAAACACATTAACCGAATCAGCAATTGCCAACACAACGGTTAAAGCGCTAGAACTTGCAAAAGCGAATAATAAGCTCGTCAGTTTTGATGTGAATTTACGCTACAGCTTGTGGGAAAACACAAACGATATAGCAAGCAATGTAAAAGCCTGTTACACCTATTGTGACATAGTAAAACTCTCGCGTGACGAACTTAATTTTTTAGCTCAGCATAGCGATACAACGAGCGATGATTACATTCAAATGCTATTAAATACCGGAGTAAAACTGGTGTTTTTAACCGATGGACCAGAGCCTGCCACGGTTTACCACAGCGCATTTACACTTAACGAATCGGCACCAAAAATAAACGCCGTAGATACAACAAGCGCAGGTGATGCATTTATAGCGGGGGTTTTATACTACTTAAATAACTTAGGAAGTGATTTACCACTAGCAGATAAACTAAATGATAAAGCGAGCGTAAAAGGCGCCCTGCACTTCGCTCTTAAATGTGGCTCTAAAGCGTGTTTAGCTAAAGGGGCATTTCCGGCATTACCTGTGCTGGCTGATGTACTTTAATAGACCTAATGTTTTTTAAGTTCAAATATATGCAGTAACGCGTAGTTACTGCATAGCATCAAACACCATTTTACTATCCACTATTTGTTCAAAGTGCGTTATTTTTTGATTTTTAAGCTGCCAAATATGCGCGACCCTAGCTTGCATTTTTTTACCCGTTTTAATATAAGTACCAGAGTACGTGCCATACACTACAACAGTATCATCTTGGGATAAGTAGTTTTGTGGCGTAAACGTGTAGTTATACCACTCGCTTGCAAGCTTTTGAAAAACATGTTCAGTAATGTCATTCATACCATGGTATGTACCAGCATAAGCAAAACCGTCAGCCTCTTTCCAAGTAATAGTATCATTTGCATGAGCAACTAAATTTTGCCCATTCTCTTGTGATGTTTTGCCTTCATACGTACTTTTAATTATGTCTATGTTGTTCATTTTTGCACACCCTTGCACTATAAAAAGGAAGCTCAATAAAGCTGTAATATAAACAGCTTTATTATTTAGAAATTTCATCACACTATACTAGCGCAACTGATTGCTGTAAGTAGGTAACCCACTGCTCAGTTTTTCCATAATAATGGGCTATATCGGCTTTTTGCCACTTACCTGTGTTAAATTCAAATGCTGCACTAGGAAAGCCTTGCCCATGAATATCGTGCAATAAGCCTCGGCTTTGTGCTATATGTTGATCTGTTGCACCGCCTTCTAGCGCATTAAAGTGGGTTTCAAATAAGGCCTTGTTTAAACCCAGCTCCAATGCAATATCAGTCAGTACATGCAGCTGCATAATGTTTTTACCCTGAGCATAATAAGCATGTTGAATACTATTAAGCATTTCCCCACCTGATATACCAAGCTCTTGCGCTGCCAATATAGCGGTAATAGCCGGAGCCGAGTTGAGTATAATATCGTTGGTTTTTAAAAGCCCATCAGTATAGTTACTACCAAATACCTGACCGGTTTTCTTCGCTATGACACTGTCGTTTTTAAGTGCAAATTCACGCCATGCAGGAGTCACAGGTTTGACATTATCACCTGTTAGCATACCTCCACTGTGTACTTTTACAATTAAACCATCAATATTTTCAGCAGCGGTGATCAAGGGCACGCTGCCGTAAGTCCAACCACATAAAGGGTCAACAATTATATGTAACGTTACGTTTTTCATTAATATTTCCTATCTAAATAATTGCTTAACGCAAGGGCACTTAGTGCCATTGCATCTCACCCATAACCACTTTTGAGCCCAACTCTAAAATGCTTCTTGCACCTAAATCAGGGTAAGCTTGAGTCATTATCTCTACAAATTCAGTTGAGTTTTTTGCATTTTTTGCAGCGCTATCCGCTTTATTTAAGTATCCTTTCATGAATGACACACCAGAAAGGTCTTGTTTACTGCCCTGTAAAAAATGACCTGGAATAACAGTCTGTGGTTTTAAATTCTCGATGTTATCTAATGTTGACTGCCAAGTTTGACGCTCTGCAGCAGTGCTCGAATCGGCCAACCACACATGCATTTGATCAAATACTACAACCCCACCCAGCACTGTTTTTATAGAAGGGATCCAAAGGTAAGTATGCTTTGGATCATGCTGTAAATTTTTAATAATAATTTCTTTCCCATCTATAGTTAAGCTATTAGATAGCATTACTTCTGGCAAAATAAGTTCTTTAGGTGCATTGCTCTTTAAAATAGGCCCCCAATAATTTAACTTTCCTTGCATTGAGCGCTTAATATTCTCTACTGTTGATTTAGTCGCTAATAACTTTGCTTTTGGAAAAGCAGCTTTAATTACATCTAAACCAAAGTAAAAATCAGGGTCGCTGTGACTAATATAAACAGCTGTTAATGTTTTACCGCTCGCTTTTATTTTTTCAACCAATGCTTGTGCATCATTACGCTGAAATTGGGCATCCACTAATAACACTTCGTTATCACCACTTATAATGCTTGATGAAACAGCAAAAATACTTTTGTCTTGTGGGTTATATACATCAACAACTAATTCACTTTGCGCTAATACCGGTTGCATTAATGTGCTTGCTAATAAAGCTGTTGCTGCTAATACGTGTTTAACTTTTTTCATTCTCAGTAGCCTGTTTGTTATTTCGTTAAGATGAGGCTATTGTATGTTGCAATTTAAGAATGAAAAACTAGGCAGAATGCAACTATCTGTTGCATAAATCGAACATATAGGCAAAGTGAATGGATAGAATTATTGCAGCTGATGTATTTATAAAAATTGTAGAGCAGAAAAGTCTAGCCGGTGCTGCCCGTGCTTTAGATATGTCTAGATCTATGGTTACACGGTATTTGAATCAAATGGAAAAGTGGGCAAATACCCAACTACTCCATCGGTCAACAAGAAAAATAACACTCACGTCAGAGGGTGAAAAAGTACTTAATCATAGCCGAGAGCTCATTGCCATCGCCCAAAACATCAGTGCGCCAATAGAAAGTAATAACAGACTAAACGGGCAAATTAGGTTGTCGTGCTCGCCTTTTTTAGCACATGATGTACTACCAGATATGTTGCAACAATTCTTGCACGCTCATCCCGAAGTCAGTATTGATGTACAAATTAGTAATCACGTTACAAATTTGGTAGAAGAGCGAATAGATTTAGCAATTAGAATTACCAATGACTTAGATCCTAATATAATTGCTCGCCCACTTGGGAAATGCCATTCAGTATTATGTGCAAGCCCAGAATATTTAGAAAAAAACTCTAAGCCTATAACTACGGATGATTTGAGTCGCCATAACTGTTTGAACTATTCACGGTTTGAAAAAAGTATGTGGCATTTTTCACACCCTGAAAAACCCGTATCTGTAGCGATTGCTGGTAACTTCAGTGCTAATGATTCGAGCTTACTGTTAAAAGCTGCTCTTAATAATCAAGGAATAACTCTACAACCTAAGTTTGCTGCGCAGAAATATATAAATAATGGAACGTTAATACATTTACTACCACACCTTAAACCACAAACTTTGAACATATACGGTATTTACCGCTCTAGGAAACATCAGTCACTTGCACTTCGTTCATTTATTGATAGCTTAGTAACGTATTTTGATAAAATTGATACTTAACAATAAGCGAAAACTATTAAACGTTCGCTATAAGTCCTTTATTTAAGAGTTGAAATAGCGCTTTGTAAGCGCTATTTTTTGAAAGAAGGGATTTATTATTCGTCTAGCCAATCTATGGCTGCGGTAGCATTTTCAAAGTATTGAACCTCACCCGATATAAACCAGTTACCTATTTTGGCCATTCGAGCTTGCCACTCTTTATTACCGTAAATAGCTACTTTTTTAAATTCTTTAGAGTGCTTAACACCTAACTTGAGGTCGTCCCACGCTGCGCGTAATTCCCAACCTTCAAGCTCGCTACCATCTATTAAGGCGTTTACAACTGGGTGCTTAACTTCGCCAAGAGCTGAATTTATCATTGGGGTAATTATTTTGTAGTCGTCGTGAGTAAGCGTACCAACGGCTTTAAGTTTTAAAAAAAACTCTCTTCCTGCACGTTCAAGACCAATCGATAAACCATGTGTTGTGTGTACCATTACTGCTCTCCTTAAATAGGCTGAGTGGTAAAAGTACACCTTCTAAAATTAATTAGTCCTGAACTAAATCAATAAATAGTCCTGAACTAAATCAATAAATAGTTCTGAGCTAGATCATTAAATAGTCTCAAATAAACGACTCAATTACGCATTTTGTACGCGAGATATCTGGTTTTCTACATCAGTTAAATGGCCCGTTTTAAGCCATACTTTTGCACCATTACTTCCCGCTTTAACGTTAACAGAGCTATTAATAGGCACTCTTAACCAACTGTTTTTTACAAGGGTATCGGCTTGCTCATCAAATGAGCCTTCAAGTACTAGCAGCTCAGCTCCGCCTTTTGCGCTTATAACCATGCAGGCGTTGGGCTTAAAGTGCAACAAGCTTACGTCTTCAAAATCGTCTTTGTATAAAGGGGTTACGGCTACATTTTTAAAACTAGGGTGCGCCGTACTTTGCATCAAGTCCGTTTGTAAACGCACGTGGGTTCGATCATCTGGCTGAAACTGCCATAACTTTACAAATATAACGCAGCCATTTTCAGACCCCGGTTTGTGCTTTGATTGCGGTGGGTTACGGATATAAGAACCTGCCGCAAAGTCACCATGTTCATCTTGAAATACCCCTTCAAGCACAACAAACTCTTCACCGCCTGTATGTACATGCGGCGAAAATTCACTCCCAGGTGCATAACGAACAATGGTCGTTGCGCGAGCAACTTCGTCGCCCACTCTATCGAGCGCTCGCCTATCAACGCCCGCCATTGGCGATGCAACCCACGGAAGTGATTCGCTATGTACCACAACTCGTTTACTAAAATCGGCAGCAATTTTCATATTTGGCTCCTAAGCGTAACTTCACTTAAATTTTAAACTAATAACCTAATTAAGCTGCAACACTTGGGCGTTTTGCTACTTTTTCTTGCCATGCAACTAAATGGGTTAACTCATTCGGGATTGCTATTTGTGCAAATCCAGCAAATACCATCCCAGCATACAATGTAATATCAGCAATACTAAACTGCTCACCTGCAACAAACGCCGATTGCGCTAGTACATCATTAAAATAGCTAAACCCTTGGCGTGCTTTTTCGCCTTGTTTTTCACCCCAAGCCACATTTTGATACGTTTCAAGCTCTGGACCTAAGCCATCAGTTGCATGATGAAAGTAAGTTGCCACAGCGTCAAGCACCATAGATTCTGCGCGTTTTTGCATCATGTTAATTACTGCACGCTCTTTTGCGGTTTCACCCATTAAAGATGGGCCTTCAAATGCGGTATCAATATACTCAGTAATAGCGGTACTTTCTGATATAAACGTGCCGTCATCTAGCTCTAATACGGGTACACCTGCTAATGGATTTTTAGCTAAAAAGGCTTTTGTTCTGTGTTCACCATTTAATAAATCAACAGGTACAAACTCAACATTTGAAGTGGCATTTTTTTCAGCTAAAGCGATACGAACACGAAGTGGATTTGGAAAGTTTTCTACATCATAAATTTTCATAGCAATCTCTATCTTTATTGTTTAAAAGTGAGCCAATGGCGGAGCCTATCTATCGATAGGTAATTTATAATATTAAACTAAATTTAAGTCAACGTTTAAATTTTTCTGGTTTATGGGATTTAACTTAATTCATAATAAAATTATGGAGTTGCTTAAAAGTAAAAACACTTGTAAATAACTACCTACTGGTCGATAATTTTGCTGTACCAATTGCATTAAATAAGTGATCTATTATTGCGCTAGGAAAATAGCGCAATAACGAGGCGAGAATCATGACATCTAGTTATTCTGTATAAATAATTTTTAACGCAGTTAGTGTGTTATTTAATGCGATACAATGATCATGTTTTTAATAAAACTGGTGTTACTGCAGATAGGAAATATTAAAAATGAGTAAAAAAGAAGCTTTATTAAAAGCCGCTGAAAACAAGGTGCGCCTTGGCGGATACAGTAATTTTAGTTTTAGAGAGCTAGCCTGCGAAGTCGGCATTAAAAGCGCCAGTGTGCACTATCACTTTGCGACTAAGGCCGATTTAGGTGCTGAGCTTGCTCATCAATATACTAATTCTTTTTTAGCTGCGTTAGGCGAGCCAAGCGAGCTTAAAGCAAGCGGTAAAAATCCTATTGATGTGTACACTCAGCTTTTTAGACGTGCATTAGTAACCGATAAAAAAATGTGTTTATGTGGGTTACTAGGAGCCGAAAGCGATAGCCTTCCAGATAAAGTACGCCTTGAAGTAAAACGCTTTTTTAATCAAAACCTAACATGGCTTAGCGCTGCACACTTAACTAATGGTGAGCCTAACCCCGCTCAAGCAGCTATTCAAACAGTGAGCCTGCTTGAGGGCGCTATGATGATAAGCAAAACGCTCGACGATAATAGTTACTTTGAACTTGCAACTCAGTAATACCTAAATTTAGTACACAAAAAAAGCGAGCTATTGATTATCAATAGCTCGCTTTTTTAATGCTTGAAATAACTTATGTGATTATTAAACCGCTGTTGGTTTAACTTTATGCTTAGAGTGCACAATTGCTAAAACAATTAAGCCAATCACTGTTACTACAGCGCCAATAGGTTTACCTAAATCGCTTGATAAGTTAAGACCAATTGCTGCAGTGCCAATATAAGAAACCGTTACCGCTGTTGCTATAACAGCAGGAACACTGGCAATCCAATGGAATGTACCACGGTCAAACAAGTACTTAGTGGCAAGCCATAATACGCTTGTAGAAAGCAGCATGTTTGAAAATGCAAAGTAGCGCCAAATTAACGAGAAATCGAGCTTCGTCATAAAGTACGCTATAGCAAGTATAGGCACCGCCACTAGTAAGCGATTACGTAAGCTTTGTGGAATATTAAACGCATCAACAACAGTTAAACGTAATGAGCGGAACGCTGTATCGCCAGAAGTAATTGGGAATACGGCTACTGCAATAATTGCCATTATACCGCCAAATACGCCTAAGTAACTGTTAGCTACATGGTTAACAACTAAGCCTGGACCACCTTGGTCAAGCAATGCTTTTAAGCCTGCGTAACCATCTGGGAACGCTGCAATACCAGCAAGTGCCCATACACAACCTACAATACCTTCACACATCATAGCGCCGTAATAAACTGGACGTACGTATTTTTCGTTAGTTAAACAGCGCGCAATAATAGGCGCTTGAGTAGAGTGAAAACCACTAATAGCACCACAGGTAATTGTTATAAATAACAATGGCCATGTTGGTAATCCATCTGGGTTTGGCTCTAAAAAGTCATGTGCGTGGTCAGCTTCAAAGTAAGCTAAAAAGTCACTTGGTACAGGTAAGTGCGGCGCATTAATAAGTAATGAAATAGCAATTGCCACTGTCATTACAATCATTAGCGCACCAAAAATTGGGTAAAACTTAGTGATAATTTTATCAATTGGTAGCAAGGTCGCTAAAAAGTAATACGCTAAAATGGCAAGTACCCAAAAGGTATTATTTGCCAGTATTGTACCTTCAAAAAAATCAAGGTTACTTAGCAAACCTGCAGGGCTCATAATAAATACTACACCTACAAAAAACAGTAGCATGGCAGTAAATACAAGCATAAAGCCTTTAAATACGACGTTGTAATAATGGCCTGCGATTTCTGGTAGGCTTTTACCGTCTTCTTTTATACTCATTACACCTGAGAAGAAGTCGTGTACAGCGCCACCTAACACATTACCAAGTACAATCCATACTAGTGCAACGGGTCCGTATAAAGCACCTAAAATTGGGCCAAATATTGGACCTACTCCAGCAATGTTTAAAAACTGAATTAAAAATGCTCGTACAGGGTGAATAGCTACGTAATCAACACCTTCGCTAAAGCGTTTTTGTGGTGTGTCAGCAGTTGAATCCAAACCGGCTTGTTTTTCAACAAATGGGCTGTAAAACTTATAGCCCAGTATTAAAATAGTGAGGCAGATAAAAAAGATGATCATAAAGCACGTTTCTCTTTTTGTATTTTAGTTATAGAGCGCATTGTGTGTCGCCCCGCCTTTTCAATCCGTGAATAATCGACGAACGATAACAAAGCTTTAACCCTCAAACAATAAGACGTTTAGCTAATACAATAATCGATATAAGCCACTATTTACGCAACCTGCGCACTTAACACTCACTTATCGCCTATGTCTTATTTTAGGCACAAAAAAAGCGGTTAAACTTTTACGTATAACCGCTTTCACACACAATGTTTTTTTAAAGTGGGTTCATAAACTCACTAATTTGTTGATGCGTTAAAGTAGGTGTTGCACCAGAACTTTCGGCGACCATTGCTCCAACGGCACATGCAAAGTCAACGGCATATTGCGCGTCGTCGTTGCTACAAAGCTGATAAATTAACGAACCTAAAAACGAATCCCCTGCGCCAACAGTGTCAATTACGCTAATTAAATAACCTGAATTATAAAAATTCTCGCCTTTGATTGTTAATAAAGCACCGTGGCTACCTTTAGTTACACATAAGTAATCGGTATTTGTTTGCTGTGCTATAAACGCTAAATTTTGTTCAAGCGAATGAAACTTACAACCCATCGCTTTTGCTATTTCGTATAGCTCTTCATCGTTTAATTTAATAAAGTCTGCTTTATTCATTAAATCTACAAGTGTTTCTAGCTTGTAATGCGGTGCACGTAGGTTTACGTCAAATACTTTAAAGTTTGCTACATCAACTAGTTGATTTAACGTTGCTAAAGACGCTTCGCTTCGCCCAATTAGGCTGCCAAATACAAATACATCGCTACTTTTAACTTTACTAAGTAACTCATCGGTAAGCGCTATATTATCCCACGCAGTATCTGCCACTATTTCATAACTTGCAGAGCCACCACTGTCGAGCGTTACCTCAACCGTGCTAGTTTTTTTATCACTATTGATAGCAATGTATTCGCAGCTTACGCCTTTGCTAGTAATTTCGCCTAGTAGCTCAGCGCCTAACTCGTCGTTACCAACAGCGCTGATCATATCGGTTTTAATGCCTAGTGAGTTAATACGTACACACATGTTAAGTGGCGCGCCACCTAAGCGCTTACCTGAATCAAAACAATCCCACAGCACTTCGCCAAAGCAGCTAACACTTACGTTTTCGCCTGATTTATGATTAATTAAAATGCTCATAATTAGTTACTCTTTTGCTCAAGTACAGCCTGCATAATGGCTTTAATTTTACTATTAGGTGCATACAACGCAGCAATCGACTTTTTATATTCAGCAGTAAACGTTTCGTTATGCTCAAGCTTACCAAACAAGCTCGTTAACTTTAAAAATGCAATCGGGCTAGTTTGAGTCTCTTGCGCGTAAGAATTAAGCTCTTTGTGCATAGCATCTTGAATTTCAAGTTGCTCGCCGTTTTCACTTAAACCTTTATCGCTGTACAAACACCAAGTAGCAATAACAAGCGTTGCCAGTGATACATCTCGACCTTGTACTAGGTTTTCGTTAATTGTGGCAATTAAAAACTTAGGCAGTTTAGCTGAGCTTTCACTACAGATACGCGCTAGGCTGTCTTTAATATTAGGATTAGCAAAACGCTCTATTAACGTATCTTTGTAGCTTTCAAGGTCAATGCCTTCAAGTGGTTCAAGATTTGGGGTTACTTCTTTATCCATAAAAGCACGTAGGTATGTGGCAAATAATTCATCCGATACCGTTTCGTCAATAGTGCCGTAGCCATGGATTGAACCTAATAAACCAAGTACAGAATGCCCTGCATTAAGTAAACGTATTTTCATGGTTTCATAAGGCGTTACATCAGTAACAAACTGAGCACCAACAACATCCCAATTTGGACGAGAGTCACTAAATGTGTCCTCTATTACCCATTGTGTAAACGACTCACAGGTAATTGGCCACTCGTCGCTAACACCATATGCATCAACCACGTAATCAATATCACTCTTTTTAGATACCGGTGTAATACGGTCAACCATCGCATTTGGAAACGATACGTTTTGCTCAATCCACTCACTTAGGTCTTTGTCTTGCTCTGTAGCAAAGGCTAAAAGCATTTTGCGTGTTACGTTACCGTTGTGCTGAATGTTATCGCACGACTGTACTGTAAACGCGCCTAGGCCTTGCTCTTTACGAAGTTTTAACGCAGCAGTAATGTAACCAAACGCTGTAATTGGGTAGTTTGGGTTATTAATGTCGTTAATAATATCTGGATTACTGTAATCAAACTCGCCCGTTGCAGGGTTAAAGTTGTAACCGCCTTCAGTAATAGTAAGCGACACAATTTTAGTATCGCTGTGCGCTAGCTTATTAATTACCGCTTGTTTGTCCTCTGGAGCAAACAAAAAGTCGATCATTGAGCCAATTACTTTGTTATCTATTGTACCGTCTGGGTGTCTAACAGTAAGCGTGTAAAGGTAATCTTGCTGCTTTAAAATATCACGCAGACCACGGTTACCCTCTAAAAGGCCAACACCACATATACCCCATTGCTCAGAGCCCGGAGTTTTTAAAAGCTCGTTGACATACACTGCTTGGTGAGCACGATGAAAACCGCCCACACCAATATGTACAATACCGGCTTTAACTGCGCTACGGTCGTAGGTTGGTGTATCAACATGGCTTGGTAATTGAGCCAAGCTCTGTTGGTTTAGCCCTGTAACTAGAGCGTCAGTGTGTTGGTATTGTGTCATGGTGTGACCTTACTAAACAAAGATAAAATATAAATTACGATACTGTATTACGATAAGTAATTACGATGCTGTATTGAGTACTTTATGGCGTTTTAACGACCAGTACGCAGTAACAAAATAAATAACAGTACAAATAAAACAGGCTATTTCGAATTGCGATTTATTAGCGCTGTACATACTCATAGTTTCACTGAAAAACATCACTTGGCTGGCAAATATAAAAATAATAACCAACGAAACAGTAGAAACCGCGTTAAGTACTTTGGTAAATACAGAGCTGTCAATTACTGGCTTTGGAATGTCTTTAGCCTCAGCTGCTTGATATTCTTTAATATCACGTTGCTCTTGTTTTTCTGCTGCAATTTCTTGTGTGTAGTCGTCACCAGCGCCGTATTTTTTAGCTAAAAGCGTGTAAACAACAATGGTGAAAATCCATGTAGGAATAAACAAGTAGTAAAACGACATTACATCAATTGCGTTTAAGCCAAAGCCAAACACAAGTGCTAACGCCCAAGATGCTATAGCCGGTACGCTGCGGGTAATATTTTTATATTTAGCCCAGTAACGTGTTAGGCCAATTTTAGGAAATAACACATGCTCAGCAAACACAATGCCGCCTACTGGTACAACTAATAAGCCTGCGTATGTAAGTAGCGGAAGCATTTGAGAAAATACAAACGGGAAACACGCAATAATTACGGTTACAACACCTACAATAGCGGTGGTGCGTTCACGTGATTGATTAACAAATATAGATTGCGCTGCAAGGCCTGCACGGTAAAGGTTTGCGTTAGCTGTAGTCCAACCGGCAATAATTACAATAACAAAACCAGTCCAACCTAATGCATGGTATGCAACATCGCCCGGATCAAGTGATGAAATAGTTGTTTTAAGTAATACCGCAACACCTGCGCCCATAATACCGGCAGAGATCCACGCTAAGTAATGACCAAAAAACATGCCCACACCAGAAAACAAACCATAGCTTTTGCGTTTAGCAAATCTAAAAATAGCCATGTCGATTAAACCAAAGTGAGTTATTGAGTTAGCAGCCCATGCAAAGCCAATCACTTCTAATAGGCCAATGCCCTTTTCACCATCGGCATTGGTGCCCGTCCATATGGAGGAGTCGCCTATGGTCATAAAGTCGCTGAAGCTAGTTAAAGAGGTAGAACCTAATACGTGATTTGAAAGCTCAGGGAATAACGCAAACGAGCCTGCAATAAATATAACAAATAGCCACGGCGCACACAGCTTTGAAAAGTCAGCAACCGTAGAAAAGCCATACATCGCAACAAATACAACAATGGAGCCAACAGCTAAAACAATGGCTACAAACCAAAAGCTATTTGGATACCAATCAAGTTGCGCAGGTATATCAAACAAAAACCGCACGGCGGTGGAGGATACCGTGATCATCGCGGCCGATATAACACTAAAAATAACCACGTTAGCCCAGTTATAGAGCTTGGTCATTGAGTTACCAGCAATTTTGTTTAAGTAGTTATATAAACTTAAGCGGGTTTCTACTGCAATGGGTGCAGTAATCAGCCACCAAGAACACATTGCTAACAGGTTACCTATTAATAAACCCAGTAGAATGTCGATGGTTGAAGCGCCTAATGCAACAAACGTTGCACCAATAACAAATTCAGTAGCCGCAACATGTTCGCCGGCGTATAGCCCTGCAAAATGCTTCCAGCCGTGAAGCTTATTATTAGCAACAGGAAGTTGCTCTTCGTTTACATCTTTAAATGTTTGTGTGTGTGGACTCGTTGCCATGGTATTTCCTATTGTTAACAGCAAAGCATTTGATACCAATCTGCATAACTATTTGAATAATTTAACGAGTTAAATTACCCCATAACGTCGTTAAAAATTTTATATTTAGAACAACTAGATATAAAAATTTTTGCCTAGTTACAGTGCAATTTTCTTATCGTTAAATAAACCCCATATTCAAGCAGATTGGTATAGTACCTAAATACTTTGCCTTTTATAATTTGGCTTATAAACGCATGATCTTTTGCCATGTTTTGTTTTATTTTTAGTAAAGCAAAACCATCTACATTTATATTTTGCGTTTGCTTGCCTGTCAGTGTGTAAGGCGAGCAAATCGCGTTTAAAACTTTGTTTATTTAAAAAGCTGCGTGTTTACTGCTTTTTAAGTGCAGGGTATGCACTAAAAAAATCTTGCCAATGCGTTAAATGATCAACATTTGGGTAAGCACTGTGTACATGATTAACAGAGCCTTGCATATGTTGCCCACCGCTGTAATGCAGTACTTGCATATTGGCGTCAATTCCTGCATTTACGCCGGCTTTACTGTCTTCAATTACTAAGCAATGCTCTGGCTTTACACCCATTTGCTTAGCTGCATGTAAAAATAAATCAGGCGCCGGTTTACCACGCTTAACTTCGCTGCTGGTAAAAACCGTATCGCTAAAGTACTTACTTAAACTCACTACGCTTAACGCTTTTGCGGTGCGTGCTGGGCTACTGCTTGTAGCTATACAAATAGGCACAGCTAAATTGTTAAGTACGTCTTCTATACCATCAGTCGTGGTTAGTCCGGTTTCAAATTCGTTTAATAGTGCCTCGCGGTAGTCACCTTCAAAGCTTTCAGGAAGAGTGACATTAAATGCATCCGCTATTTTTTGGCTTACTGTTTTAAAGTTGCAGCCTAAAAAGTGTTGCTGTACATAAGCGCGGTCAATCTCAACGCCTTTTTCAACAAGCATATTAATGAGTACTTGTGCGCTTAAAATTTCGCTATCAATAACAACGCCATCACAATCAAATATCACTAGCTCAATATTAGTATTCATCTTGTCACCTTATTAACACTGTTTGGTTTAGCTAATTTAAGTATAACGAGTTAAGCGCGATTAATATTGTGCAACTTTTTAGTGCAACTCAGTAATGGGCATAAGCTCACTGGTTGAGCATATTCCCTTTATTGTGCGAATATGTCAACACACTGTAAGTATAAAACGCACCAGCTTGGTGAAAATACCGCCAGATAAAACTAAAAACCTTTGTATTTAATAAATTTTATAAAAGCATATTGCGACTAAGGTCGTAGTAAAAAAATTACATTAATGTAAAAAGTGTATCTGCAAATTCATCTCATCTGTTTTACAAATTACATCAATCTAATTAATCAGTTTTACCGAAGTTAATAAAATTAATACTATCGTTAACAGATTAACAGCCTGCACCACTGCCGGCACTTTTAAATAGATGAGGTCGACAATGAATACTCAAATAAACAAAACAAAATTAACACTAACTGCACTGGCACTTGCAATGGCATTACCGGCAAGCGCAGCAACAACTCTTACTAAAGATAACGGCGCAGCTGTTGGCGATAACCAAAATTCAATTACTGCTGGCGAACGTGGCAGTGTATTACTAGAAGACGTGCAACTAATTCAAAAACTGCAACGCTTTGCACGTGAGCGTATTCCTGAGCGTGTTGTGCATGCTCGTGGTACTGGCGCACACGGTGTGTTTGTAGCATCAAAAGAGCTAGATGATTTAACAATTGCAGCACCGTTTGCAAAAGCTGGTAAAGAAACAGACGTATTTGTTCGTTTTTCATCGGTAATTCACTCAAAAGGCAGCCCAGAAACACTGCGTGACCCACGTGGCTTTGCAACTAAGTTTTACACAGACCAAGGTAACTGGGATTTAGTAGGTAACAACTTACCGGTGTTCTTTATTCGCGATGCGATTAAATTTCCAGACATGGTTCACTCTTTAAAACCATCTCCGGTTGATAATATTCAAGATCCTAACCGCGTATTTGACTTTTTCTCGCACGAACCAGGTTCTACACAAATGCTAACGTGGGTTTACAGCGACTACGGTACACCAGCAAGTCTTCGTAAAATGGACGGTTGGGGTGTACATGCATACAAAATGATTAACAAATCGGGCGATGTTAAATACGTTAAGTTTCATTGGGTAAGCCAACAAGGTATTGATAACCTTGACGCAAAAGAAGTAGCTAAAGTGCAAAGCCAAGACTTCCAACACTTAACACGCGACCTTTACAGCGAAATTGGCAAAGGCAATTTCCCTAAATGGGATCTGTACATTAAAACGCTTGATCCATCGCAGCTTGATGACTTTGATTACAACCCGTTAGATGCAACAAAAATGTGGTTAGACATTAAAGAAACTAAAGTAGGAACAATGACCCTAAACCGTATGCCAACTAACTTCTTCCAATCTACGGAACAAGTAGCAATGGCACCGGCAAACATTATTCCAGGTATTGAGCCATCAGAAGACAGACTATTACAAGGTCGTATGTTTTCTTACGCTGATACACAAATGTACCGCCTAGGTGCTAACCACCAGCAACTGCCAATTAACCGTGCAAAAGTTGAAGTGGTTAACTACAACCAAGACGGCGCAATGAATATTGGTAACACTACAAGCAATGTGAACTACCAGCCAAGCCAAGAAAACGTAGCTGAAAACCCAATTGCACGTAGAAGTAACACAGAGCTAAAAGGCTTTGTACAACAAGCTGCGATTAAAAAGCAGCAAAACTTCGCGCAAGCTGGTGTTATATACCGTGGTTTTAGCAAGCAAGAACGTACAAACCTAATTAATAACCTAGCAGGCGATTTAGGCAAAGTGCAAAACAGCAGTGTTAAACACAAAATGCTTAGCCACTTTTACAAAGCTGATAGTGAGTACGGTACACGCTTAACTAAAGCTGTAAACGGCGACCTTAAAATGGTTAAACAACTAGCCGCTAACTTATAGGCAACTAGTTAAAAGCAATTAGTCCCAACTAAATAGCTATTTAAACCACAATCATGAGGAAGGAATAAACCCTTCCTCTTTTATAAGAGACAATTGTTATGCGTAATTTATTAATTATAGTCGCTCTATTTCTGAGCTTTACCAGTAGCGTTTACGCTCAAAATACATCAGATACACAAACACCCAGTACGCAATCTGAAACCCAACATTCTGCAAAAACTCAATACGATAGTTTATTTGCTTATTACTTTGCCGCAGCACGCACAAACGACACAGCTGTAATAGAGCAATTTGTAGATGCCGGTATTCCTATCGACAGCTACAACAATAAAGGCTACACCGCGTTAATGATTGCTACTTACCATGGTAATAAAAACACGGTTAACACACTTTTACACTTAGGCGCTAATGCCTGTCTAGAAGATAACCGTGGCAACACAGCGCTAATGGCCGCTATTTTTAGAGGTGAATTTAGTATAGCTAAAACACTCGTATCACTTGATTGCGACAACGCGCATCAAAACAAAGCCGGTCAAACAGCAGAGCAATTTGCACAAACATTTGGTCAACAAAAAGTTATAGAGTTACTAGCGCAGGTAAATAATGCAAAATAATCTGCACGCAACAAAAAGCCCTAAAATAATAGGGCTTATTTTTAATAAAATTAGTCTTATGTTGCAGACGCTATTTGAGGTTGTTTAGGCTTTTCTCGCGTTACAAAGTAGCAAATTAGCGAGCCCACTGTTACCAGTACAACCCCCTGCCAAAACGAAGCACTCAGCGTAATAGATAAATACAACGCCGAAATAATAGTAGAAAACACCGGTGTAAAGTACGAAAGTGTTCCCAAAAGCATTAAGTTACCGCCAATAATAGCTTGATTCCACAGTGCATAACCGCTCCCCACTACTACACCAGCTAATAGCAACGTTATGCTTGAGCCCAGTGAAAACGTTAATGGTGCTTCATTACTAAAACCATATTGCGCCCACAAACTCATTGCCGTGACAGTAAAAAATAACGTAATAGCATTTTTACCATTACTCAGCTTTTGCGTAACTACGCAATAAATAGCCCATATAAACGCTGCAGCTAATGCCATTAAATAAGTAGCAGGATTATCAGCAAAGTTAGTAACAAGCGTATCGACCGACATTTTTTGATCGCCCGTAATACACCAAGCAACGCCTAAAAAAGCAATGATCATGCTTGGGTAAACCCAGAAACTTACTTTTTTACGACCAATAATAATAGAGAGCAGTATAGTCAGCGTGGGCCATAAATAATTAATAACCGCCATTTCCATTGCCTGATGACGGCTATTTGCCATACCAATAGAAAGCGCCAAGCAAATTTCGTACGATACAAATAATAAAGTACCTATTACCAAGTAACGTTTCGAAAAACCACTAAACTTGGGCACTCCCATAACCAAAATTAAAAATATCGCACTGACAGAATACATAGCCGCCGCACCACCAATGGGGCTAAACAACTCAGAAATATCCCGTAGTAATGCAACTAAGCAACTCCACAGTAATATGGCCGCGACTCCATAAAGCGTGTATTTATTTTTGCTTATAAAATCCATTTGCCAATCCAAAAGTACTACTCGTAAATTTGAAACTAAACTAACAGTAATTATTTAATTAAACAATAAGGGTCTGTTGTTCTTTCAAGGTTGAATTTGCAGCAGTCTGTTTGGTATTTAGGCAAGGCAGAGCCTATATAGTGTGGTTATTCCCCATTAATGGGCGATAACGTAGCATTAATGCCAAACAGGCGCTGCCCAAAGGGTTCTTCCTAGGGGCTACTTACTCTTTGTTGCTCGGTTTTTACTTAGCCCACTAGGTTACAAATCTCGCGCCGCGATTAAATAGCCCCTAGTTTGAACAAATTTTAATCCGCAAAGATCAACAGACCCTAAAGTTAATAGCTTAAACCTCTCATTTGTTTTTAGCATTCACCCTTTTTAGTAATTGACCTTTTGGTCAGTAAAGCTACAATCAATCAATACGTTAAACACGCAAACTTTATAATGACCACACAAATAAAGCCAAATAAAAAAGAAGTCACACGCGAGAAAAACCAAAAACTAATTTTAGATGCCGCCGAGCAATTGTTTTCGCAATTAGGTTACGACGGAGCAAGTATGAGCATGGTTGCTAAAGAAGCGCAGGTGCCAAAAGCTAATATTTTGTATTACTTTAAAAGTAAGGATGGTCTGTACGAGTCTGTGATTGACCGCATAATAGCTAATTGGAACTTAGGGCTCGATAACGTCACAATTAACGACGATCCAGCTACCGTGCTTTATAACTATATTAAAAGCAAAGTAATACTGGCCGTAAATCAGCCAATGCAATCTCGCTTATTTGCCAGTGAAATACTGCGCGGTGCACCCTATTTACAAAACTACTTTAGAACCAATACCCGCCCTTGGGTTAAACAAAAGGTTGATGTACTTCAAGCATGGATGGACGCTGATAAAATGGATAAGGTTGATCCCTACCATTTGCTCTTTACTATTTGGTCTACCACGCAATATTACGCCGACTTTCAGGCTGAGGTTTTACTCGTAATGAACAAATTAGAGTACGACGAAACCGATGTGGCACAAATTACGCAATCAATTGCCCACATAATTTTAAAAGGTATTGGTCTTAAAATACCTGAGCAAAGTGAGACTTAACCCATGACATCCTTTACTACACCCGATTTATTTGACGATCATCGCGATAACGTGCAAGTAGCAGACAGCGGCCTTTATCACTTTGGTAAAAAAACCACGTTTTATGGCAAAGTAGTTACCGTTACCTGCCCAGAAGACAACTCTTTTGCCGCCGATATATTGCATGAAAATGGTGAAGGTAAAGTATTGGTTATAAACGGGTTTGCGAGCAAACGCTTTGCGTTTATAGGCGATATTATGGCTGAGCGTGCCCTAAATAATGGCTGGGAAGGCGTAATAATAAATGGCTGTTGCCGAGATATAGAAATACTCGCCACGATGAACTTACCTGTAATGGCGCTAGGCTCTACACCGCGTAGTACCTTAAAGCGCGGCTTTGGTGATAAAAACCAAGCAGTTACTATGCTTAGCACTACTATTGAACCTAACGATTGGGTTTACGCCGATATTAATGGTTTAATCATCAGTAAAACGCCCCTTATTTAGCACTCAAAACCATATAAATAGAGACCAACTTGGTGCATCTGCGCACCAAGTTGGTTTGTTTTAGCTCATTTTAATCTCACTATTTCTACAGCCCACATTTACAAATCTCATACAACCCAACAAAACCTGACCAGTTGGACAGGATTTTAATTTATGGCATTCCTCTTGCTTAGTCTAAGCACTATAAAATCAAAACTACCGATTAAAAAGCGGAGCCTTAGCAATTGCATTAAATTAGTGATCTATTATAACGCGAAGAAAATGACGCAGTGAGTGCGCTATTTAATCCGATAAAATGATCATGTTTTTAATAAAATTGGTATTCATAATAATAATAACCAGCCCGCTTTTTAATCACTCTTAACTTAATAAGTAAGTACTTGGTCAGTTTTATAATAATGAGCTGCAAATGAGTGATAAAAAAAACAACAAAGGTATATTTTGCAATCACGGTCCTACCCTGTGGCAAACAAACCACTCTGGAGTGCTTGCAAACAATCGCTTAGCTGTAAAAGATGTATTTGCAGTAAAGGGCGAGCGTAACAGCGCAGGCAACCCACACTGGTTTAAAACAGCTAAACCGGCTCAAAATACGGCAAGCTCGGTTAATAAGCTCATGACCGCTGGTTGTAACCTTATAGGCTTTACCCATACTGACGAGCTGGCTTATAGCTTAGAGGGTAATAATATACATTATGGCGCTGCGCAAAATCCTAAATTAAAAGGGCATGCTTGCGGTGGTTCGAGTATGGGGTCTGCTGCTGCAGTTGCTGCTAACTTAGCTGATATTGGCTTAGGCACCGACACCGGCGGCTCAATTAGAATACCCGCCAGCTACTGTGGTTTATATGGCATAAGGCCAAGCCATAACGTGATTGAAAAAGACGGCCTAATACCGTTGGCTCCGCCTTTTGATACCATAGGTTGGCTTACCCAAAGCGCCGAGCTATTAAGCGATGTAGGTAATGTACTGCTACCAAATCAAGCTATTAATAACGTTGATACCTTAGTTATTTGCGAGCCGTTATTTGAACTCGTTGACCCTGTTTTACAAGCCCCACTTAAACAATTGCTTGAAAAAACCAAGCCTAATTTTAAGCACCATAAAGAATTTGAACTACCTAACAGCAGCTTATTAAATGAACTTGCTGATAGTTTTAGAGTACTGCAAGGGCGAGCAATCGCAAAAACGCATAAAGACTGGCTTCAATTGCCGGGGCAACTTCCCCAGTTTGCTCCAGCAATTGCGGCACGTTTTAATATGGCGCTTGCCCTAACTGTTCAAGAAGAACAAGAAGCACTAAAAGTACAAACCCAATGGCAAACACTAATAGCTAAAAACCTAAATACAAACAGCTGTTTATTTTTGCCAACCACCCCCACAACCGCACCTAAATTAGGCGCCGACACAAGCGCCTTACGCATGCAAATTATTACGCTTTCGGCAATTGCAGGGCTTAGTGGCTCAGCGCAAGTGCATTTACCGCTGGCTGATTTAGCAAATGATCATCCGTATGGTTTTTCATTAATGATGAGCCACGGTAACGATAAAAGCCTACTTGCTTGCGTTAAGCACCTAGCTGCACACTTTAAACAGGACACACCGGCATGACCACACACAACATTGCATTTACCGCGTCTCATTTTTCGGCCACTGAGGCGGGTATAAATATACTAAAACAAGGCGGTACAGCTACCGAGGCTATGGTAGCGGCTGCCGCTGCTATTAGCGTTGTATATCCACATATGAACTCAATTGGTGGCGACAGCTTTTGGCTTATCGATAACCCAAACCAAAAAACGCCTACCGCTATTGACGCCTGCGGCCGTGCAGCAACTAATACAACGCCCTATAACTCGCTCGCGCAAATACCAGAGCGCGGCGGGTTAAGCGCACTGACTCAAGCGGGTACAATTCGCGGTTGGCAAAAGGCGCTTGAACTAGATGAGCACGCAGCACTACCACTGTCACAAATTTTAGCACCCGCTATTGAGCTTGCGCGCGAGGGCTTTACAGTTACAAAAAGCTTGCAAGCAGGCTGCGAAAAACTAGCCACTGCTAACAATACCAATGAGGCGTTTAAAAGCCTCTACATACCCAATGGCAAGCCCTTACAAGCAGGCCAGCATTTTAAAAACCCTAAACTTGCAGCAACGTTTGAATACCTAGCAAAACATGGCTTAAACGCATTTTATGAAGGCGCACTTGCCAACTCATTTGCCGCCGACTTAGCAAAAGCAGGCAGCTCAATTACCGCAGGTGACATTGCAAATACTAAAGCCGAGGTAGTTACTGCGCTAAATGCAAACCTCAGTGGTATTGATTGCTACAACTTACCCGCGCCAACACAGGGCGTGCATTCACTACAAATAATTGGTGCCGTAAATAAGTTAAAGCATTTAGCTAAAACCGATGCCGACTGGACACATTTAATTGTTGAGGCAACTAAACAAAGCTTTACCCATCGCCCTACCCTTTGGGCTGACCCTGAAGCATTAGGAGACGATTATAAAAACGCACTAACCGATAATCGCTTAAGCGAACTTGCTAACAATATTGATATGGCCAAAGCCAAAAAATGGCCATTTAACGCAGAGCCTGGCGATACTGTGTGGATGGCAGCCAGAGATAAAAACGGGCAATTAGTCAGCTTTATTCAAAGCATTTACTGGGAATTTGGCAGCGGAATATTAATGAGTGAAGGCGGCTTTGTGTGGAATAACCGTGGTTTAAGCTTTAGTTTAAACAATCAAGATACCAACGCCCTTGCCCCAAATAAAAAGCCCGCTCATACACTTAACCCAGCACTGGCAAAGTTTAGCGATGGTCGTCGACTTGCTTACGGAACAATGGGCGGTGAAGGGCAGCCACAAACTCAAGCCGCTGTTTTTGCAGGCTACGCGTGGCGAAATAAATCTATAAAACAAGCAATTAGCGACCCTCGTTGGTTACTTGGACGAACATGGGGCGATACGAGTACAAATTTAAAAATTGAAAAAGAGTTAGTTTTTCATATAGAACATGAATTAAATCAACGTGACCACGATTGGGTAAGCGTTGATAATAATAACGAAATGATGGGGCACGCTGGGGCTATTTTAGATACACCTACAAGCCTTGAAGCTGCAACAGATCCTCGTTCAGATGGACGTGCAACAGTAACTACAGCAGGAACACAATGTCAGAAATAATAAATCAATGGCCAATTATAGTAGCCTTAATAGCAACCGGTATTTTTGCCGGTATTTTAGCAGGACTTTTTGGTGTAGGCGGCGGTATTGTTATCGTCCCTGTGCTGTATTTTTTACTGCAAGGTTTTGGCGTAAGCCCAGAGTCGGCAATGATGATAGCCACCGCTACATCACTTGCAACCATAGTACCTACTTCGCTTTCATCTATTCGCTCGCATCATAGCAAAGGGAATATTGACCTTGCGCTAATAAAATACTGGGCACCATTTATTTTAGTTATGGCCGTTGTAGGCAGCTACTTAGCGCACTCAATACGCGGTAATGCACTGGTACTTATGTTTGCCTGTATTGCTATTTTAGTCAGTTTAAACATGCTATTTAGAGCCGGCGCACCCGCGCTTGTAAAACAACTGCCAGGAAAATTTGGTCAAGGGGTTATGGCAAGTATTGTAGGTGGTTTGTCGGTAATGATTGGCATAGGTGGCGGCACTATTGGCGTACCTATGCTAAACGCATTTAATGTACGCGCCCATGTTGCAGTAGGTACTGCGGCCGTTTTTGGTTTATTGATTGCACTACCTGGCGTTATTACCTTATTAAGTATTGGCACAACGCCAACCGATGCTCCCCTAGGTACGTGGGGGTTGGTTAACCTCCCTGCCTTTTTTCTTATTATTCCGTTGACTATTTTATTTGCGCCTATTGGCGTAAAAATTGGTAGCAAGCTGGATCAAAAACAACTAAAACGCGCCTTTGCCGTTGTCTTAATGATAACCGGCATACGCATGCTTATTCAGACTCTGGGAGCCTAAAATATGTTTAATAACACGCAAGTTCAAACCTTAAACCCACCACAGCGTTTATTAATGGGACCAGGCCCAATTAATGCCGACCCTCGTGTTTTACGTGCTATGTCGGCGCAGCTTATAGGCCAATACGACCCAGTAATGACCGGTTTTATGAACGAAACCATGGCACGTTACCGCGAAATTTTTAAAACTAAAAACGAATGGACCATGCTAATAGATGGCACATCGCGCGCAGGGATTGAAGCCGTATTATGCTCAATTTTACGCCCAGGCGATAAAGTACTTGTGCCAATTATGGGGCGCTTTGGCCACCTACTTGCTGAAATAGCAGAACGCGTTGGCGCAAAGGTGCACACAATAGAAGTACCGTGGGGCGAAGTGTTTACGCCAGAACAAATCGAAAAAGCCATTGTTGATGTAAAACCCCATGTACTTGCTATGGTACAAGGCGATACATCCACCACCATGAACCAACCTCTTGAGCATATTGGCGATATTTGCCAAAAGCACGATGTACTATTTTATTGTGATGCTACCGCCTCCATTGTGGGTAACGAACTTCCTGCCGATGAGTGGAAACTCGATGCACTTTCTGTTGGTCTGCAAAAGTGTTTAGGCGGTCCGTCTGGGTCTGCGCCATTAACGCTTAGCGATAAATGCGCCGATTGGATCCAAAAACGCAAAAAGGTAGAAGCAGGTATTCGCACGGCCGACCATACCGACGGCACAGAGCCCTTTGTACGCTCTAACTATTTTGATTTAGGCATGATCATGAATTACTGGGGAGAGGAGCGCCTCAACCATCATACCGAAGCCACCAGCATGCTGTACTGCGCCTCAGAATGCGCCCGCATAGTCATTGAAGAAGGCGTGGATAACTGCGTAGCGCGCCACAAGTTACATGGCGATGCCATGCTAACAGGCATTGAAGCGCTCGGCTTAAATGTATTTGGTGATTTAACACATAAAATGAACAACGTACTGGGTGTGTATATACCCGAGGGCATTAATGCCGATCACGTACGCGGACAAATGCTAACCGATTTTGGAATAGAAATTGGCACCTCGTTTGGCCCGCTGCATGGCAAAATTTGGCGTATTGGCACTATGGGCTACAACGCCCGCAAAGATGCTGTATTACAAACACTCGCAAGCTTAGACGCTTGCTTACATGCCAACGGTTACAAAGGCCCTAAAGGCGAAGCCGCTATTGCCGCCCTCGCTCACTATAAATAAAAAAAGGATTTAGCATGACGATTGTAAGCCCACAACACAGCCCTTTATTAGATAAAGAACTTGCTGATGAATACGCAACACGCGCTTTATCTCGCTGTAAAACCCTCAGCGCACTATCGCAAATGCAAGGCGGTATTCACCGCGTGTACTTATCAAAAGAGCACAAAGACTGTAACGCCGTTACTGCATCGTGGATGGTTGAGGCAGGCATGCAATCGTGGCAAGACGAAGTGGGCAACCTTTGGGGGCGACTAAAATCATCAAACCCACATGCTAAACGTTTAATTATAGGATCGCACCTCGACACCGTTCCAAATGCAGGTGCGTTTGATGGTATTTTAGGTGTACTACTGGGGATAGAAATTGCAGCGCTTGCACATAAGTTAAAGCTCGACCTGCCCTTTCATTTAGATGTAGTGGGCTTTTGCGATGAAGAAGGCACCCGCTTTGCCACCACTTTAATTGGCTCAAAAGCCCTCGCTAACGAATTTGACCCACAGTGGCTAAACATTGAAGACACAAGCGGCATAACTATGCGCCAAGCCATGCTCGACTTTGGTTTAAACCCCAACGACTATGCAAAGGCCGCACTAAACAAAAACGAATTACTAGGTTACTGGGAAACTCATATTGAACAAGGTCCTGTACTCGAATCGGTTAATCAGGCGTTAGGCGTTGTAACTGCAATCGCAGGAGCAAAGCGCGCCATGCTTACCCTAACAGGCCAAAGCGGTCATGCGGGTACAACCCCAATGAACTTGAGGCAGGATTCACTAGCAGGCTGCGCTGAATTAGTAACCGAAATTGAAAAACTAGCAAGTAATGCTAAAAATGGCGAAGTTGCCACCGTAGGGCAAATACAGTCTCGCCCTGGGGCTACAAACGTGATTGCAGGCAAAACAACCATAAGCCTAGACGCACGCGCACAAAGCGACACAGATCTCGCTAACTTACTAAGCGCCATACAAAGCAGTGCACAATCTATAGCAAGCAAACGCAATTTAACGCTTGATTGGCAATGGACGCATGCCGCCGATGCCGTAGCGTGCGACACCACTATTCAGCATTTGTTTTCAAGCGCATGTAAACTCAATAACCAAGCATCGCCTTCACTTGCCTCAGGCGCAGGGCACGATGCAATGGCAATCGCTCCAATTTGCCCCGTTGGCATGTTGTTTATACGCAGCCCTGGCGGTATAAGCCATCACCCAGCAGAAGCGGTTATCGACAGCGATGTAACAAAGGCACTCAGTGTAATGTACAGCGCGCTTTTACTTTATGTGAAAGAGTTTGAGTGATTTTAAGGTAATCGAGTAAACCAAGTATATTAACTTGGTATGCTTAGGGGCTTAAACCTCCTCAAAGTCATTTGGAGGTTATTACTGAAGGCAGGTAAATGCAGGAAAACACAGGAATATACGTTATTTAAAGTAGCTTTATCGAGCTGCCCTTTGCTCTTTTAGGCTAAGGCGTTTATGTGAGCTATATACATGTTGAATGTTTGTACCATTGACCAAATATGCATCCATTTCAACGGTAATTAGCCCCGATAATGGCTTGATTTCTAGAACACCCAACTCACCTAAATTTGCAGATAGTAAAGTATTATTCCTAATAGCTAACAAAGTTTTGTCAGTATCTCGTAAGTCACCATTCACATATAATTTAGCACCACTAAACCAAGAGTTAATTATTTTAACTTTGATTGATTTAACGGTAAATTCAAAGGATTTTCTCATCAGATCTCCATACCCAGAAATGTAATTATTATACTTTATGTTTTTATGTGTTTGGCGCACAACCACTTTCGTTTAACACCCGCTTAGTCGATGCTGGGTAATTTTTTAGTGCAGCCAAAGGGCGAATTGGCCGCTGAACCAAATTACCTGAGCAGTTTGGGCACACGTTATTTAACAGCGTTTGGGCACAGCCAGAACAAAATGTGCATTCAAATGAACAAATAAAAGCCTCTGTGGACTGTGCAGGTAGATTCTTATCACAACATTCACAATTAGGTCTTAAATCTAGCATTTAGAGCTCCCTTTTATCCACCCAATGCTGAGTAAATATCTATTACCTTTTATAACTTTTGATACCTGATGCTCACTTACATCAGGCCGGAATAGCTTAACCCGCTTTGTTTCAAATATCGGATCACTGCAAATAAACTCACCACCCAAATCTGCTTTTTTAAGCACTATATTCAATCGATAGTGTTTACCAGATTCAACTTTGTCTGTGTGTGGTGCTATTTCACTTCCTTGTGGGAATTTAAGCAAATATGTATCAAATTTAATTGGCCACGTAGCACCACAAATCAACATTTTATCGTAGCCTGATTTTTGTCGGCCTCGCTCCCAACAAAATAATTTACTCAAAAAAAAACATACAATCCCTCGAAACAGCTAATAAGCTGCAGGTTAACTCGTTTTTTTATATTTATTGATAAACAAACCATAGCCGAGTTCATATTTTGATTCAATCGATTACTGTATTTTACGTGGGATATAAAAGGGAGTTTTAATGGTGTTTTGATTGGCGTTTTAATAGACATTATGGTGGCTATAATTACCTAGCAAATCAAAATATAGCCACCCGTTTTACTTTAATGCTTATTTAAGGTCTTATTTAATCGTTACCTTTGCATCACTTACCCATGTTTCAGTTATAGCTTCATCATTTTTATCAACTAAATACGCGCGTATGTTCACCGGATTGTTGTTAGCTTGTTTGTAGTCAAACGCTAATCGCCATTGGTTTGTACCAACTACCGGATAAACTCCAATAGGTTCTAATATTTCACCGTTGCTGGCTTCAACAATCGGCTTTATACCACTTTTGTTATCTAAGCCTTTAAATACTGGACCTTCAAAATCAATCACCATCTTGTTAACGCCTTCAGGAATAGGCTGGCCGGGAATTCCGCCTAAGCCTTGGCGAGTATTTACAACGCTTGCAAGCGTTTTTGATTTTGGATCGAGTGGACGCCATTCAATATCATAAGAAAAGGTAAACTCGTCGCCTTTGCGCGCCTCTTTTTCGGGCACCCAGTAGGCAACAATATTGTCGAACGTTTCATCTTTTGTAGGAATTTCGATTAACTGAACTGCGCCTTTGCCCCAATCGCCAGTAGGTTTAATCCACGCTGATGAACGCTTATTGTAAAATACGCCGTCGTCTTGGTAGTTATTAAAGTCACGATCTCTTTGGATTAAACCAAACCCTTTTGGGTTCTCATCAATAAAGCTATTGGTTGACACCGACTGAGGATTATTTAATGGGCGCCAAACGTATTGACCCGATCCTGTGTGAATCGCAAGGCCATCGCTATCGTGAATTTCTGGGCGCCAATCTTTAGCTTCTGTTTTATCTTTTTGTGAGTACCAATACATACTGGTTAACGGTGCTACGCCTAAGCGTTCAACATCGGCGCGCATATACAAATTAGCCGTTACAGAGGTAATATGGCCTTTGGCTTCTTTGTTATCTTTACTTAAACCAAATCGATAAGCACCAGTGATAGAAGGCCCTTCAAGCAATGCCCAAACAGACACACTTTCACCTTTTTTCTCTGCGGGGCCAATCCAAAATGCAGAAAAGCGCGGAAATTCTTCTGGCTGATTCATACCCGTATTAATTGCAATACCTCGAGCCGACAGTCCATATTGCCCCTCTGGCCCGTCGGTACGAAAATAAGACGCGCCTAAAAAAGATATCCAATCGGGTTTCATATCTGGGCGCATTATTCTAAAGCCTGCAAATCCAAACCCTTCTGGGAGATCGTGAGCTGGGCTGTCATCAGGCATATCAAAAATATCATTACTAAAAGGTACATTTTGAACCTGATTTTTATCGTCTCTGATGTAAATACTTACTGGCTCAGGAAAATATCGACCAGGGTAAAATAATTGTACGGGCGCCTTTTTTCCACTTGGGTATAAGGTTTCATCTTCTTTAAAGCGTATTTTCCAGTGTTCGTCATACGTAATTTTATCGATAAGCTCAGGGGCTGGTACTGCAGTTGGCGTATAGGGCTTTTCGGCTGAGGCTTTTGCTAGGGCTTTTAAGTCTTCGAATGAAAACTCCGTTTTATCTACTGCTTCTGTCGCGTAAGACGACATCGAAGTGCTAAAAATAATTGCGATAAATAACTTTAATTTCATAAAAAGAATGTCCAATAAATTGAGTCAAATAAAAATGGGAACGCTGCACGAACGTATGTTTAACTTAAAGTTCTGTATGGATATTACGTGACGTAATATGAACTAGTGTTTACTAAAATATAGTTATTTGACTACAGGACCTCCCATAGTTATTTTTTTTAGGTATTAGGGATATTGCGCGCGTTTGATGATATCGCTGAAGTGAAAATAAGTGGGATAGCGCAATTTATTATTAGATCGCTGGTATTCAAATGGATAAGGGTTGTATTTAGGTGGTGGAAAACGAAGAGGCTCACCCCTTTTAAAACTTGCAATTAATGGCTGAGTTTTATTTGGCCCTCACTTCAGGGCATGTTTTTATGTTTTTGAAGTTAATTTTTCAATAGCATCTTTAGCTTCTTTCAAACTTACACCATGAACAGATCTATAATATTTTATTGCTCTAACTTTATGACCTGATTTTAAAGCAACAATAACATCACCTTCGGTTACGCTGCCATGCTTAGGTATTGAGTTACCAAATATTAATATAAATAAAACTGCAATAACCGCTAAAACACCCCAAATATATTCAATTTCCATAAATATCCTCGATGTTCGAAAAATAATGAGCCTGTAGGTTAACTCGTTTTTTATTTATTTTTATTGATAAACAAACCATAGCTGAGTTCCTCTTTTGTTTGTAATAATGTTCACCAAGAGCAAAATGTATTTTTATTTTATCTTATTTTAATTATTCTTATTGGCTACTGGTTAAATAGCCTTTCGCATTTTATTTAATAACTCGTAGCATGCTTTATACAACAGTATTTCCATGTCTTCGTTATGGTACAAAGGACCCCAACGAAAAAAGCCTCTTAAGCTAAATTTTTTAGCTATGAATTCGCGCCACGTAACAGATTTAGAAACGCTGAACGTTTTAATCGTCTTATTGTGTTTAATATTATACAAGCGCGATACTAACTTAACTTTTGGTCGCCAAAATAGCGGAATAATAGCTGTATCAAAATCTATAGTGAATGCATCACCACCATGCAAAGTAACTATAACAACATCTAAACCAATATCTGACTTTTTAGGCTCTTTAATAGACGAAATACTGTGAAGACAAAAAATATCTTCAAGCTTCTTGTGCATATGATCTTGTAGTGAATCGCCCGTTATATAAAAAAACGACTCTACCTTAGAAAAATGGCTGTTATTAGCTACAGCTAACGATCCCAAATAAACATTTGGCTTTTCAGAGCTAAACCAATCGAATAGCAAATTTAAATTCCTTTTTTACTTATGCCGAATAAATAGGCCGTAAGGTTGTTATCTAAGGTTAGGGCGAAAAAGCAAAAACCAGCTGTTTTTGCTCTGCTTTACGATTTGTTTATTTACGCTCAACTATTTTCGACGTAATTGAATACCAAGTAATGTACCTAATAAAACAGCAATAACATGCAGCAAAGCTGAAATTAAATATATCAGAGGATCCATTGATATTTCTAATAAAATGTATAGTAAGGCACCGACACTTAGATCAATAAACCAATAAACCGCCGCAACTAAAAAGGCTTGTTTATACGGACTCACTGTTTGCTTATAGCCTAGGTAACAATAAACGATTAAAGAGGTTACAAATCCGAGGACGTAATAAGTAAAAGTTAATGAGGTACTTTGAGTCATTTCATCAAAGCCAACAATCTTTGTTGCTATTGTTGATAAAGCAACTAGCAATAAATACAAGCCTACTGAAAAGAGTACAATCCTAGAGCATTTCACGATAATCCTTTAGCAATACAACGAGGCTGTAGAATAGCTCTAACAGTCAGATTCAATTAATTAGTTTCTTTAATCTTAACGAGCCTGTAGATTAACTCGTTTTTTATTTTTTTGATAAACAAACCATAGCTGAGTTCCTATTTTGGTTCAATCGTTATTGCATTTCACGTGGAATATAAAAAGAGGACTAGGTGTTGTTTTAATTGACGTTTTGGAAGGTATTACTGGAAATTTAGTATGCTAACTGTTTGTTATTATCCTAACTTGCCGTATTTCAGAGTACTCGGACTGAATTAACCCAAAGCATTTAAGATCGTGAAACTGATTTTTCCAGTAACCACTTTGACGCCTTATACCTTCCTCTTTGAACCCAACTTTTAAAAGGAGTGACTCAGATGCAGAGTTTCCAAGAACAGTATCGCCTTGAATACGATTAAGTTTACCGCAAGATAAGTCACCTGAAAATGCGGCTTTAACTATTCGATGAACTGCTTCAGTGGAAAAACCCTTACCCCAATATTTAGGTAGTAAATCATATCCAATAACAGCATTTTTCATTTTAGGACTCCAAGTATTAAAGCCGCAAGTACCTATAAGTTGATCTGTTTCTTTTAGGCGAATAGCCCAACGAATACCTGAGTTTTCTTTAAAACGAGCGTTAAAAAACTCAATTAAATGGCTGGCTTGTGACAGTTCAGTAAACGCCTCTAAATCATAATATTCTACAACTGAATTGTCCGAGAACAACTCAAACAAACTATTTGAATCTTCTTTTGATAATTGATCTAACCTTAAGCGATTTGTCTCTAAAGTTGGAAATGACAACCTAAATCCTCCGTGAAATATAACAAGCCTGTAGATTAACTCGTTTTTTAATTTTTTATTGATAAACAAACCATAGCTGAGTTCCTATTTTGGTTCAATCGGTTACTTCACTTCACGTGGAATATAATAAGAGGACTAGGTGTTGTTTTAATTGATGTTTTGGAGGGTATTACTGGATAATTTAGTGTGAGTGTCTTTTTACTCTTTCTTTCATTTCAGCTCAGCTTTTTGCGTGATTTATTTTTATAAAACCCACTTAACCCGCTGCTTTAATTTATTATTTATGTAAAAGCTAGAATGAATCTCATCCTAACTCTTTAGCTTTTGTTTAACTCTATTTTTGAAACGTAAAATACAATACCAGCAACAAGGCCTACTATAGAAAATAAAAATAATTGTAAAAAGCTATATCCATAACCTATTAACGTAATTGAACCATTTTCGACCAATACCTTACCATTAATGATTGAGCTATCTAAACCTGAAGGGAAAACAAAAAAGAAAGAAACTAAGCAAGTAGATATAACTGAAGATTTGAGCACTGTATTTAGCGAATAACCACAGCTTTTAGTGATAAATTTATAAATGGGAAATGCTGTTACTGGAACCAAAATTAGAACAACTATTAACGTCCAAATAAATATACCAAAAGGCATAATAGTAAATTTCCTTTCAATTGCCATTGGCGCTAAAAATGCAACAATTAAAGAGGCTAAAATAAAGCTAAATATTGTTCTCAACTCGAAACCTTCTTAGAAAGCTAACGCCTGCCATAACCGATTTGTGGCGCTCTTGCACAAATCCGGTTAATGGCTTTGTTATGTAAGGTCACCGTCAAGTCCAAATTTTTTTCTGTTCAAAACTAGCGCTGCCAGCACAGTTACTCCTAACACTGTACCAACAGGGAACATGAAGAGTAACAATGTTGAATATATTATTAGTGCCCAAAAAAGCCACTTAGTTCGATAGTTTAAGCCCACAACGGAAAATGTTAAAAAGCAAAGTGCAACTAAAAATAAGATGAACCCTGTTACTGTAGACAAAGCTGTTGATGACATTTCTTCTTGTGATATTTTAGGTTCATTACTTCCAAACAGCGTTATCTCTTGAAATGAAGAGGACATAATTAAATACGAATCAACAATTCCCCAAAGAGGTGCCCAGAAAAGCAATAATCCCAGAACTGCGACGTATTTCCCTATAGTTTCCTTGTTCATCATCTCTCCTCACGTAGTTATATAAAGAGCCTGTTAACAGGCAGAAAATAGTTAGTTAAATTAGCAACAAAGGAACAAAGCCAACTATTTTTATCCTTGTTTAACAGCCTGTTATGCATTGTTTACACTACAGTCAATTGTTGCGTTAATCTTTGGTGGGTAGACAGAACCAAACTGACTATGCGAGCCATAAGTACCCATTTTATATTTTTTTACGTATATATCACTAGATTTGCATAACTCTTTTCCTTTGAGCTCTACCAATTCGACCATATCTGTTTCATTAAGATCGGTATGACCAAGAACCTCAATTGAATACGTCCCATCAGAGTTTTTGCTTACATCGCTATATTGGACTATGACACCTTTATAAGTTTTCATACCAACACAACCAGAGATTATTAATATGATTAAAGGTAGATACTTTTTCATGCTTATCCTTAAACACCTAACAGCTTATTGAGCACCACTTTGGGGATTTATAGCACCCCAAAACGGCGTATATTACAGTGTTCAATAATTCCACTAAACAACTACAGTGTAAACAAGTAATTAAATATGTTACAAAAAACCCTTTGTAATTTTTCACCAAAACGGTGTTTAATAATGTTATTGGACAAAACAAAAATAGAGCTTTATTTATGATAAAAACGAATGAGTGAGGCATTTACTTTACTTCAAAATTCACATGGTCAAAGTATGGGTTTTTCTCATGCGCTTTAAGTACGCTGATTGTAGTTAGCACAATGAGTTTCAACTCGCTATTTACATTAACAACTATGCATTCGTCTCTATTAGCATTGCGTTTTGTGTCAGTTGCTATCCCGCATACACCATCACCATTTTTTAATATAAGCTTAATGCTTAAATGGTGCATACAAGCAATTTCGATGTAGTCGTATTGGTTGCAACTGATCATAACGCTCTCTTTATTTAGTCGGCTTAAAAATCATTAAAAAAGCAATAACAACAAGGTTGGCTATATACCACAAATCTTTAATTACAAATTGCCCTAAACGATCCAATAAAGTGGATGAACTAAATGCACCGGTTGCGGTAATTAAGAATGTTTGGGTCATCATAAATACGCTTAAACACGCTAAGCCACTTACAATAATTAGCTTTTTATTATTTAAAAATAGCCCTAATCCCAATAACACAGCAAATAATACATCAAACCCGCCAATCACGTTAGACGCGCCTTGTACGCTAAATACCGTGTATAACCACGACATAAACGGTGAGGTTTCTACTAAACTTACAATGCCTTTTGCTTCAAACTCATAAAACTTCATGCCGCCAATCCATAATAAAACCATAGCAACAGGTATAAAGTTTAATAGTACGTGTTGTTTGTCGGTAAGTTTGTCTTTATAAAACAAAAACAAATACAAAGGCACTACAGCGAAGTATTTAATTATGCCCTGCCCGCTACCAATGATTGGAAAGCCACCAAGTTGCGCCATCCAACGGTTACTGGCAAACAAGGTAAGTAATGCTACTAAACTTATAATTGCTGCAAGTAAAAGTGCTGGTGTAGGTTTCATTAGTTTAAGGCGAGCGAGCACGGTGGCAAACGCTAAGGCAATCATAAATGAGCCACTAATTAAACCTAACGCAGATACAGACATTAGCGAATCAACGCCATAATAACTAAACGTAGCCGTTAACGTATTAGGGTTTGCTCCTAACGCAAACGACAAGCCAAGTAGTAAAAAGCTACTCGTTAATAAAAAAGTAATCACGTTATTGGTTAGTTTTAAGTTCATTGTATTTCCAAGTATTCGTTGAGGTTTATAAAGACCTTACGAACCTATAAAACAATTCAAGCTAACTCTTAAAAATCAGAGTTAATTAAGCACACTGTAAGCTCTTATCGGGTAATGTAATCAATCACTTTAGTTTATAGTTTATTTCCTCTTTATTAATAAAATTAAATAAGTCTAATATTCATATGATGTGCGTCATCTTTTTTATTATTAAATGAAGTAGAATAACGTCGCCTTTTCAATAAACAGAATGCATGCATTTCTAAAACTTAGGGACATTTTTAATGAAGGGTACTGATATTCGAGTTACCTCTGGACTGATTTCTATAGCCATTGTTTTACTACTTTGGTTTGCTGTACCGCCTCCGCAAGGTGTTACCGAAAACGCATGGCATTTGCTCGCTTTATTTATTGGTACTGTAGTTGCCATTATTGGTAAAGCAATGCCTATCGGCGCCATTGCTATTTTAGCTATTACTTCTGTTGCGTTAACCGGCGTAACTAATGACAGCCCATCTGGCGCTATTAAAGATGCATTAAGTGGCTTTTCTAACTCATTAATTTGGTTGATTGGTATTGCTATTATTATTTCTCGGGGTTTAGCTAAAACCGGTTTGGGAAATCGTATTGGCTATAATTTTATTTCTTTTTTTGGTAAAAAAACTATTGGTATTGGCTATGCCCTCGCGCTGTCTGAACTTGTTATAGCGCCTGTGACGCCAAGTAATACCGCGCGAGGCGGCGCTATTGTTCACCCAATTATGAAGTCGATAGCAACAAGCTTTGGCTCGTCTCCTGAGGAAGGCACCTCTCGTAAAATTGGCCACTACCTTGCTTTAGTTAGCTACCATATAAACCCTATTACATCAGCTATGTTTATTACCGCCACGGCTCCTAACCCTCTAATTGTAAAGCTTATTGCAGATGCTACTGGTGCAAATATTAGTATTACTTGGGGTACGTGGGCGCTGGCAGCGCTTGTTCCTGGTTTGCTATGTATTGCCCTTGTGCCTTTGGTTGTTTATGCCATTTACCCACCTGAAGTTAAAAGTACGCCCGATGCTAAAACCTACGCAGAATCTAAATTAACTGAAATGGGCCCAATGAGTTACGGCGAAAAAATAATGGTGGGTGTTTTTGCCATGCTGCTTATTTTATGGGCCGGCGTGCCTGCAATGATTTTAGGGGCTGACTACGCAGTTAACACAACCGCAGTGGCTTTTTTGGGTTTGTCGGTATTATTAGTGACTGGTGTATTAAGCTGGGACGATGTACTTAAAGAAAAGTCTGCGTGGGATACCGTTGTTTGGTTTTCTGCATTAGTAATGATGGCCACTTTTTTAAATAAACTAGGTTTGGTAGCGTGGTTTTCAACACTTGTTGAGAGCAACATTGCGCAACTGGGCTTTGACTGGATTGTATCGGCTATTATATTGGTAGCTGTGTATTTTTAGGCTCATTACTTTTTTGCCAGTACCACAGCACATATTACTGCTATGTTTGCCGCATTTTACGCCGCAGGTTTAGCGCTTGGCGCTCCGCCTTTATTTTTAGGTTTACTGTTAGCTGGCGCTTCATCACTCATGATGTCGTTAACGCATTACGCAACAGGCACATCTCCCATCGTGTTTGGCTCAGGCTATGTATCGTTAAAAGACTGGTGGGTAATGGGCCTTATAATGAGCGTTATTAATTTAAGTGTATGGGGAATTATTGGCGGGCTTTGGTGGAAAGCACTTGGGTATTGGTAGTCTTGCCTTTGTTAGTTTGGCTTGCACATTTAATACTGCGCACTTATTTTAGTTAGTTCTACAAATATAAACATTGAGGCTGTTGCAAGGGAGCACTATGGTTTTTAAATTCATAAAGGCAGCATATTCAGACCAAGACTACTTATTAAGCCTCAGAAAACTGACTATGGTCGAACACTTAGAAAATGCCGGGTTATTTTTAACAGATCAACAGCATGTTTTAAGGCTTAATGATCAATATGACTGCTCCCATCTTATAGTTATAAATGAGGTACCAATTGGTACTTTAAAATACCAAACACACGCTCAATACGTTGAAATAATGCAATTACAAATACATCCATTGCACCAAAATAAAGGGTATGGGAAAGCGGTTATTGAACAAGTTATTACAAATGCGCAGTCAAAACCCATTAAACTCACCGTGCTTAAAAACAACCCAGCATTAGGACTTTATAAGCGGCTGGGTTTTACTATAACTGATGAGAATAATTACGAGTACCACATGCAAACGCGAGCTACTCGTAGCTAAAATTAGTCGCTTTGATCTCTGAAGTCTTTTTTTCTGAAAATAGTTAAATGCCAACCCCAATGCAAAGAGCCTAATCTTAAAAAGATAGTCGTGAAAAATGAGCCTAAAATACACCAAATGTAATCTACATTAAGGCTAAATAAAGCAGCATAGACTGCACCACCCGCTAAACACGCAGAGGCGTATGGTTCACTGCGCATAACAGTTGGTACCTCACGGCAAATTACGTCACGTATTAAACCACCAAATATACCTGTAGTGATACCCATGGTAATTGCGACCACCATACCAGAGCCATTAATGAGTGCTTTTTCTATACCCATAATATTAAATAACGCCATACCCACAGCGTCTACTAATAAAAAGTAGTAATTATTAACGCGCGGTAAATATCGAATAAATGCAATTGTTGCTATAACGGCCCCATAGGTTGAATATAAATACTCTGGGGTAGCAATCCAAAATACTGGTTTGTTTAAAAGTATATCTCTGAGGGTACCGCCCCCTAGTGCAGTAACGGTTGCAACCACTACGACGCCAAAGCCACTAATGTTTTTTTCATACCCAAGCAATGCCCCTGCAACAGCAAAAAATGCAACACCGAGTAACCCTAGTACCATAAAGTATTCAGCAGTCATGGTAATTCCTTTTTAAAGTTTATTAGGAGCTGTATCAACTTACGTGCCAAAAAACTGAGTAAATATAAATAAACCCACAATTTAAGTGACTGAAATTTATAAGCTTATTTCATTTATTAAAAAACGTTAGCTATGTGATATTTAGTGAAGGATTAACAAGAGTAATTATTTTAATTATGGGTAGTTTTTACACGTTAAAGTACAGAGGGATTTTGTTACAGAGTTGCAGTCGAGCACTTTTAAATTTTAAGCAAAAATTAAATGAACAATAAAGCTATTACCAATATTACAAAAATAATAGGCAATATTGCATGTTGCCAGTTTTGTTCTTTATTTTGATTATAGAGTGTTTGCATTGAGCTTTTATCATTATTGGTAAAACTATGCTGGCACTGCATACAGTTTTGGGCTTTTATGCTCACCCAAGTACCACATTTAATACATGCGTAACACCTCGACAGTTTATCAAACTCGTTTGTGTTCCTAAATATTCTCATTTATCACCTCATTGATTTTCGCCGCAGTAAGAAACCCAATGAATAATATATGCTCTTTAAATTCATTGTTACTTCTTTACTTTATTCAATAATTTTTACATTTGGAATGTTTTGTAAAAGGTAGGATTTTAAAGATTCAAACGCATCTTTATTGAAAATAAACTCAGTTGTTTTACCATCAACTTGATTATACGGTAGTGCAAATACACCGTGCCTCTTAGTTTTGTCGATGACAACTTTGTTAATATCGTTAATATTAAACACTTGCTTATAAACGTATAATATTTGCCCCTCAACGCGTACAGCCTTTAACGGGCTTTGCTCAACATTGCGCGAACGAATAAACACAAAATATAAAATAACGGGAAATAAAAACAGGTTAAACGCTTGCAAACTAAAAGGTTTATCTATCAATACAATATATGTTGAGTAACAAATTAAAGAGGCCGCTAGTGCTAAAATTAGTTGTGTGTTGTTTTTCATAATCATCCTTGGTTACTAGTCAAAAAAATCGGTAAGGTTTTTTAATTATATTACCAATTTAGTGAAATACGCCATTTTGTAACTTTTGCTAATCAAACTTAAATCCGGGCAAAGCTGCCATAATTAATATCCTGATTAATCTACATAACTCACTTTTGTTCCCGCTAAATGATCATGTAAACATCGTTTATCTTTTCCAAATATAAATAATGGATTAACAAAACCAGCTATAAACTGACCTACCGAAGGGACAAGTGATAATAGTTGCATACAAAGCATGCGTTTAAAGTAAATTGTAGTAAAGCTTGCTTGTGTACCATCTAAATTTTCAATACGGATAGACATGAAAGATTTACCAATTGTTTGTCCGCGTTGGTACATAAGGTAACCATGAAGCACTAACGTGCTTAATATGCCATAACCTAGCAAACCTGCAGATAAAGTAAGTGTTGGTTGGCTTAAATTATCAAACCCTACGAGTATGAATACAGGTATAAAACAAACAACACCTAAAACGCCATCAACAATAGCAGCCACTAGCCTGTCTGAGCGCGTTGCTTTTTCTCCTGCTACTTTTGATACAATATTTTCAGATGGGTTCTGTGCTTCTCGCGTTTCAATTAAGTCGTCTATTTCTTTTGCTCGATCTGGGTAGGCTTCGCGATCTATAGCTCTCGCTGATGAGTAAAGCTCATCTAAAGTGTAGGTAGAAAAATCAATTTCAGAATCCATGCAAAAAATCCATATAGTGTTATTAAAAAGTAATTTAACACAATTAATTTAAGCTATTCAATTATTTAAAATTATCAAATAAAAAAGCTACTAAAAAGTAGCCTTTAATTATTAATTAAATACCATTCAATTTGCTGTTAAAAATGCCATTTAACTAGCAAGTTTGGATTATGTTCGGTTTGCCCATCTACACCAAATTTATTTTTCCAATAAACATACTCAATACCCACATCAAGGCGGCCTGTATCTAAGCCGAGCATAGGGGCAATATTGTATTTAATCTGCGAGGTAAAGTTAAAGCCACCTTCACTTTTACCAAACATTGTGTCGGTGCTATCTACAATATCTAAAAAGCCATCGTATCTAAAGTTACCTTTGTTGTAGCCCCACGTGACTGTTATTTGGTTGTTATCTTCACGCTCTATACCTATTTCATCTTGAAAACGACGATAATAAGCCACATTAAAATATTGAAAGCCAGGTACATCAAGTGATACACCGCCCCCTAATAAATAGTTATTTTGATCCGTATCTCCCGAGCCATACTCTGTTTGTAGGCCTAAAAACACCTCTTTAACAAAGCTATTTTGTGGCTTGTAAAGAGTAGGGTTTATGTTTAGCTCACCGTACACTTCATCGGGATTACTTAGCCTATCCATAAAGAAGAACGTACTGCCCCAAGTATGGCCCGATGCATGCTCTATAGTAACAACACTTCTATCATCTTCCTCCCCTGAAAACGGCTCTAGGTAGTCGGCTCCTGTCATTGCGGTAATACTAAAATCAGACCAAAGCTCTTTAGCCGATACACCTGTTGAGCACATTGCAATTGCAGTTACTAATGCTAATTTTTTTATTGTTTTGATTTTCATTGTTAATCCCTTTTATGATTTTTATTAGTTTAGTTAAGATGATCCGTACTTGCTGAGTAATTTTCTGGTAGTACCAACGTCATTATTATTGCGGTGATACCCGACACCGTCACTGCACTACCAAATATGGCAGTAACTAACTTAGGTGCGTTTGCAAACAACTCCGGTACAAAACTAACACCTAGCCCGAGCCCCAAACTCACCGCAATAATAAGTAAACTTCTGCGATTTATTTTTTCGCTGGCGAGTATTTTGACCCCAGCGGCTGCTACGGTGCCAAACATTACAAGCGTTGCACCGCCCAAAACAGGTTTAGGTATATTTTGTAATACAGCGCCAATCACAGGAAACAAACCAAGAATGATTAAAATACTGCCTATCCACAGGCCAATATATCTGCTGGCAACTCCAGTTAGCTGAATAACGCCGTTGTTTTGACTAAAAGTAGTATTAGGAAAAGTATTAAATAAAGCGGCAATCATCGAGTTAACACCATCACCTAAAATACCGCCGCGAATACGTGCTAAGTAACTAGGTCCTCTAACAGGTAACTTAGAAACCGCACAATTGGCAGTAATATCGCCTGTCGATTCAATTGCAGTAATAAGGTATAAAAAACCAAAGGCTATGAGTGCACCAAAATCAACATTAAAGCCGTATTTAAAAGGCAGTGGGATAGCAATTAGGTCAAATTCACCTAATTTAAAATTAGCGATACCTAATACAAACGCAAGTAACCAGCCAAGTATCATTGCAACTACCACAGCCGTTAGCCTCACCCATTGGTTTTTACTTGCATTAAGCAGCACCACTAAAGCCACAACCGAAAAACCAACAATTAAGTTGCTCGTTGAAGCAAATTTTTCAGGCATATTAGTAAGTAGCCATTGCCCGCCACCTATATCAGTCATACCTACTTTAATTAGGTAAATACCAATAGTAGTGATGACCACACCAGTAACTACTGGCTTAATTATTTTGCCTAATTTACTAATAAAAAAACTAATAAATACTTCAACAAAAGCGGCCAAAAAGCACACTGCAAATATAGTGGCAAGGACCTCTTCGTTATTGCCTCCGGTGGCTTTAACGGTAAAGCCTGTTGCTAAAATAGTCCCTAAAAAGGCAAAGCTTGTACCTTGCACACATATTAATCCTGAACCCACAGGGCCAACACGCCGCGCTTGTATAACCGTGCCCACACCAGATACAAATAATGCCATACTAATTAAATAAGGTATTTCAGCAGCTAAACCAAGCACACCGCCAATAATAAGCGTGGGTGTAATAATACCTACAAAGCTTGCGAGTACGTGCTGTAGTGCGGCAAAAAATGATTCAGTTACGCCTGGTTTGTCATCAACTGCATATATAATATCGTCAGACGAGCTTGTATTTATTGACATATAAACCTCTACGTTTTGCGAGTTAGCCACTGTATTTGTCTAAGTGATTAACTCATTGTTATTGCGTTAACCGCTTATTTAAGCTGCCCTTCAACGCCCTCAACATAAAAATCCATACCCAACAACGTTTTGTCGTCTATTGTTTTACCCGCATCAATAATCAGCTCACCTTGCTGATTTTTTATAGGGCCAGTAAATGGATGAAATTCACCTTTACCAATTTTCTCTGAAATAGCATTTACTTCACTTACTACATCACTTGGAATATCTTTACTTAGCGGCGCCAAGCGAGTCATCCCTGAGCCTATCCCTTTCCATATATCTTGCGATTGCCATTTATCGTCAAGTACTTGCTGTACGCGATCTGCATAAAATTCATCCCAGTGATGAACCGCTGCCGTTAAATGTGCTTTTTTACCGTATCCGCTCATATCTGAGTGGTAGCCAATAGCGTAAATACCAGCGGCTTGCGCTGCTTGCAGTGGTGCAGGCGAATCAGTATGTTGAGTAATAATATCAACGCCTTGATCTATTAGGCTATCGGCAGCTTCACGCTCTTTACCCGGATCAAACCAGCTATTAACCCACACTACTTTTACTTTTGCATTCGGCTTTACTGAGCGCAAGCCAAGCGTAAATGCATTTATACCGCGTATTACCTCCGGAATAGGAAACGCAGCAATATAACCAATGCTGTCGGTTTTACTCATGTGTCCTGCAATAACACCTGTTAGGTAGCGTCCTTCGTAAATGCGATCAAAGTAAGTGCTTACGTTTTTTGCGCGTTTATAGCCTGTGGCATGCTCAAACTTTACATTAGGAAATCGTTTAGCCACTTTAAGTGTTGGGTTCATGTAGCCAAACGACGTGGTAAATATTAAATCGTGCCCGCTTTTAGCCAGTTGCGTAATAACACGCTCTGCATCCGCTCCTTCTGGTACGCTTTCAACAAAAGTAGTTTCTATTTTGTCGCCAAACTTTTCTTCTAGGTAGTGGCGGCTAGAGTCATGTGTATAAGTCCAACCGGCCTCACCTATGGGGCTTACATATACAAAGCCAACTTTTACGCTATCTTTTGCAATAGCAGATGCGCTTATGCCTAAGCTCAATGCAACCCCGAGTGCTGTTATAAGTTTTTTCATTGTTATTCTCCGTGTTATATTTTTAATATCCTGTTGTAGCAGGTGATTTACCTTATTGATTTTGTAATTAATTTAATGACCCTTGTGCCAAGGTTTACCTAGCCACATGGGTTCGTACATTTTTAATTTTTGTTTATTTTTACTTAGCATAATCAGTACTATAAGCGTTGCACCATAAGGCAACATGGCCAGTAAGTTAGACTCCACAGCCCACCCAAAAGCCTGTGCCACTAAGTGCATAATGCTGGCAAAGCCAAATAAATAAGCGCCAAGCATTACGCGCTCAATACGCCAGCTTGCAAACACCACTAAAGCAAGAGCTATCCAACCTCGCCCTGCCGTCATGTTTTGAGTCCAAAGTGGTGTATAAGCCAACGACAAGTATGCGCCCGCAATGCCAGCCAGTGCGCCGCCAAACATTACGGCTAAATAACGTGTACGCATTACAGGTAATCCTAAGTTATTGCCCACACTTGGGTTTTCGCCAATAGCTCGTACTGCAAGCCCTGCTCTGTGATATTTAAAAAACAAATACGCACCAAACACTAAACCCCAACTTAAATAAACAATGGCGTCTTGCGAAAATAGCGCTTTGCCTAAAACCGGAATATGCTCAAACCCTGCAATTGCTAAAGTAGGTAACGCGTTAATAGTTTTTCCCTCATAGTCAGCACCTAAAAATGCCGAGAGGCCTGTACCAAAAATAGTCAGCGCTAAACCTGCCGCTACTTGGCTAGCATTTAAATTAAGTGCTACAAAAGCAAAAATAAGTGAGGCCATAACCCCGACCAAAGCTGCTACCGTAAAACCAATAAATAGGTTTTCGCATTGGTACATAGTTATAAACCCTGCCACTGCGCCTAAAAGCATCATGCCTTCTTGCCCTAAATTTAAGGTGCCGCTTTTTTCGCATACCATCTCACCCAGCGCCACCAGCAATAAGGGAGTGCCTGTACGAATAGTGGCGTATAAAATATTAGTAATTACATCTAATTCCATGATTTAAGACTCCTGTGCAATATGTATTGGCTGCGCTTTTTGTTGTTTAAATGGCAGCGAAAATCTAAGGCGATAAGTAATAAGCACATCGCACGAGAGTAAATAAAACAGCATTAACCCCTGAAAAATACCGGTAATGGCGTTTGGTAAACCCATGTTAATTTGCGCAAGCTCACCTCCCATATAAATAAGCCCCATTAGTAAGCCCGCGAACGTAATTCCTACTGGGTGCAATCGCCCTAAAAAAGCAACAATAATGGCGGCATAGCCATAACCAGGTGATATTTGCGGAACCAGCTGCCCAATAGGCCCAGCTACTTCGCCCGCACCAGCAAGCCCCGCTAAGCCACCGCTAATAACTAACACTCCTGTAATTAATAATGCTCGCTTGTAACCCGCCATTTTGGCAGCGGATGCATCAAGCCCAAGTACTTGTATTTGAAAGCCTATAAAGGTTTTACTAATAAACACCCAAGTGGCGCATAGCGCTAATAACGCAAACGCTAGGCCTAAGTGCAATCGAGTACCGTCGAATAAAACAGGCAATAACGTGCTATCGCCAAACAATGCGCTTTCAGGAAAGTTATAACCGTGAGGATCTTTGAGTGGCCCATGAACAGCCCACAGCAATACATTTACTGCTATGTAGTTGAGCATTATGGTGACTAAAATTTCATTAGTGTTTAAACACAGCTTCATAAAAGCAGCAAGCCCCGCCCACAACATGCCACCAGCAATACCCGCAAGTAATGTTAGTGGCATTGCAAAAGCACTTGATGAGTCAACAAAGTTAACGGCTACAGCACTTGCACATACACCACCAATAAGCAGTTGCCCTTCTGCGCCTATATTCCAAACCGATGCTCTATAACAAAGCGCTAAACCATAGGCGCATAGCAAAATAGGAATGGTCATTACAAGTAGCTCAGTTACACCATACCAATCGGCAACAGGTGCTATAAGCAATGTATATAAGGCATTTAGCGGGTCATGCCCTAATAAGGCAAACACCACGTAACCGGTTATTAATGTGAGTAAGATAGCTAAGACAGGAGAGAAATAACTCCAAGCCGGCGAGCGCTGAACACGTGGTTCTAACTTAATCATGCTAGAGCCCCTTTTGATGTTTGTAATGTAGGCAGATTATTAAGGTCGTCACTAAAATCGCCAGCCATCCACTGTCCTAACTGCACAAGCGGTACGGTATCGGTGTTTAAAATAGGAGACAGTTTTCCATCGCAAATTGCGCCAATGCGGTCGCAAATCTTATAAAGTTCATCTAAATCTTCTGAAATAACGAGTACCGCACACCCTTCGTCACGAAGCTTTAAAATAGCTTCATGTATCGCCACTTGTGCACCTATATCTACACCCCAAGTAGGGTGCGACATAACGAGTAGTTTTGGGCTTTGCTCTACCTCGCGACCAATAATAAATTTTTGTAAATTACCACCTGAAAGGCTAGCTGCATGAGTGCGAAAACTTGGCGTTTTAACCTTGTATTTTGTAATGATTTTATTAGCAAGCTCAGTAATTTTTTGTTTTACTAAAAAGCCATTTTTAACCAGCCCATTATCAAAACTAGTAAGCAGTGCATTTTGTGCTAAATCCATAGTGGGCACAGCTCCTCGCCCAAGCCTATCCTCTGGCACACATGCAAGCCCAAGGCGGCGCCTTTTTAGCGGGCACAGTGCATCAACTACGGTATTTTTAAATTTAATGGCGCTACTACTAGCTTGAATTTGCTCCCCCGAAAGCACTTTTAATAACTCTTCTTGTCCGTTGCCAGCAACACCCGCAATCCCCACTATTTCGCCTTGCTGTACTGCAAAGTTAATGTTTTTAAGGGGTGTTTCAAATAATGCTTGTGCGGCGGTGGTTAGATTATTAACGGTTAAAAAATCCGCAGTACCCAAAGCTCTGCGAGTTTGGTTACTAATTGGCGTGTTGTCGCCTACCATCAGCCTAGCAATTGACTCACTAGTTTCGTTTTTAGGAATACAATGCCCGCTTACTTTCCCGCCTCTCAAAATGGTCGCACTGTCACATAGCTCAATCACTTCGTGCAGTTTATGGCTGATAAACAGCACAGAGCAGCCTTCTTTTTTAAGTGACTTTAGGGTTTTAAATAATGCATCGACTTCTTGTGGAGTCAGTACTGAAGTGGGTTCGTCTAAAATAAGTAACTGAATATCTAATAATAAGCATCTAACAATTTCTACTCGTTGGCGCTCGCCAGTTGAAAGTGTTGATACCAGTCTATGGGGGTCTAATGGCATACCATAATGTGTTGATGTTTTCGTAATTCGACCCGCAAGCGTGCTGCTATGCCCTGCTAAATCACCTAACGCTAGTTCAATATTTTGGGCGACCGTAAGTGTTTCAAATAACGAAAAGTGCTGAAACACCATTCCAATGCCTAAATCACGGGCATCAGCAGGCTCTTTTATATTCATTATACGGCCGTTGAAAAACATGTCCCCTTGGTCAGGTTTAACCACACCATAAAGCATTTTCATTAATGTGCTTTTACCTGCACCGTTTTCACCTAATAAGGCATGCACTTCACCATGCTTAATTTTTAAGGTTACGTCATTATTGGCTATACATCCGGGATACTGCTTTGTCATTCCCTGCATAGTAAGGCGGTATTTATTATTCATTATTAGGGCCTATTTGTACTTAATGAGCAATTTAGCCTACTCAAAACATCAACTGACCAACCGGTCAACAATGGCATGGTAACTGCAATATACTTACCAAGATGAAAAAGTATTTTTCTTACCCGTGCGCAAACAACAAGAAAAAACATACGCCAAGCCTTTATGTATCAGGGCTTTATAAAAATTAAGGGGGTCTGTGTGATTCAATTTTTATTAAATAACACGCCAATTGAAGTACAAGAATGTTCGCCAAGTCTCACCATTTTGGACTGGCTACGCACCAAAAAAGGGAAAGTGGGCACCAAAGAAGGGTGTGCAACTGGCGACTGTGGTGCGTGCACAATATTAGTGGGTGAAGAGCGTATAAATGCAAACGGGCAAACTAGTTGGCAATACAAAACAATGAACAGCTGTTTATTGTTATTAGGTAATGCGCATGCAAAACATATAGTAACGGTAGAGGCTGTGACTACTGGCTTATACCCAAACTTAACCGATTTACATCCCGTACAACGTGCACTGGTAGAGTGCCATGGTTCGCAATGTGGTTTTTGCACGCCCGGTATAATAATGAGTTTGTTGGCTCTTTATATTAATGAGCCAACGTACCCTGGTAAAAAAGCGGTTATTCATGCACTTGGCGGTAACTTATGCCGTTGTACAGGTTATAGCCCTATATTACTTGCAGCCGAAAAAGCCTATAGCTATGAGCGTAAAGCTGAACCGTACTCAGCAATGGCCGCTCAATTTAAAGCATCACTTAATACGCAATATGATGACGATATTCCATTTTTAAAAAATGGTCCTCGTAAATTTTACTTACCACAAACTGCCCAGCAACTTGTTGAGCTAAAAGCGCTTTATCCTTATGCACATTTAGTTGCTGGTGGCACCGACTTTGCCATTGAGCTTAGCCAAAACATGCTCTTACCAGATGTAATTATCTCCCTTAGCCAAGTAAAGGAGTTTTGCACCTTGGCAGATAATAACGGTGAGTTACACATTGGTGCAGCACTACCTTATAGCCAGTTTGTTGAAGTATTTTATAACCATTACCCAGAGTCAAAAGAGCTATTTGAACGCTTAGGATCAAGCCAAGTACGTAACAGCGGCACGCTTGGTGGCAGCATAGGGAATGCCTCTCCTATTGGCGATCCCGCTCCCCTTTTAATCGCTCTTAATGCATCAATGGATTTATTAAGCAGCGCTGGTACGCGCACTATTAAAGTTGCCGACTACTTCATTGATTACAAAAAAACAGCTCTTAAAAGCGATGAAGTAATTAGTAAGTTCACCATTCCAAAGCGCCCAAAGTCGCTAAAACTGGCATGTCATAAAATATCAAAACGCTTTGAAGACGATATATCTACCGTTTGTTTGGTGCTTGCTATAGAGCATTCACAAAACATGATTACTCAAGCCCGCTGCGCTATGGGCGGTATGGCTGCTATTCCTAAGCGCGCGCAGCATATTGAGCAAAAGCTGATATCTCAATCATTACAAGTAAGTAGTTTTATAGACGCAGCAACGGCTATTAACGATGACTTTACGCCCATGAGCGATGTAAGAAGCAGTGCGCATTACCGCACCACGGTAAGCAAAAACTTATTACAACGCATTGGTATTGAGTTTTGTGAGCCACAAGCACGCAACAATAACAACATTGCCATTACGAGGATCTCACATGCGTCACTTTGAAATGGATAAACTAAAAGCGCAAGGTGGTAGCGTTGGAGAATCTAAATATCACGAAAGCGCTATTAAACAAGTTTGTGGCAGTGCAAATTTTGCCGACGATAACCCTGAGCCTTACGGTTGCCTGCATGCCTACCCAGTGCTCGCACCTGTTACAAGCGGCTTTATTAAATCAATAGATACCAGTCTCGCACTGGCAGTTGAAGGCGTTAAACGTATTTTATCGGCCGAAGATGTTCCGGGTAAATTAGATATTGGCCCGGTATTTCCTGGTGATGTACTGCTGACCAGCCATGAAATTCAATACCACGGGCAACCTGTATTAATTGTCGTTGCCGACACCTATGAAATAGCGCGCCGCGCGGCACGTTTAGTGGTTATAGAGTGCGAGCAAACTACTCCAATACTTGATATTAAAAAAGCCATTAGCAAAGAGCATTGGGTAAGGCCGCCCCATTCACTTAACCGTGGTAACAGCGAAAACGCCATTAATAACGCAACCCACCAGCTTAAAGGCGAAATAAACATAGGCGGGCAAGAACACTTTTATTTAGAAGGCCAAATAGCGCTGGCGCAACCTGATAACGACGGGGGCATTCATGTTCAGTGTTCTACGCAACACCCTACTGAGGTGCAGCACTTAGTTGCTAAAATTTTAAAAAAGCCATTTAGCTTTGTAAACGTAGAAACCCGCCGTATGGGCGGTGCTTTTGGCGGCAAAGAAACCCAAGGCGCACCATGGGCATGCCTTGCAGCTCTTGCGGTTTACCACCTTGGCTGCGCAGTAAAAATGCGCCTAGCCCGTAGCGACGATTTTAAATTAACCGGTAAGCGCCACCCGTTTTATAATCACTATCATGTTGGTTTTGACGAAAATGGTTTAATAGAAGGTGCCGACATTACCGTAAACGGATTTTGTGGCTACTCGCCTGATTTATCAGATGCAATTGTAGACCGCGCCATGTTTCATGTCGATAACGCCTACTACTACCCAGCCGCCACAATTAAGGGTAATCGCTGTAAAGTAAATACCGTAAGCCATACCGCATTTAGAGGATTTGGTGGCCCGCAAGGCATGATTATGGGCGAGCTAATAATGGACGATATAGCCGCCAAATTAGGTAAAGATCCGCTTGAGATCCGAAAACTTAATTTATACAAAAAAGGCCGCGATACCACGCCGTACCATCAAACCGTAGAGCAACATATTTTAATAGATATGATTGCTCAGCTTGAGGAGTCGGGTGACTACTGGGCACGTAAAGAGGCTATTAAAGCATTTAACGTATCGTCACCTATTATAAAAAAAGGCCTTGCAATGACGCCGGTTAAATACGGTATTTCGTTTACGGTACAACATTTAAACCAAGCTGGTGCATTAGTGCATGTATATAGCGACGGCTCTATACATTTAAACCACGGCGGCACCGAAATGGGCCAAGGGCTGAATACCAAAATTGCGCAAATTGTAGCCCATGGCTTTGGGGTCGATTTTAACGCGGTAAGTATTAGTGCTACGCGTACCGACAAGGTGCCAAACACTTCACCAACAGCGGCCTCAAGTGGTACCGACTTAAACGGCATGGCGGCGCTAAATGCAGTAAACACAATAAAAGAGCGCTTAATTGATTTTATTACCGAGCACTTTGAAGTAGACAGCAATACTGTTGTATTTAAAGATAACCTCATTACTTTTAGTAAAGGGGAAATTAGCTTTAGCGAACTTGCAAATCTTGCTTACATGAATCGTATATCGCTTTCATCTACCGGTTATTACGCCACACCAAAAATTCATTACGATAGAGCCAAAGGTGAAGGCCGCCCATTTTTTTACTACGCTCACGGCGTAGCACTCAGCGAAGTAGAAGTAGATACCCTAACTGGCGAAAACACGGTAACTCGCGTTGATATACTGCACGATGTAGGCAGTTCAATTAATCCAGCTCTTGATATAGGCCAAATTGAAGGCGCCTTTGTACAAGGTATGGGCTGGCTAACAACCGAAGACTTACAATGGAATGATAAAGGCCAGCTTGCAAGCTTTGGCCCTGCCAACTACAAAATACCAGCCATTGGCGATACCCCTGCCGAATTTAACGTCAATCTTTATAACTCAGCAAATCCAGAAACCACCGTGTTTAGATCAAAAGCCGTAGGCGAGCCGCCATTTATGCTGGCCTTTAGTGTATGGAGCGCCATTCGTAATGCCATAAGCAGTGTGGCTGATTACAAATACACCGCCCCACTTGATACGCCTGCTACACCTGAGCGTGTATTAAATGCAATTGAGCAAACCGCTAGCTGGTTTAAGGAGCATCAACATGGCTAATTTAAATGAGTCGTTTCAGGGTTTTCATACTCAAAATTGGGCGCAGGCTATAAATGAGCACGAACAAAGCGGCACTAATTATGTTATTGCCACAGTGCTTGGCACAAATGGCTCAACCCCACGCGGCACAGGCTCTAAAATGGTAATAAGCGGCGAGCATATTTACGACACCCTTGGCGGTGGTCACCTTGAATACGTAGTAATAGAAAAAGCTCGCGAACTACTTGCCAAAGGCGAAGCCGCCCAAGTGATAGAGCAGTTTAACCTAGGTGCAAATTTAGGCCAATGCTGCGGGGGAGCTGCCACCGTTATGCTTGAGTGCATGCAATGCGAGCGATTTACCCTCGACATTTACGGCGCAGGCCACGTAGCACAGTCGCTTATTGGTATATTGGCACAACTACCTATGCGTATACGTTGGATAGATAGCCGCGCCGATGTATTCCCACAATCAATCCCTAATAACGTAGTAAAAGTGGTTGATGAAGAGCCAACAGAGCAAGTAAAACGCGCACCAAAAGCTAACAATTACTTAATATTAACCCATAACCACCAGCTCGACTTTGCACTCACCCAAGCCATTATTAAACGCGCTGATGCCAATTGGCTAGGCGTTATTGGCTCTGACACTAAAGCTAAACGTTTTAAGCAACGCCTAGCCCATCGCGATTTTACAGCCGATCAAATACAACAAGTGACCTGCCCTGTTGGGCTTGAAAATGTAACGGGCAAGCTCCCTATGGAAGTAGCAATATCAATTAGCGGGCAGTTAATTGGCCTTTATCAAGCTATGCAAACCCACGCACCCAAACGCCAAGGCTTGCAATGGCGCGCACTTAAAAATGCCTTAATTAGCACCACGCACGAGGAAGAAAGCGCATGAGTAGCTTAAAAATTAATAACTTAAATGCAGCGCAAGCTCACCAAGCTTTAGAGCACTGCTGCGCAGCACCAAATTGGGTAAGCGGTATGCTAAATATCATGCCATTTAAAAATAAAGAGCACCTATATCAAAGCGCGCAAAGCGTATGGGATAGCCTAGGCGAAAGCGACTATTTAGCAGCCTTTGAAGGTCACCCGCAAATAGGCGATTTATCAACCCTTAGCAAAAAATACGCCGCCACTGCGCAAAAAGCGGGGCATGAGCAATCGGGTATGAGCAAAGCAAACGAAGCCGTGCTTAAAAAAATGATTACCCTTAATAAAGAGTACCTCAGCACGTTTGGTTTTATTTTTATTGTGTGCGCCACCGGTAAAACGGCCGAACAAATGCTTAAACTCATAGAGCAGCGCATACACAACACCCGCAGTACAGAGCTAAATATTGCCGCGGGCGAACAAGCCAAAATAACAAAAATAAGATTGGAGTCATTGCTATGAATAAAAGTATGAATAAAAGCCCTATCACCACCCATATTCTCGATACCAGCACTGGTAAACCGGCTGCAAATGTAGCAGTAAAATTATTTGTACAGAGCAATAACGAGTGGCATTTAATTACTCAAGGCAAAACAGATACTGATGGGCGAATTACCGACTGGCTAGATACAGACGTAGAATTTACAACCTACAAACTGGAGTTTGATTTAGATAGTTATTATCAAAATAAAGAAATGCCAGCGTTTTACCCAGAGGCGCAAATAACGTTTAGATTACAAGACAAAAAACACCATCACATTCCGTTATTGCTTAGCCCGTTTGGCTACTCAACGTATAGAGGCAGCTAATTATGAGCCCCCAAAACAATAATAAAATGACCGTAATTTGTGCCAACATACTCGATTTTGTTGACGACCCTGCCATAGCAGGTGAAAGCGCCCATCGCTATTTTGAAAAAGGCGCGTTAGTTATTCAAAACGGCAAAGTGGTTAAACTAGGTTACGAGCAAGACATACTGCCAAGCTTAGATAACTCAGCCACTATTATTCGCCACGATGGCAAACTGGTTATGCCCGGCATGATAGACACGCACATACATTTACCGCAAACCGAAATGGTCGGCGCGTATGGCGAGCAGCTTTTAAGCTGGCTTACCGAATACGCGTTTCCGACAGAGAAAAAGTTTACCTGTGAGCATTATTCAAAAGATATATCTAATCGCTTTTTAGATGAGCTACTGCGTAATGGCACCACTACCGCATTGGTATTTGGCACTGTGCACCCGCAATCGGTAGATGCGTTTTTTAACGAATCTCAAAAACGTAATTTACGTATGATTGCCGGTAAGGTAATGATGGATAGAAACTGCCCTGACGATTTATCAGATTGCGCGCAAACCAGTTACGATCAATCAAAAGTACTCATCGAAAAATGGCATAATGTTGATAGATTAAGCTACGCAGTTACACCGCGTTTTGCTCCTACATCAACCCCTGAGCAACTACAAAAATGTACTCAATTATTAGAAGAATACCCCGACACCTACCTGCATACCCACTTATCTGAAAACAAAGACGAGTGCGAATGGGTAAAAGGGTTATTTCCTGAAGCCGAAGATTACCTTGGCGTGTACGAGCAAGCTAAAATGGTGCGTAAACGCTCGGTATTTGCCCATAGTATTCATTTATCTGAGCGCGAGCTTTGTTGCCTTGCAGATAACAACGCGGCCATATCGCACTGCCCTACCTCTAACTTATTTTTAGGTTCAGGCTTATTAAACTTAAAAGCCTGTGAAGAGCACGGTATTAACGTAGGCATGGGTACCGATGTAGGCGCAGGCACAAGTTTTTCTATGCTACAAACAGGTAACGAAGCGTACAAAATTCAGCAATTACAAGGCCAGCGCTTTTCCGCGTTTAAAGGCATGTACCTAGCTACTTTGGGCGGTGCACGAGCGCTTGATTTAGAAGGCACCATAGGTAGCTTTGCTATTGGCTGTGAAGCCGACTTTATTGTAATGGACTACGCGGCCACCTCGTTTTTAAAATTCAGAATTGGCCATGCAAAAACCCTGCACGAGCAACTTTTTGCCATGATGATGCTAGGTGATGACCGCTGTATTGAACAAACCTACATTATGGGTAAAAGCGTGTATAAGCGCGATGAAAAAGAGCAGTTTTCAGCTACCCATACACCGCAATTAGAAGAGGCTTAACCTAATGGAAAACTATTTATTTGAGCTTGCCCATTTAGTACTGCGTTATTTTCATGTGATTGCAGGCATTGCGTGGATTGGGGCTTCATTTTATTTTGCGTGGCTTGATAATAACTTACAAACCCCGCCACAGTGGAAACAAGACAAAGGCATAAAAGGCGATTTATGGGCCGTGCACGGCGGTGGCTTTTACGAAGTGGCTAAGTATCAAAATGGCCCTGAAAAAATGCCGCATACCCTGCACTGGTTTAAATGGGAAGCCTACACAACGTGGATCACCGGTATTTTATTATTTAGCCTACTTTATTATGTTGGCGCCGATGTTTACCTAATCGATAACAGCAAAAGTGAGCTAAGTAAATTTGCCGCTATTGGTGCATCGCTTGGCTTTATTGGCTTAGGTTATGGTGTTTATCGTTTATTGTGTAAAACCCCACTCGTAGAAAACGGTAAAGCATTTATTGCTGTAGTTATTGGAATATTGGCCCTTTGGACTTACGGGGTCGATCAGCTATTTAGTGACCGCGCTGTGTATATTCATGTAGGTGCGCTTATTGGTACTTGTATGGTTGGCAATGTGTACCACATTATTATGCCAGGGCAACGCTACATGGTAAGCGAAGTAGAAGCTGGCCGTATTCCCGATTCCGCACCGGGATTAAAAGCAAAGCTGTGCTCTATTCATAATAACTACGCCACGTTACCTGTGGTATTTATTATGCTGAGCAACCACTTTCCTTATACCTACAGCCATAGCTTTGGTTGGCTTATTTTAATTGCGTTATTTGGTATTGGCATGTGGATACGCCATTACTTTAACTTAAAGCACCAAGGCGTTAATAAACCTTCGGTACTTATAAGTGGTATTGCCGCCTTTTTTGCCCTCATGCTGGCTATAGCTCCATGGCCTAGCAGCCCAACAAATACAGGCGAAAGCGCGCCTTTACAAGCAAGTATTACCGATGCACAAGCGTGGGATATAATTAATAAGCACTGTACACAATGCCACAGTGAAACACCTACATCAAAGCTTTTTCAAGCAGCGCCACTTGGCTTTAAGCTCGACTCTATTAATGATGTAAAAAAGGCCAGCACGCTTATTCATACCCGCGCGGTTATAACAAAAGATATGCCACTGGCCAATATGACCAAAATGACTGACGCAGAGCGCGAAACGCTAGGCTCTTGGCTCAGCGCACTTAAAAAGGAGCAATAACATGAGCGAGCAATTTAAAAACTACCCGCGCGATTTAATTGGTTATGGTCCAGATGTACCCCATGCAAATTGGCCCAATAAAGCCCGTATAGCTGTACAAGTGGTATTAAATTACGAAGAAGGCGGCGAAAACTGTGTATTGCATGGTGATGCAGCAGCCGAAACATTTTTATCTGAAATAGTCAGTGCCCCGCATGTAGAAGACCGCCATATAAGCATGGAATCTATTTACGAATATGGCTCGCGAGCAGGTGTATGGCGTTTACTTAAACTCTTTAAAAAATACGATATACCGGTCACCATTTTTGCAGTGGCGATGGCCCTTGAGCGCCACCCCGATGTAGCTAAAGCCTTTGTTAAAGCGGGCCACGAGATTGCAAGCCATGGCCTGCGCTGGATTAATTATCAAAATATAGATAAGCAAACCGAACGCGAGCATATGCAACAAGCCATTGAGATCATTCAAACGCTTACCGGTAAAAAGCCCAAAGGCTGGTATACCGGCCGAACTAGCCCAAATACCGCAGCCCTTGTAGTTGAGAATGGCACATTTTTATATGATGCCGACGATTACAGCGACGACCTACCTTTTTACAGTATTAAAGAAGGTAAACCACAGTTAATAGTGCCCTACACGCTTGATGTAAACGACATGCGCTTTGCTGCCGTGCAGGGTTTTAATGCCGGGGATCAGTTTTATAATTACTTAAAAGATGCATTCGATACACTATACGAGGAAGGCGACCCACAAGGTGAAAACGCCCCAAAGATGATGTCGATAGGTTTGCATTGCCGCCTAATTGGCAGACCAGGAAGAATAAAAGCATTAGCACGGTTTTTAGAATATGCTCGCTCGCATGATCAGGTTTGGTTTGCCACACGTGAGCAAATAGCCGAGCACTGGCTTAAAACCCATCCATATAAAAAAGCATAGTTTATATTTTTTAAAACATAAAAAAGCCCAGCAATGCTGGGCTTAAAGTCACTTTAGGAGTAGTTAGTTAAATGAAACCGTAATGATGTTAGAACATACATTTTCAGTTACACATAATTGGTAATCGTACGATGGTAATGTAGCACCACGTACGTAGTCGCGGTAACGACCTCGGTCAGCAGTAGTATCTACAAGCTCACCATTACGGTAAACACTTAGTGATTCAGCGCCAACACTTTCCCAACTAAGCTCTACACGCATAGTATCAAGGCGAGACTTATTAGCACGTTTTAAGGTGATTTCTAGCTCTACATCACTTACAACAACCGTTTGAGTTGATGTACTTGTATTGCCTTCACTGTCTGTTACCGTTAGTTCTACATCGTAATTACCTGATGCTGCATACACATGCATAGGGTTTTGATCAGATGATGTTGCACCATCGCCAAAGCTCCAGCTCCACTGTGTAATATCGTTATTTGAATCAGTGCTTGAATCAATAAAGTTAACTGTTAAGCCTTGTGTCTCAACGTCAAAACTAGCACGTGGTGGTTGTGGGCTAACTTCGCCAATAGCGCTTAGCGTTAATGACCAGCCATTAATTGTGCCGGTATCGGCTGCAGCAGTATCTTCTACTTGTAGTGTCCAATCGCCTGTAGCAACTTCGCCGTTAAATGATTCAGAAGTAAAGCTTCTAACTATGTCGTCGTTTGAACCACCCACATTGCTTTGTAGCGTTACTTGTGTGCCTTGAGCAGATACTAACTTAACCACTAAGTCGCCTGAGTAAGTATGCGAAATATCTACATCAGCAGTAGTACCAAATACTGTTAAGTCATCAGGAACATTAATTACTGACACTGCACCTACTGGCGAGTTATCAGGAATATCAACACTTGTGTTACTGCTGTAAGTAAAGTCGTTTAAGCCAACAGGTTGAACCATTAATTTAACTGACTGCTCTTTAACAATATCACCAGCTGTAGCTGTTACAGTAAGCTCGTATTCGCCCCACTGAGTGTTAGTATCGGTTTCAACATTTAGCATTACTTCATCGCCTGGGCGCGCTGTAAGCGATGATAAATAAGCGCCGCCTAATGTTGTTGATAACTCAAGCGTTACTTCTTCATCCCATTCGGCAATTGAACCAATTGTAAATGTGTAGTTTGTAGCTTGGCCTGCTTCAATTTGTTGCGTAAGTGGATCGGCTGATATTTTAAAGCCAGGTGTAGGGTCTGCATCAATAAGCGCTTGGTTAACATTAAGACGAGTACCTGCAACCGTTACACCTTGTAGCGCAGCATTTGCATCGCCAGAGTTCATTAGTAAATCTTTCAGCTCTTGAGTGCTAAGCTCAGGATTAATTGACAATACTAACGCTGCAGCACCTGCTACATGTGGCGTTGCCATAGATGTGCCTGAGTAAGATGCATAGCTCTCACCTGGTGTAGTTGATAAAATAGCACTACCCGGCGCGCCCATATCAACGCTTGTTAAACCATAATGTGAAAACCATGAAATACCATCGGTTTGATCCGTACTTGCAACCGATAATACACTTGCGTTTTCGTAGTTAGATGGGTAATGCGGGTTAACATCGTTATCAATAGTATCGTTACCAGCTGCGGCTACAAAGAGTAAATCCGCCGCTTCGCTTGATGCAATTGCATCTGCTAGTGCTTGGCTGTAACCGCCACCACCCCAGCTATTATTTAATACGCGTAAGTTAACGCCTGAGTTTTTAAGGCTAACCATGTAATCAATACACTTAATAGCGTCTGATGTTGAGCCATTACCCGCAGCATCTAAAAACTTACAACCAACAAGTGATACTTCATGGTTAACACCTACAACACCAATACCATTGCCACCACTTGCGCCAATAGTACCTGAAACGTGTGTACCATGGCCTTCGTCATCCATAGGGTCGCCACTGTCAGTAATGGCATTTATACCATGCACGTCATCTATAAAACCGTTACCATCATTATCAATACCATCTCCTGGTATTTCGCTGCTATTTACCCACATATTGCTAGCTAAATCACTGTGGCTGTAATCAATACCCGTATCGATTACACCTACCACTACATCGCGGCTACCTGTCGAAATATCCCATGCTTCTACTGCATCAATATCAGCGTCTGCTGTACCACCCGTTTGGCCATCATTATTTAAGCCCCAAAGCTCATCAAAACGAGGATCATCTGGCGTACGTGCAATGCTTACTTGGTAATCAGGCTCTACATATTCAATAGCTTGATGAGACTTTAAAAGCGCAATTGCGTCTTTAGTGCTCATTCCCGACACTTTAAACTTAGCTAAGCGACCTGAAAGTAAAGACGTATAGCTGTCATCAAGTTCATCTTTATTTAGATCAGTAATTTTAGCTTTAACTAATGAACGAGCCTGCTTACGCATTTCTTTCGTTGCATTACTTTTATATTTAACAATTATAGAATCACTGCTAGCAGTTACAGATTGCTTTACACCCACATCAGGAACTTTTGCAGCTGCTAAGCACGGAAGTAAGGCAAGAGTAATAATAGATAATTTTGTTTTCATTGTTCTATCCATAGTTTTTTTTGGGTTAGCTTAGATGCTCTAAGCACGTTCTTTCACTATTTCGAGTACAAGGGATCACATGGCATACCCTAAGGAAACAACCAAACTAATCATTTAACAAGTTAAAAAATAAAAACGTTGTTAAAACCAACAATTTTGACCAGTTAAAGTATAAAAAAAACACTAAAGACAGACCTTTTAATGAAATTCACGCAAAGCCATTTACCTAATAAAGGGTCGGAGATTTTTACTGCTTTTAGATTGAATTAATAAAAACCTCAACAACCGCACCATAACCCACTGAAAAATAAAAATTAAAAAATTGGTAAAAAATGATGATTTCAGAAAATACATTTGAGGAATACAGTAATTGGGTACTTAATAATTAACAGTTATTAAACGTAAGTTAAAAATAATGACAAAGCGTTTAGTGATAATTATTAACTACATCGAAAAATTTTACTTTAAGAGCTTTTCAAGCGGATCACAAAACATTATATCGGCACGGCATGCTGACACAGCAAATACCTTATAAAACCTATAAAATTTAAGGTGTTTGGTTTTAATATTTCAAGGAGAAAATAATGAAGTTGAACAAATCACTTTTAAGCTGCGCAGTTGCAATTGCAATGGGTACTAGCTTTGCTTCTTATGCAGATACTAACAACAAATCAGCATCAAGCTCAGAACTTGCTACCAACGTATCTGTAGCAAGTGTTGAAAACTCAATGACTCTTATCCAAACTTTTAATGAAAATACTGCACTACTTACACAAGATGGTGATAGCAACACCATGCTTGTAACAACAACCGGTAATAATAACGAAACTGAAGTTGTGCAGAGCCAATATGGTAATTATGCTGAAGTAATCACCACAGGTGACAACAACTTACAAGTATACAGCCAAGATGGCGTTGCTAATGGTTTTATCTCTGAAGTGACTGGTAATAATAATATGTTATTTGTTTCACAATTTGGCCAAGGCTTTTTTGTAAATAATGAAGCGATTAATATTGTAACTGGTGATGATAATATCATTGATGTTGAACAAGGCACTGGTGGTCACTGGTTCTACAACATGGATATGCAAGGTAACGCAAATGAAATTACCTCACTGCAAACCGGTGAATGGCATGAAGCAGAAATTACGATGCTTACAGGCGACGAAAATACTCTTGATTTAGTTCAAGACGGTTATTGGAGTACCTTTAAAGTAAGTAGTTTACAAGGCAATGACAACGAGCTTGAAGTTGAACAAGTAGGTGATCGTAATGCTGTAGCATTTAGTGCAATTTCTGGTGATGCAAATGAAATTGAAATTGAGCAAGATGGCTTAACTAATGCGGTAACGTTTGCAACTGTAATTGGGGACGACAACCAAATAGATTTAGATCAAGAAGGTTCACTTAACACAATTGAATCAAACTTATTTGAAGGTTCTAATAATGAGGTTTCAGCAACACAAGTTGGCGCTGAAAACTTAATGACAGCCGATTTAATTGGTGACAACAACGAACTAACTTCAATGCAAAACGGTGATTTAAACGAAGCCTACATGGGTGTAATTGGTTCAGACAATGAATTTACATCAGCCCAAATAGGTGATTTAAACTCGATTCACTTAGCTAACTTTAACGGCTCTGGCAATGATGTTGATTTAGTACAAGCTGGCGATGAAAATGCCGTACTTGTTCAATCTTCATACCCAGATGTAACGCTTACATCTAACGATAATGACATCGATATTGCTCAAGACGGCTCTCAAAATGAAGCAATTGTTACCCTTGCTGGCATTTTAGATAGTAATAATAACCAAATTGATATTGCACAAAGTGGCACGTTAAACCTTATTGATATGATGGTTGAAGGCAATAACCACAGCATTGATATTTCACAAACAGGTGAAGGTAACTGGGTTACTGGCGTTGAACAATCAGCATTTTTAGTTGGTGGTGAAAACGTATCGTTTAGTGTTACTCAAATTGGTAACGACAATATTGTTGAAGGCTCAGTAATTGGCTTTGACAGCACTGTATCTGTTACCCAAATTGGTGATGGAAACGCAGCAACAATTACTCAAATGTAATTGTTGAGGTGGGGAGAGCGACCCTCTCCCCTTTTTAAATTATGAAAAAAAATATTAACTTTAATCGTTACCTACTCACACTTTTCCTATGTTTTTCTGGGGCAACTCATGCTGCGGATGAACTAGAAATAGATGGCTTATTACTTGATAGAAGTATTAGCCGCTTTGGTCATCAATTTTATTATGAATTTTCAAACTACTGGCGAGATCTCCCTTCAACAGCTGGTTTTAATATTGAAATAAAAGAAACCGTAATACCAAAAGCGGGTACACAACTTTCTTTAATAATGAATAACCAACTTGTTTACGCGACTTATTTAGGTCGCAGATTAGAACCCCTCGATGAACGTGTTGAGCAAGCTGTTTATACAGTAATAGATGCAATGGCTCGCTCAAACATGGCTGCATCAACACCAGATATGGCTAAAGATGGATGGTAAAATGAAAAAAATAGCCCTTATAATAATAACAATATTAAGCTTTTCAGCTTCCGCGACTGAAATAATTTACACCCCAATAAATCCAAGCTTTGGTGGTAATCCACTCAATGCAAATATGCTGCTGAGCAAAGCACAGGCTCAAAATAAGCACAAGGCTCCGGTAATCGAAAAAGGTTACGCTGAACAATTTCAAGACTCTTTAGAGCGCACTTACTTAAACCGCATGGTAAGAGAGATTACCGATATGGCTTTTGGTGAGGATATTGAAGATAGTATTTTTAATCAGGACTCAATTTTTATGAGTGGTGATTATCAAATTGAAGTTATAACCAGCACAACCGATTCTATTACAGTAAAAATAACAAACATATTAGATGACTCTGTTGTGATCATTGAAGTACCGAGGTTTGGATAATGTATAAACTACTAATAACAATAACATTACTGGGTTTGAGCGGCTGTACAAGTTTAGGTAAGCTTATTCCACCATCACAGCAAAAAGCAATTAGCCTAGAGCCAACTGAATTATTTGCAGACTTAAAAAACTTACCAAAACCTGTTGGCAGCATTCCGGTATCGGTCTACTCATTTAGAGACCAAACAGGTCAATATAAACCACAAACTAACGTTAGTTCGTTTTCGACTGCCGTTACTCAAGGTGCTAATTCAATACTCGTACAAGCACTGCATGAATCTGATTGGTTTACACCTGTTGAGCGTGAAGGTTTACAAAACATTTTAACTGAGCGAAAAATCATTCGTGCAGGCCAAACTGATAACCCTAACCAGGCTGAGTTACCTCCACTTACCACAGCTAAAATCATTTTAGAGGGCGGTATTATAAGCTATGACACCAATGTGAAAACGGGTGGGTTAGGTATGGAATACTTTGGTATAGGCGCATCTGAGCTTTACCGTGAAGATGCTATTTCAATTTATCTACGCGCTGTGGATGTTCGTACAGGCCAAGTGTTGCTTAGTGTGGCCACCAGCAAAAAAGTATTAAGCCAAGAGATGCGTGCAGGCTTTTTTAGATACGTAAGCTACAAACGTCTAGCTGAAGCTGAAGCCGGCTTTAGTGACAACGAACCTATGAGTATTTGTGTAACTCAGGCAATAGAAAAAGCACTGACAGACCTTATAACAAAAGGCATTGATAAAGGCTTATGGGCTAAAAAAGTGAGCTAATTACTCAGGCCGTCATCACAAATAAAAAAGGCTACTAACAGTAGCCTTTTTTATGGGAGAAATTGAGATTATATATGCTATTTATTTAGCCATTGGTAATAAAACAGAAACGTAGCGCTGAGCCCAATTCGCAAGCTCTACCCTGTTACGTGAGTTAGTTTTTTTAAACGCACTGTACAAATGTGTTTTTACAGTGTGGTCGCTAATATTGAGCTTATCAGCAATTGTATTGTTACTCGCACCTTGTGCAATTAAATGAATAACGGACTTTTCTCGCTTTGTTAAATGATCGTAATCGTCCTGCTTTAATTCAATGTCGTCATGTAGGTTATTAAATGACGATGCCACGGCTAAAATATCGTTAAAAGCTTTTGAAATCACTTTACGCGTAAACCAAAGCTCGCCAGTATCAACACGAACTAACCCTTTAAAAATATCTTCTGGCGCATCAGATTTATAAAAAACACCATTAAAATGGTTAAGCAATAAGTTTTGCTCGCACACATCTTCTTTATCAACATTAAAGATAACAACACTATGGTGTTTAGCTAAACAAATAAGGTCTGCGGGAATGAGATCTTGCCATTTGCTTTTAGCACCATCTATTAAAAACAAATCATAATTTGCACGCTGCTCAGCTTTAGGAATAACATCGTCCATTTTAATATCACCAAACAAGGCCTGTAGTGTTCTTAAAATAGCTGTGTAGTTGTGTGAATGAAAAGATGATTGAAATGTAGTTTTTACGAATACTGAGTTTTTATGGGGCATAAATTTCGTCCTTGAAACATTTACACTACATTACCTAAATCAAATACAACTTACAATGAGATTTTGGTATTAAAATAAAGTTATCGTTTCTCACCCTAAAACAGATAAAAACCTATTAAATCAATACATAACCTACATTACTTTTATTTTACAATTGATTTTGTAAGATAAATAACAGATCGGATTAGTAGTTTAGTAATTTATAAAATCGAGTCGTTACGCCATTAGTCCAACCAAAACCCTGCTGTACTTGATATTCACCACCACCGGCTAAAACCGCTGGTGTGCACACATTGTATTTTTCGAGTAAGCACTTATTTACTGCAAAATTTTGCTCAACCATATTTACCCAATTTTGCATTATATGTGTACTCAATTGAGTAATACCGTAGTTATTAAGCCCTTTTACCGCAAGCCATTGGAGTGGAGCCCAACCATTTGGACTATCCCACTGCTGAGGCGTTTGAGTAATAGTTGTAACAATGCCACCCTCTTTTAAAAATTCATTGGCTAATATTGTAGCTACCTTGATTGCTTGCTCATTACTGGCTAAATTAACAAATAAAGCAGTAGTTGCCGCTGCACTAAGTATTGGAGATTGAGTCGTTGTACGGCAGTTATAATCAACAAAAAAACCGGTTGGTTCATTCCAAAGGTAAGCATTAATAAGTGCCTTGCGATTGCTGGCAAGTAATTGGTAATGCTCTGCTTGTTCACTATTGCCGAGCAATTGAAAGAATTTGCTTAATTGATTCTCTAAGTTATACATAAGGCAGTTTAAATCTATAGGAACAATATCAGTTGTTTGAATAGAGCTTAGTAAATTAGACTCACCAAGCCAACGAGAACTAAAGTCCCAACCCGACTCACATGCAGCGCGAATATTACGATAAAAATCAGATTTTTTCTCCTTCGCCAACCCTTCCGCTAGCGCTAAATCTTCACGCAATGACTCTGCTCTTGGCTCACTTACATCGTCCCAATAACGATTTAAAACACCACCACAAGGCATTCTTACTACCCGCTTTGAGCCCAATAAATCACTCGAAAGCAACTGCGCGTCTTGCATCCAAAATATATATTCTTTTTCAAGTGCTGCAACACACATAGCAAGCCATTGCGTATTGAGTGATTTGCTATGCGTATGTTCCCATAATAACTCGACCATGAGTGCTAAAACCGGTGGCTGCGAGCGTGATAAATAATAGCGACGGTTACCATTTGGAATACAACCATAATCGTTAATTAAATCTACAAAGTTAAGTAGCATATCTTCAACTACATCACCTTTATCTGCATCGATTAAGCCCAATGCTGTAAAATAACTATCCCAATAGTAAATCTCTTGAAAGCGCCCGCCAGGCACAATATAGCTGTGCTTTAGTGCTAGTAATGAATCTTGCTTCGGGGTATCCGCCTCTCTTCTAAGGCCACTCCATAACGAGTCTATATAATGTTTAACCGATGACGTATCAGCCTCAGTGCCCATTGCTAGCACTGGGGAAGTAATAAAGTGTGCGTTTACAAACTCACTAAACTGCGTATTAGTTAAAGGCGCTAATTGTTCATAGCTTTTACATGCACTTTGCCAATTAACACGCGCAATTGCATCTGCGAATGTTTTACAGTCGCTAAATACATGCTGCATTTGAACATCTTTAAATAATTGGCTGTCAAAAAAACTCATAACTTTCCTTACTGTTAAGCTGTTGTTGCGTGTTGTGAGATAGCGTCGGTTCGTTTTTTGAAAAAAATCACGCTAATAAAAATCAAACTAATGGGAACCAAAGAAAGGTAAAACGCATGCTGGCCACTAAAGTGCTCAAATACATAACCAGTTATTATTGAGCCTGTTGTTCCACCAAGTGCTGAAAAAACTACAATTAAGCCAGTCATAGCGGCATGACGATGTTTTTCAAGAGCGCTGAGAATAACTGAGTTAAGTACCGGATAAATAGGCGCCATGAAAAAGCCAATTAACGGTAAAATAAATGCAGCAAGTGGTGCATCAAATAAGCTAATTACTGTATTTTCAGTAACATTCTCAGTAAGCGGTAGGGTAATAAGTATGAGGCCGGCCATCGCAATTAAACAACTGCTCAATACAACAAACCAGTGAATGTGTTTAAGTACTTGCCCTGCTACTAAGCGCCCAAATGCAAGTGCCGCAGCAAAAATACTGGCCAGCTGAATACTAATAGCTATAGGAAGTTTTAAAACTTCATTATTGAATGTGGGTAGCCAAGTACCGACGCCCTGCTCAATTAATACGTATAAAAAAGCACTAATTATAAATATGAGTACCAACGGTTGATATGTTAGCTTAAGCATGGCGATAAAATCGAACCAACCAGAGCGTTTAGTTTTACTTATAATGGCGGGCTTTATAGGCGCAGCAATTACGCTCGCTATAACGATTAGGGCCAGAGCTGCTAGTAAGTAATAAACGTTGAGCCACGCGGTTGAATCGTTTGGATCTATAAAAGCAGTAAAAACCCAATAGCCACTTAACACACCAACCATGAAAATGCCCTCAATGGTGTTTAACAATGAAGAGTGGCTATTTGCATCATCTGTCACTTGGCCGATAATAGAGTAAACCGACACTTTAACCACAGCAAAGCCACAACCAATGGCGGCAAATAAAATTTTAAACGCATAAAAGTCACTAATTAAAGCCGTACTTACACAAGCAAGGGCAACAACAGTAAGTGCCCCAAGCATAGCCAGTTTATAGCCTAGGCGAGGAATAAACGAAGCCACTACAAATGACATTATCGCAATGGATAAATCTTTAAACCCCTCAAGCACTGAAGCTTCTGTTTTACTTACCCCAAGGGTATTTATTGCCTGCAAAATAACGGTGCCCACGCTATTTAACAAAATAGCGAAAATAAAGTAACTTGCTGCAATTGCCAGTGTGACTTTTGTTTTACTCATAATTGTCCTCGCTTTACAGCGTTATTTAAACGCTATAACGACCTTTATTGTATGCCCATAACGAGTGCATACACAGTGTGTGTTTATATCAGTGAGGTTTGAGTTTAGTTTAGAATAGCCCTAAATGCAATCGTTTGCATTTTAAATTTAACATTAACTCAACATGATTTATAAACTATCTTTTACTTGATTGGCGGGTAATCAGTTCAATATCAATTACTTGTGATTCAACTTTTTCACCAGCTAGTTGCTGCATCAATTTTTGAACTAATAGCGTGGCTGCGTACTGTGTGTTTTGTCGGATAGTTGATAATGAAGGGTGGCTAATGTCGGCCATAGCAATATCATCAAAACCTACTAGAGCGACATCATTAGGAATGCTTACATAACGCTCTTTTAAGGCTTTCATGGCACCTAAGGCAACCATATCACTACATGCAACTATAGCATCAAAATAAAGGCCTTTTTCACGCAGTAATTGGTTAATTGATTGATATGCTGAGCTACTTGTAATATCAATAGATACAACATGTTGCTCTAATTTATGGGATGCTAATGCGGCAGAGTACCCTCTATGACGCTCACTAATTTCACCATGTTCTGGGTCGCCTAAAAATACAATGTTTTTAGCTCCGTGCTCTATTAAATGCGTTGTTGCTTGCAAGCCTCCCAAGTAATTGTCACTTCCTACAATGGGGTAGTTGCTAGGTGTTTTAGGGTCTCCCCATACCACCAGCGGAATACCTGCGTTAGCTGCATTTTCTATATTGGTTTGGTTTTTACCTTGACCTACAACAATAATACCGTCTGCACGGCGGCTATTAATAAAATAATTAGCCCAATCGTCTTGCGCCATGATTGAATTAGATAGTAAAAGCTCTAACCCTTGCTGATTAAGTGCAAGATTAATTTCGCTCACTACTTTAAGTAAAAACGGATCGCTAATCGACTGCTCTGTTTGTTCGTCAAGGTTAATTATAACCGCAACTACATTGGTTTTTTGTGTCCGCAACCGACTTGCAGCCGTATTAAGGCTAAAATTATGCTCTTTAGCTAAGCGCTGAAGTTTATCGCGGGTTTCTTGCTTAATTAGCGGATTATCATTAAGCGCACGCGAAACTGTAGAGGTAGACACGCCTGCTAGTTTCGCTAAATCAGTTAATTTAATTTTTTTGTTATTCATGATCTTCCTAAATAGTCGCTTACCACTGATCAATACAATTATCTAACTCGCTGACAATATAGCATTATTATTTTTTGCTGGCGCGAACAACGACCTAAAAAGTGTTTAACATATAAATAAGCTCAATAAATAAACTATATAAATTCATAAATAATTTACAAATAAATATTGCAAACGTTTGCATTTATCTCTAAGGTTTCAATATACACAGCCTATTTACAATGATTTTTAGTAAAAAGGCTGCAGAAATACACTGTTTAATACACTAAAAACGGGATCACACACATGAAAATCAATAAAGCAAAAAGCACATTAGCGTGTGCAATTACTTTAGCGCTTAGCACTCAATGCGCATTTGCAGCAGAGCAAACACAAGAAAACCAGAAAGTTGAGCGCATTGTGGTATCGGGAACACCTACGGGTGTTGGAGTTAGAAAGATAGATGCCAGCTATGCGGTAACTAATATCGATAGTGAACAAATTATTAAACTGTCTCCAAAAAGCACCGCTGACTTGTTTAAAGCAATACCTGGTGTTTGGGTAGAAAGCTCAGGTGGTGAATCGGGCGCTAATGTATTTGTTCGTGGTTTTCCTGGTGGTGGTGATGCCCCATTTTTAACACTCAGTATTGAAGGCTCACCTATTTATCCTGCTTCAACATTGTCATTTTTAGAGAACTCATCAATGTTTCGTATTGATGAAACCATTGAGACAGTAGAAGCCCTGCGTGGTGGACCTAATCCTGTTTTATCTAACGGACAACCAGGATTAACAACCAATTTTAGATTAAAACGTGGTGGCGAAGAAACAGAAGGCTTATTTAAATACACAACTTCTGATTACGACTTACAGCGAGTTGATGCTGTGATGAGTGGTGAAATTACTGACGATTTATACTTTATGGTTGGCGGTTACGTAAAAAGCTCACCGGGTATTCGTGATGCGGGCTTTACTTCTGAAAAGGGTAGCCAATTTACAATCAACATTACTAAAGATTTAGACAACGGTGAGCTTAACTTTTATACCCGCCAAACAGACGATCACGGTGCATGGTACTTACCAACACCTCTTAATGTTGATGGTATTGACGCAGAATATACGCAACTTGGTACGCTAAATCGTCAAGCAACAATATTTACAGGCCCCGATGCACAAGCACTTGATATTGACCTAGGTGATGGCCGAGGATGGGACGGCCATGTTTCGGGCGGTAGTATTAAGCTAGAGCTAAAAGGTGGTTGGCATTTTTCAGATCGCTTTAACATTACCAAAGGCGATGCAAATACCTACGGTTTAGTACCTAGTGGCTCAGCAACAACGGTTGGAGCAGTTGCTGATAACGGCCAAACTGCATTTGGAGCAGTTACAAACACTGAATACGCAAGCGATACCCCAGTCCAACAACTTGGTCGATGGGTAGTACTTAAAGAAATCAGCTCATTTACTAATGATTTAGCTTTTTCGAAAAAATTTGGCGACCTATCAACAACCTTTGGATATTACACTGCAAGTACTTCAGCAAAAGATTGGTGGAGCTTAGGTAACACTGCATACCATGTACTTGAATCAGGTGGCGAAGCATTGGCTGGGATTGAATGTAATCAAAACACCGATGGTTGTGATTTTAACTACGACATAAGCTCAACAGGTGATGCGCGCACTAACGCGTTTTATGTCACCGGTGAATACAAATTTGCTGATGCGTTTACACTTGATGTTGGCGTACGTCAAGAAAACCACGAAGTAGAATACAGTGTAGATGAGGGCCTTGACGGTATTATTACTAAAACCGTTAGCTATGATGAAAGTAAAACATCGTGGACTACAGGGTTAAACTATTCAATTAATGATGATATGGGTGTGTTTGCCCGTGTTAACCGTGGTTATAAAATGCCTTACTTTGATGACTTTAGAGATAACTTTGATGCTTACGAAGGCGGCGAAAAGCTTATTAAAGAAATAACTCAAGGCGAGCTTGGCTATAAGTTAATTACTGAATCAACCGACTTTTATGCAACCGTATTTGTAAATGAAGTTAAAGGCGACACATTTGTAAGACGACCTGGCGTACCAGCAGAAATTTTAACAAACGAAGCATACGGTATAGAGCTTGATTACAACTTTAATCATGATTCTGGTTTTTCTGTTAATTTAAATACGACATTACAAGATGCTGAAATTACAGAGAGCCCAACAAACGATGGTAACCAGTCGCAGCGCCAACCAAAATGGCAAGTACGTATAACGCCAAGTTACGATTTTGAGCTACAAGGTATGTATGCAACTTTATACGGTACACTTTCAGCGGTTGATGATCGCTTTGGCAATAACGAAAACACTGTAACACTCGATGGCTACGAAAAAGTTGATTTAGGTTTAATATTAGAACCAATGGAAGGCATCAAGCTTCAAGTAGCAATAGATAACTTAACGGATGAGCAAGGCATTACAGAAGGCGATCCACGTAATGCTGATGCACCAAATGGTCGTTACATTATGCCTCGTACAACGCGCTTTAGTGTAAGTTACGCGTTTTAAATAAAATACAATATAAAGGGAGCATTCGCTCCCTTTCACTTTAATTAACCTCAACAAATAAATTTAAAGGCTACTCAATATTCGCTTTTAATTTATTTAACGCATCAACCGAAAAACCTCGATCATAAAAATATAAAATTTCGCCGCTGCTATTTATAAGTACCACACGAGAGTTATTTGGGCTTTGATTACCTGTAAACTTTTGAACTGTCTCGCCATCTTTATAAATAGTGATTACCCCACCCCATAATTCTTTAGGGATGCCTTTGCGCATACCGCTGTCTATAAATGTGCTAAACATACGTGGTGCCATGCCGGCAATGGTTGGTAGTTCGTATGTAGGGAGCGTTACGCCCGCCATATCTAAACCAATTAACCAACGGTCTATATCAAACTGGCTGTCTTGCTTGTACCCAATGAGCAGTAGTGTTTTATCTGCTTTAAAATCACTAGGTATAGTCACCATAGTTTTCTCTAAGCTTTCGCCACTAATGCTTGGGAACTGCTTACCTGTTAATTGCTGGTTTGGGTACTGTGTTGTACATGCGCTAAGTAGTAAAAGTGCAAAAGCACTTAATGTTAATTTGATCATAATAAACCTAATATTTATAAATTTCATACCGATACGTTTAGTATGGCAGCTGAGATCTAAAAACGCTGATTAGTTATATAATTTTTAAATTTAGACGCAGTCATGGGTTTACCATACTTCCAGCCTTGTCCGTAATGCACACCCGCTGTTTTTAAAATGGCTTCTTGCTCAGTGGTTTCAATTCCTTCTGCTACACAGGTATAATTAAACTTATGCACAAGTTCCATAATATTCGGGATCATAGAGGCTTTTAAGCCCTCAGTTGTTATATCTTGAACAAACGTACGATCAATTTTAAGTTGATGAAAGCTCAAATTTTGTAAATTTCTTAAATTCGAATAACCCGTACCAAAGTCATCTAATGATAAGTTAAATCCCGATTCAACCAAGGTTCTAAAATGAGCATGCGCGATGCTTGTATCAAGGTATTCGTCTTCAGTTATCTCTAAACAAATAATAAAGCGTGAATTGGTAAGCTCTGTAATTTGTGGCAGCAACGACACGTTACCCAGCTCTACATCACACGGAAATATATTAAGCGACACTTTGAAGCCTTCAGGCAATACCTCTATAGAGGTTAGCTCTTTGATTGTAGTGGCAATCATGGCCTCAGTAAAAGTCCAGGTTAAATTGTTTTTTCTAATAACCGGAATAAACTCATCTGGAAATAAAACACCGTACTTATCTTCAAAACGTGCAAGTACCTCGCAACCAATCAGCTTGCCACTTTGCAAACAAATAATAGGCTGGTAAGTCCAATAAAATGATCCCTTTTTGAGTCCTTTACGAATACGCTGATTAATAGAGCGACGTGCAGCAATTCTTGCATCAACTATTAACGCACTCGATATTCCCGCTAAACAGGTTAAAATTAACGAAATGATTAATAATAAGTGGTTATTAGAAAAAAACAGACTCCAAGGTAAGTGCACTACCACACAATATTGACTACTTGTAGAACTGCAAACTAAATTAGTTTCGTAAGGAAAGAAAACATTGTTTTTTACTTGAAGGTAGAGATCCTCTTTACCTGCTAAATGATGCAAAGTATTTGGTGTTTTATAAACAACTTCCCAATCTGGCACAGTAATGCCAATGTTGGTAAAGGGAGTACTCTGCATAATTAAATTATAGTCCCCTTGTCTGACTATAATCACCTCCATAGGGCGCTCACTAAATAATAATAGATAAAGCTCTGGCTCAAAACGGACCCTCACCTGTTCATCATCTCGAATAAAGTCAGGCTGTTTGTCGTTAATTGGTTTACTTAATAAGCCTGCACCCGTAGTACAAACTAGCTGATTATCTTTAAAAAAACCTATATCAATTACATATTTTGCGTCAAATAAAGCGCGGCGCATCTCAAGAAGAGTTGTGTTGTCACACTGTTTAAACGCAAGCTTATTTAATGGGGTAAGTATTCGACGCCGCTCTGCAATTGCACCTTCTACATGAGTGAGAATATACTCAGCATCTGACTTTGTTTGTGCTGTTAATTGCTGCGCTGCAAAATTGAGTAAAATAATACAGCCAGTTATAAAAACTAACACTCCGGTTAGAACGGCTATAATAGATTTTTGTTGGTACTTTTTCATAGCATCTCGAAGTTGTTAATTTATATCACTACTTTATTAGATGATTGCATAAGTCGCATTAAATTCACACAGATAGATTTAACAATTATTGAGTGAGTTTTGAACCAATTGCGCTATTTTAAAGCCTATTGCCAAATGTTGGATATCATCAAAATGAATCCCATCACCATCTGTTATGCTAATAAACGAGTTAAAATCAATAAAAGCGCACTTATTATTAGCTGCAACGCTTTTAAATGCACTAGAGAGCTTTGTTACTTTTGTATCAGCCTCTTCATAAATACGTGAATACTGCTCGGTAATTCTTATTTTAGGTGGGCTAGCAATAATAATCTTAGGAGATTTTAAAGTACTACCTTGCTGATAATAAATGTGTATTGAGTTAATTAAATCATTCAAGCCATCTGCTATTAAAGTATGTGTTAAATTAAAACGTTTTTTAAGATCGTTTGTACCAAGAGCTATAATAATAAAGTCGAGATCATGCTTATCCAAATAAGGCTTTAAATAGCTAACACCATTAAGCACACCGTCAAACGGGGGATTATGCACTAACGTGCGATTAGGTTGCCCTGCCTCTATTACGTTAAAGCCCCACCCTAAGTTTTTATTTAAAAGTGATGTCCAACGGGTATTTTCATCAAAACGTTTACCCGTTACAGGGTTTAAGCCCCATGTATTTGAATCCCCAAAGCAGAGAATATTTTTTATTATTTGAGTCATTAAAATGGATTGAGCGTATAGCCTTGTTGTTGAAGTTGTGCGTGAGCGGTCATAGCCGAAAGCGACATTTTTACACCCTCAATTAAAAGCGCTGGCGTTACTTTAAAGTGAGTAGCAGATTGCCCGCAAACATACACTTTAGTGTTGTTTGCTAGTAGCTGCTCAATTAACGCTCGGTTTTTATTGTCAGCGTTAAAGCGTTTTTTATATTCGCTATTAGCTAACACATCAACACTTGCGCTGCCGTGCACAACTAATGCAAGTTGTATGTTTTCAGGCTTTACGCCATGCGCCACATGCATGTTAATAAAACGCGCTAGCGAATTTATTGAATTATTTTGCGCGCCTTTTTCAGCGCCATCAGCAACATCAAATGCTATTTTAAATACCGTAGCGTCATTAATTTCATCATGCTCGGGTACATTGTAATAATTACCATATCCCTTAATTGGTTGCTCTGTTGCATATATTAAAGGGCTAAAAAGCAGCACTAACAATAGTAAATATTTCATAAAACAATCCTGTGTTTTTTAAGATTATTACTAAACTACCAGAGACAACCAAAAAAGGCTGCAATTTAAGCAACCTTTTGGGTACTTTTATGGCTGTGGTTAATAAACTGCATACCTAAATAACTAAACGTATTTTTAAACTGCTCTACAAAACAGGCGGGGGCTTCACTTGATGACGCATTAGAAAGCACTGAAAAATGCTTACTGCGTAAATTACGAAGCTTAGGTTTTAATACTTCATCGTCCATATAATCGGTTATTCTATCGATAAATAATTTCATTTGTACCGTGGTGCTGTACCAATAAACAGGAGACGCAAACACCCAATGATCATATTTTAAAAGTGCTTCAAACACAGCGTAAAAATCATCATTTTTATAGTTTTTGTTATAGCAGTACGGCGCAATTTTATAATCATCTAAGCATATTACACGCACATTATTTTGCTCTGCAAATCCATTAACGTGCGCCTGTGTATTACCATTTTTGCGTGCGCTTGAATAAATAATAACAGTGCTACGCTCAAGTTTTTGTTGCATTTAGTTAGCTCCTTTTTTAATGTTGCAAGAAGCTTAAAACCTCAAGTTATATTGAGGTCAATCGGAAATTAAAAATAATGCCAATAGATCAAAAAAAACTAACTGAGGCCAGCTTAACCGTGGGTTATGTAGCAAAGCGTAGCGGCGTAAAAGTATCAACCCTACATTTTTACGAAACAAAAGGACTAATACGTAGCTGGCGTAATGGCGGCAATCAACGCCGCTATAAAAAAGATGTACTGCGCCGTATAGCGGTAATAAAAGCCGCACAAGCAATGGGAATAACCCTTGATGAAATTAAACAAACATTGGCAACATTACCTGATCAGCGCACACCCACGCAAAAAGACTGGGCAGCCCTTTCAAAGCAATGGCAAGCACAGCTGGACGAGCGAATAGCGTATATGCAGCGTTTGCGCGATCGCGTTGATGGATGTATTGGCTGTGGGTGCTTATCTATGAGTAAATGCCCTATTTATAACAAAAACGACCACTTAGGCGAAAACCAAAGTGGTGCTATTTTGTTAGAGCGAGATTGAGGGCTAGATTAAAGTTAATCTAAGCCGCTTAGCCCCTCTCTCGCCGCTCGGTATAGAGCGCCTAGGGTTGAGTCGAATACAGATTTTATAAAGCTATATGTAAGCTCCACCGCTTTACTAATTACTTTGCCAGCAAACACTAACATATGCCCTAGTAAACCTAAGGTTTGTGTTGCAAACGAGGCTGACGCTTTAGCTATTTTATCTAAAGTACGCGCCAACATATCGTAAAAAGTGAGCCCAGTACCAATAGCAGCTTGAGCTGCTACTGCACTGTAATAGCCCGCATCTTTTAAAAGTGTGACTAACGCAGCCCCTAGCTTATCAGCCCAGTGAGAAGTAAAAGAGGCTTGATTTCTATCTTCAAATTTTAGACGCACAGGGGTACTCAAAAAATGATTAGCTTGAATGGTTAAGTTGTTCCAATTATTACTATTGGCTGTGTTTATATAGCCAGGCGTACCATTGAGGGTATGGGCAGCACCTTTTAAACCTTGCCCATTATCTAAGCGAATTTCTTGACCGCTATAAGGTGCATGCGAAAACGGCCACAAAGGTACCTTAGCAACTGGGTCTGCACCATGAGTACAGCGATAAATTTTATCAATTCTCGATGTCGCAGCCCGAGAGAAGTTTTCAAGCCCAACGCGCGGTGAGCCAAACGTATATAGCTTTACAGGTATTGAATATTCAGCTCTAATCCAATCGGCAGAAAGCGTCGCTAATGCACCACCTAAGCTGTGGCCAACTAAATGAATACAATCGGTTACTTTATCTTTAATATTAGCTTCAACAAACTCCTGTAACGCGGGCTTCATACTGTAAAAGGTCTTATTAAACCCAGCATGCACCATACTGCCGTTTGAGCCTCCACTTAAACCAAAATGGCCATCAGTTAAGCCATCTCTTAGCGAGTTAGTACCTCGAATTGTTATAACTGAATCACCCTGATAATCGCCAAGCCCATGCCCTACTAAAGCAAAACCCGTACTTAAATTAAATAAATGGGAGAAAAAACCGCCCGTTACACCTTGTACTGCGCCAGGGTTAACTGAAAAGTTAAAATTGTCGCGCAAAGATGCATGAAGTGAACGATGAAGTAAGTTAGTGGTTTTAATGCTTTTTGCTTTATAAGCAAGGTTAGCTAACTGTACCGCTTGGGTTGGCGTCAAAGTATTCATATAAGTTCCCTTTAAATTAATAGTTAAAGTTTACATGATGTGTAAATCGCAAAAGCGTGGCTGGTATCTTCTTTAATTGGAATATCGTATGTTTGCGGCTCTTTAGAAATATCGCACTTCAAGTGTGCAAGAAGCTCTTTAAGTGTGTCACTTTTTTCATGAATTGAAACAAGCGTGTACCATAAAACAATTCCTTCTGGCGTGCCGTTTTCTAAATAAATATGCTGAACCAACGAGTCGTTATCAAACATATTAGAGGGCTTACCTGTCTTTATTGTTTTTTCTGTAAAAGTAAAATAACCGTGTTCGTCTGTTGTGGTTTCGTCAACGTATTCATCGCCATAGGTGAGTGAGCGCATTACTTTAGTGTTTGCAACTGGCTGCCCATTATCTAATAACTGCCCCTTTACTGGAGCCGATAAATAAAATTCTTGTTTATTAAAAAAGCCAAACATATCCGCACAAGCCTGTGATGTAGTAAAAAAAACAACGGCAATAGAGACTATTACCAACACAAAAATTTTTAAACGCGATAAAAACAAAGCAAACACTCTCCCAAGACCTAGCTATAAGCTACTTAATGTTTATGGCCAATTAATTACACCAACCATATTTATATTAAAAAAAAGTAGGGGAACATACTAATTAGGTACAATTATATTGCATGTTTTTTAATCAAAAAACAATCCTAATTTAATTATAAAATAGCGTATATATTAATTTGCCAATACTACTAAACGCGATACCGCCCACAAGCAAAAAACCATATATAAAACTAATAGCACCCGCTGAAGGATCGCTCCTTTTATCAATTTCTATACATGCCGTGCACACAACAAAAAATATAAAAAAGTTTGCGATAACGCCTAAAATAAAAGCATGCCCAAATAACGGTGATACACCTGCCAAAACTGCGCCCAATATTAAGAGCAAGCCTGAAAATGAATGTTTATTAAATCGGCTCTCTATTATTTTTATAACTAATGTGGCTAACATAAAGAGTAAAAAGTATAGCGTTGGCCAAAACTGATAATATAAATACCCCCAGTTTAAAAGCTCACCTGTAGTTGATGAATAAGTTTGTTCACCTATGACAGGCGCTGAAGCATTCGCGGCATTTTCGCTAAAAAAATATCCTAACCCACCAATAATTAATTTTATAATCCAAAAAAATAAAAAGCTGGCAATAGTAAACCCGATAGCGTCATCTCTTGTTAATCGTTTTTTAGCTTTGCTTTTTACAATAATGGCAAGCATTAAACCTAGTAGGCATACACTTCCTAAATAAAGTAACGCCTGCCAAAAGTTATCAGAATAAAATACAGCTAACCCTGGTGCTATAAAAAGATACATAGCATCTTCGTTATCTAATGAACGGCTTGGAGTACTCCGATCTGACTCTTTAAAAAGAGCTAAATATACAAATAAAGGCTGCAAAAACAGCATTAAAATACTCGTGGTGATAAGGCTCATAGATCATCCTTGATGAGAAAAAATTAATGCAGCACTAGTGCTGCATTAATATTAAAAATTGAGTGTGTAATTATGATGGGGGTTATAGGTTTATTTTTTGAAAGTATGTTTTAAGTTTTAAAAGCCCTGACTCAAGTTCAAATTTTTGTATTTTAGGATTTTTGAATTTAAACCCATTAGAAATATGAGTATTAATCATCGTCGCCATGCCCTCAAACCCAGCTGGCGCTGTGGCAACTAAATCGCTCAACAAAGGGTTTATAAGCACTTGATGCTCTTCTATTAAAGCTGGGTCTTCATATATATCGTAAACAAGGTTAGTTAGTGTTTGTTGGCTTTGTTGTTCCATATCATTTCTATAGCGCCTTAGCTTAGGCGTTTATAGCTCCTTTAAAAGTGCAATAACTTTAATGGTTTGTACTAATTATAAATCATTTAAGTAAATACTCATTACTTAATTATCTAAAGAAATACCAGATTCCTTGAGTTGCTTTTCAAATATTTCTTTTCTGATTTCGCCATGATTACTTTCATCTAAAAAGCGTTTATGTTCAGCAGCCTTTTCTGAGTTGCCTAGTTCAGTGTAAATTAAATAAAGATCTTTATGAGTCTTTTGCACTCTCATTTTCTCTTTAACTTCATTACTATTATCAGTGAGGTAGCGATTATAAAGTTTTATAGACTGTGTTAGGTCTTTAGTAACAAAACGTCCAGTACTATATACATACGCTAAAGCTAAAATACCATCAGGATCGCCTTCTGCAGCATGCTTTTTTGCCTCAGCAATATAGCGGCTTCCATCACCTGTATGAAGACCTACCAACTCAAGAGTTTGCCAATTTCCCATTTTATAAGCTTTTTCACACCAAGCATTAAGCTCTTGAGACGCATGCATTAAGCTTTTTTGACATTGGCGCATGACTTTATCTTGGGATAAGTTAGGATCATTAATATCAAGGTCAGGAAAAAAAGTTCCAGCCATTGTGCCAAAACATATTACGGTAGCCAAAAGAAGAGTAGCCATTTTTTTCACTATTATAGCCCTTTCATATGAGCTGAATTTTCGGGTAAGTGAACCTGATAAGTTGTTACTGCAGATTTAAACGGGAACCCCTCTCGGTAAAAGTACTTTTGCTTAAGCGCTTCTTTTTCATCAGAGTAACCCTTACAATCAGTTTGTGAGTAGCAAGCTGACCCACCAATAAAGTCGATAAATTTAATTTTTAAAATACCTTGCGCTTTTATCAGTGTATCGAGACCTTCTTGATAATTGGTAGATCTCACAGCATGCCACCTATGCATAAAAGCAATAACTTTATTCTGCTTAGACGTATTTAAAATATTACTAATATTTTGTGTCCAAACCATATTTCTTATTGTGTGGCTATTAAAACAATTTTCTGCAACCGAATTATTGTAACTACATGAAGCATCAATCAAATCCATTTCATCTAAAGTTAAATCCAAAGCAATAATTTTTAATCCCAACTCTCTGGCCGCTTTAACTAGTTCACAATAACTATTTGCTACACCATATCCCCGACCCCAATTATCATTAAAATATTGCTGAATAACATTAAAACCTTTACCGGTGCGTTGATAAAAAACTATTTTTTCCTGCATAGACCTTGGTAGCATTTCGATTGCAAAGTGAGTAAACCCTGAAGCTTTCAGTTGACGAAGCGCTTTGATAGCCTCAAATTTATAGATAGCTGGGTTATGGCTTGATTCACCAAGCATCACTAAGCGCGCATTACCGGCCATTGTTTTATAATTTACATCCGTGTTTATTTTACTCACTGTATTTCCTTATGTTAAGTATTCTTAGTGTTATTAAAACCCCAAGCTAGTCACACCAAGCTGCAGGCGTGCTTGCAAGTTTAAGCGAATCTCTATTTTCATTAATCCAAGCATCAATAATAGGTGCAGGTAAACCAATTAAACGCCGAGACAAAAAATCGCTAGTACTTTTATTGGAAGACTATAGTTTTACAGCTTTAACTGTGAGGGTCTAGGCGACATTCTATTATTAATAGCTCGTTTATTCTTAATGCTGGCAACGTAGGCCATTTATTATTTTTATAAAATTAAAAAAGTTAAATCTTAATGGTGGAGCCACCTGCTCAACTTTTTCAAAGTTTGATTACTTGCATACCATCAAAATAACCGTCAGGTGCTTCCTCAAGTTTCAATATTGGCATTACTGTACGGTATTCAAAACTCCCACCATAAGGTAATAACAAACTACAGTTATTTGATTCAAGTAAAATTGCCTTCTCATTGCTATCTACAAAACTTTTTATACCTTCGGGAGTTTTACGCGTAAACACTTTGATACTGTGAATATGCTCGTTAATCAGTCCAGTCCAACGCTCACGATTTCCATATATACGATGATCATAGGGTATTTTTTCCATGTCTTCATTTGAGCCTTGCTGAATACCCTCCTTATAAGCAAACCAAACAAGAATTGAGTCTTTAACGTTGTTAGTTTCAAACCCAATAATGTCGCCATTCTCTAAATGAATATACAAACAACTCCCAACATATGTAAATATATCTTTATCCTGAATATCGTTCTTTTCTTTGTACTTTCGGATCCCAAACTCTAAATAAGGTCTTGTTAAATTTATCACCTTATTATTTTTTAGGGAATTTACTATGTCTTTTTCAAGGGTTAACCCATTTAAAAAATCACTCATTATAAACCTAATTTTAAGTATGTTATTTAATTAACCAAGACGGAATATAATTATTACTAATATCGAGCTGATAACCATATAGTTTTTTTGCTAGTACAGCCATTGCTGTGAGTGGAATTGAAATAGCGCCTCTTCTATCCCCCTTTCTTGCATGTGAACTGTAGTATTCTTTATGGAGTAATAATGCTTTTTGCATTTCCTCATTGTACTCTTGCGCGCCATTTTCACTAAATATAGCCATCAGTATTGAAGGAATTGGCCACTCTATACGGCTTGCATATAAATATTCCTCATCATTAGGGTAATCATTAGGGTTACTAGCTACTAATGCTTTTTCTAATGCTCCCGCTAAATCTGAACCTGAGGTAAATACTGTTTTTAATAACTCCACTAGTGCAAAATTAAAGGGAGTTAAAGATGCTCCCGACTCTGCATTTTCTAAAATAGAGATATCGATAGATTTTAAATACTCGATTCCTTCCCACTCAAAGCTACGTGCCAAAATACTCAAATAAAAAGTTGTAAGCCAAGTTTGATAATTCGTATTAACATAGTCGCGCCGACCCACAACCATTACGTGGTCATCTATAATTCGAAATGGAAAGGCATTGCCAGAGCGTTCATTACTTTCAAATATACCTATCCCTAAAGATTGCGCCCGCAATAAACAGCCCCACGTCCTATTTTCATTCGGCTCAATTAGTGCTGCTGTAGGCAGTAAATCCTCACAATTTCGTTTAAATAGCCTTGGTACTTCTGTAAATGGATTTCGTTGAATACTTGGCCAATGATCTTCATGGCTGTCATTTTCTGCAAGCATGCCTGTATGGTCTAGGTGTTCATAAGTAAAGTGACTCTCAATCATTTTTATGCCTTCGTAATGCTATAAAATGTAAATTTAGCGTTTTCATTAATACAATAAAAATAATTAAAATACTGTATAAGTAATAAATATTAGCAGTTAATTGATTATAAAAGTTATAACTGCACTTCATATATAAAACTGCTTTATTTATATTCAGCAGGTTTACCATCAATAACCCACTGTGGGATATAGCCATTTTCTACGGTTAAATCATACCCTTTTACATCTTTAGCCAGTACGGCCATTGCTGTTAGAGGGATTGAAATAGCGCCGGCACGATTTTGATCTCTATCAGCGTTACTATAATATTCTTGATGAAGTAATAGCGCTTTTTTCATGTTTTCATTATAAACATGCTCACCCTCATCACTAATAATTGCCGTAATAACATCTACTAGAGGCCATTTTAATCGACTGGCATATAAATAGGCAAAATCTTCGTAATCATCGGGGTTACTGGCAACTAATGCTTTTTCGATTGCTGAAGCTAAATTTGCACCTGGCGTAAATAGTGCTTTCAGTAAATTAACCAATGCGTAGTCAAATGGGCGGTTTTGCTCACCTAAACTAGCCTCTGCAAAAACGCTATTATCAATCGTTATTAAAAAATCAATCGCGAGTTTATTACGCAATATAATAGCGCTGTATAAAGCAGGGAACCACACTTCAACCTTAGTTGAGAAATCATCAGCCTCACCTATAACCTCTATAAAGTCATTGTCGTAAGCTACTATAAATGGTTTACCTACACTTGCGTTACTCTGAAATGCTGCTAAAGCCATTTGCTGTCCGCGTGTTAAATAAAGCCATGCGTTTTTGCTATTTGGATTCTCTACCGCCTCTAAAGGAAAAGCCCTAATGAGGTTTCGCTTAAATTCTTCATGAAAAGACATACCACCGCCTGCTTTTATAAGAAAGAGGCTATCCTCGTCATCTTCAATATATTCCTCAACCATATCATCATAAGAAACTTGGCCATAACTATAGTGACTTTTTATCATTTTTTACCCTTTAAACTTTTACTTTAAACTTTGTAACTTCAATAGTTTTCTTCATTCCACTGTCATTGGCTTTTTGCTTGATCCCAATATACTTAATTACAGGAGCTTTAGGCGGACTTAACTTTGCATTTACTCTAGAGTATTTTTGCGCTCTTTGAATCGCTCTCAAGTTCTTTTTACAATCTTTTATTTGCTTAGTTAACTCCTCTTTCCCAACTTGACCATAGGCAGGGTTCTTTTCAGGATTTTGAAGTTTTTCTAATTTTTCAGTGTAATTGTTAATAACAGATTGCATATACTCAGTACTTCCCTGTTGAGCTCTTTTTTCTTCTGCCATACGGCTGCCCCAATCAGATGCACCACCCTTAGCCTCTACAATAATAACCTCTGGAGGATTTCCATCAATTAAATAAACTTGGTCAAACTGGCCTTGTTTACCATCACCTGGGAGATTTGATTCTAGGGGAGTTGCATCAGGATATTCATGCATTATATACGCTTTAGCCGCTGCTTCCCCTAGCTCCTCACTTGCATTTCGCATATCGCTTCGTGCATTTTTAAGCGCTTGTTCTCGCTCTGAGCCCTCTTCCATATCCAGCGCTTCGTTTCGAGCTTTTACAGCCTTATCACGCTTATCAGCACACTCTTTTAATTTCTCTTTATCTGCAGGAGTTAATTGCTCATGGTCTAAAGTAAGCTTTACCTCTACATCATGAGGAATATCAATTTTATCATTGGCTTCTACTAATGTGCCATTTTCGTAGCGTAACTTCGCTGATTGTTTTTTATCTTTTCGCGAAACAATTACATTACCTTTGTGATTAGTGTAAACATTGTAATTATCTTTATCGGGAGACTTAAGCTTGCTTACTAGTAATATTGCATCTTGCTCACTATTTGGCTTAGCTTTTTGAATTGGTTTTGGCTCAGATGCTTTACTGATTAGTCGATATTCTTTGGCTATATCATTCAAAGATTCATCTACAATGTCATGAGGTGCTCCGACTATGACCTCTTGCGGGTCAGCAATTTTTGGTAAGCCATCAGCACCATACATAAATTGTAGATCTTTAACGAATATATTTTTCTCTTCAAAAATTGCATATATACGCTCTAATTCATCCAAAGATTTTTGAGACAAAACAGCTGCAAGATTATCTTTCGCAAATCCTTGCGCTTCATTATCTTGTATAGTTTCTTTGGTAATATCACGCCCATTAAATAACATGCGCTCTTGAATACCACCTTGGATAATACTGCCGCCTGGAGTAATCGTACTTCCGAATTCAGGTATTGTTACAACGGGCAACCCTAACGCTTTAATCTCTTCTAAAATACTCGCTTCATGCTTAATATCCTCAATAGTCGCAGGGTTCATATTTGTAGAGTTACGTTTTGGAATAAGCAGTACTTCTTCATCATCTATAGCTAAGGCCTCTTTATAACCACCCGCCCCTAACTTATTATCTAAAACACTAGGGGGTATCCATCTAATTGGTGTTGAAAGAGTTGTTAATGACCCTAGATGTTCTTTAATATCTTTTGGCGTTAAATTACCATCGTAAGCGGATTGCAATAATTTATAAGATAATTCACCACTAATAGTTCCTGAAGCAACACTTATTTCAAGCGCTTCTTTTAAGCTCTTCTCACCCTCTTCACACATTAACCCAAACGGGTCCACCCAATTCACCGGATTGGGTGCATATTGGTAATGGTTTATCCCACCCACTAACCCTATTGGGTCTTGGTTTATAAAGCGCTGTTGTTTGGGGCTGTAATAGCGGTAGCGGCTGTAATGTAAGCCACTTTCCTCGTCTAAATATTGCCCTTGAAAGCGTATTGGCTGAGTGAAGGTTTTTTCTTTATTAAACTCAAACTCGACTTCTGGTTCTTCATAACCATACACATCGGCTTGGTTTTCCCATACTACTTGCGCGCTGCTGTTTGTTACAAAACGTGGGGTATTAAGTTGGTCTAGGTGGTAGTAGTACACCTCACCTTGTTTAATCAGCGCAACTGGGTGAAATTGATTCGGCAGGTTGATATACCAGGTATATTCACCGTGTTGGCATTCGCCGATTAACTGGTCGTTATCCCAAATGTAGTCAATTTTACCGTGCTCAGTGTGCTTGGCGATACGACGACCTAGTGGGTCGTAGTCGTATTGGGTAAGCGTGCCGTTGTTGTTAAAACAGCTTAACTGATTAAACGCGTTGTATTCACGACGGGTTTTAATGCCTTTGCCGGTTTCGCGTATTTGGTTACCGAACTCATCGTAGTAAAAGTCGCTGTCGCCAAAGTGTGTTAGGCGGTCGGCGTCGGTGGCACTGTTTATTGTGGTGTTGTTAGTGCCTTCATTGTTTATTACTGAGTCAGCATTACTACTACTTTCACTATTATTTGGCGCTAACTCTTTGTATTCGCTATGCGTGGCGCGTGTTAAATCAATAGAAGAGCTGGCTGTATGCTCATTACTGGCAGCCTTATGTTTTGCACCTTGGTTGCCGCTAGCTATATCGCTAGCTTCTTTATCACACGTGCTTGTATCTTTAGTGTCTGCATCGCTTGTGTTTGATTTAACTGTTTGGCTTTGTGGGTTACCAAAGCTATCCCACTGGTAGTATGTGGTTGTATCAGCACGTGAGCCTGCCAATTTTTGTTGTATTAACTGGCCGAGGCTGTTGTATTCAAAATTGATATTTTGGCTGCTTACGCCTTCGTTTTTACGGGCTATAAGCTGATTGATGCTGTCGTAGTTGTACGTACAGGTATCAAATAATGTTTGCGCTGGGTGTGTAAGCTGTTGCTGCGTTAAACGGTTGAATGCATCAAACTGCTGAGTCAGGGTAATGCTGTTACCAAACTGCTGGGTTTTTATATTACCTTGGCTGTCGTAGCTTAATGTTACAAGTTGCTTTGCAAGTTCAACCTCTTTGCTGTTGGTTTGCAATAAGTTAATGCCGCTTAGCTGGCCAAACTGGTTGTAGCTGTATTTAAGCGTGGTTGAGTCTGGCAGGGTAAGGGTTTGCCTTCTGCCGTATTCGTCGTAACTGTATTTTAAGGTATGCGCTTGTTGCTGGTTATTTACTTGCTCGGCGCACAGTAGCCTGCCGCCTTTATCAAACGTTTGTTTAAGTGTTGATTGCGCATTATGTGCACGCGCAATTTTACCTTGCTTTGTGTAGCTGTAGTAATTGGCGTTATTAATTATATGTGAGTCGCTTGCAAGGCTTGCATGCTGCGCAGTTACGCGGCCAAGGCTGTCGCGCTCTATTTTTACATGGCGTTTATTACTTTGCGTTACTGAGGCTAAGCGATTACAAGCATCGTACTTATATTGCTGTAGCGTGCCATCAAACCCGGTTATTTGTGTTGGGTTTTCGTTAGCGTCGTAACTTATGCGGTATACGTGGCCGTCGCTTCGCTCGATGGCTGTTAAGTTTCGCTCTTTGTCGTACGTTAAATGCAGTGCGCTGCCATCAGGCTGAATAACACAATGCGGTTGGCTTAGCCCTTCAAAGTGTTGCTCTGTGGTATCGCCTTTGCTGTTTTGCGAGCTAACTAATCGCCCTGCTTCGTCGTAGCTAAAATTTTGATGCTGTTTATTTTCAGGCTCTTTTTCATCAAAGGCAATTGTTTGCGTAAGCTGGCCGTGCTCATTGTATTTATATTGAGTGAGTAACCCTGCGTTATTAAGTGTGGCATTTACGCGGCCTAGGCTGTCGTAGCTGTAACGTATTAGCTCATCGTTGTGGTGTTTTGCTAAAAGCTCACCTTGTTCGTTCCAAATAAACTTAGTGATTTGGCCGTTTTTATTTATATGCTGGGTTAACTGGCCAAGCTTATCGTAGCTGTATAACGTGGTGCGGCCATCGCCAAAGGTTTCGCTTTGTAATAAGCCAGCCACACTGTATTTACGCGTAATGGTTTGGCCATCAGGTAAGGTAGTTAATACACGTTGTCCAAGTTGGTTGTAGGCAAAATGGGTTTGGTTACCATCTGGCTGTGTTATTGTTTCTAATTGGCCGAAAGGTGTGTAGGTATAGCGCGTTATGCTGCTATCGGGCTTTATTTCACTGAGCTTTTGGCCTTGTGCATTGTATGTATATTGCCAAACATTGCCGTTAGGGTCGGTATGTTTTACCAGTTTACCTTGTGCGTTATGTACAAAGTGCTCTTTGTGGCCGCGAGAGTCTATACAAATTGTTTCACCAGCCTCTGAGTTATATTCAAACTGGTAGGTATATGTATTGTTATCGCCCCACTGCTTTATACATTTTGCGCTGGGTGAGTAGCTATCCCACTCAAAATGATGGCTAAAGCCACTGGCTCGGGTACGCTTTGTTAATAAATTAGCGGCGTTGTAGGCGTAACGCTCAGTTTCGTTTTGCTGATTAGTAGACTGAACAAGGTTTTTGTTTTCATCGTACTCGTAGCTTGCAAGCAATGGCGATAGCAATTGCTGTTTGTTGTTTTTATCTGTGCAATATGCTGCTATTTTGCTTAATAAACCTTGCGCGTTGTAGCTAATTATACAGCCACGTACTTTGTTTACTTCTATACGGTGTAGGCGCTCTTTCGCATCGTAATAAAACGCGATGCTTTGGCCTTTTTCGTTAATTATTTTTTCAAGCAACCATGCGCTTTCGCCTGATTTAAAGGTAAGGTGTTGGTCGTCTGGCGTTACAAGTACTTGCTTACCATTTGTTTGGTAATGTAGCGCAAGGTTACTACTTAACTGATAGCTCGATTGGCCAGGTTTTACCTTTTCAAATTTATGTTTAGCGCCATGCTCGTCTTGGTACTCTAACCAGTAGGTGCCTTTTTGTTTAGGACCCACTTTTGGCGGCGGCAAGTAATGCTCTGTAAGGCTTGCCATAAAGTCATGGCGCCAACCATTACCCATTGTTGTACACACATCAGCATGAGATGAGCGATACAAACGTCGCCACACTAATTGGCGGCTGCCCGCCAATGTAAAGTCGATAAGCGGGAGGATTTCTTCGCCCGACAGCATTGATACCGGATCTGAACGGCACTCTTGATTTGTAATGGGCTCTTCGCTTGCGGTGTTATTACTTGCACCGCCAGTGTTTTTAGCGGGTGCTTGCGATGCGCTTTTACCTGATGCGGTTGAGCTTGATTTTTTGTTCGACTTTTTGCCCGCTGAGCCACTATTAGTATTATCGCTTACTTGAATGGCCGACTTTGCTTTTTGGTGGAAACACGTTACTGCGCCAGCTATTAAAGCTTGGGTAAGTACGCTTGCGGTTTCGCGAGCTGATGCGCTGCGTGGGCAGTTAACGCCAGCACTATTTAATAAATTAATTACATCAAGACGTTTGGCAGCGTCACCAGTTAGCGCACCACCAATTTCAGCTATTTGCTGTTTAGCACTTTGTGCCGTGTTTGCTACTGCAGGTGCATAGCCAGAGGGCGTTTGGCCTTTACCAGCAACGAGGCAAATGGGGTAACTTGATCCTTGTAAAACAACTGTATTACTTTGCATTAGTTGTGTACTTCCTCACTTATCCATAAGTATGATGCTGCGGCCTGGTATTTTGATTGTTCTTGAGAAATCACTAACGCATGTTTAAAGTGATTTACAATAGCCGGGCTTGAGGTCAATTGATATAAATTGACGAGTCCTTCAAGCGCACCAATTTTACCTAATTTGTAATTAGGTAATTCATAATGTGTATGCTCACTAATTAAATTACTGAGCAATTGTAAATTTGTTAACCACACATCGCTTTCGTGGTTTACGCCATTACCTGGCGCACATATAAAATCTATTCGTTTTTTACTATTAAGCGCAATGTTAGAAAAAATCCCACTTAATTGGTTATGCTTTATAAAATCTACAGATGGAGCCAGTTCGTGGCTTTGTTGCATCCAACCAGTTTTAACCGCTGTAACAGTTGCAAATGCACCACCAACACCTCGATAGGCATATTCACCATTTATATTTGCTTTGTATGTTGCGTCTACTGCAAGTACGTTAACCTTTTTCCACTGATTTTTTTGCACAAGTTCGATCATTGTATTAGCGGCTGTAGCACCATAAAACAAAATATGACTTACATGCTGTGGAAATAACTGTTTTAAACTATTTGCCAAAAGTTGCTTAAGCTCGCCTTGGTATTCAAGCGCAGGAAGCAACCAAACTAAAGGTGCTTGTAAGTCTTCAACTTTTGCAAATAATTCTTTTGCTTTTAATATGCAATCGTAAATGCATGCATTCCACGATTGCCATTCTTTAAACTCATTTGATGCAGACTCTTCGCCGTATAAAAGCTCATCTATGTCTTGAGAAAATGGCGCTAAAAAACACTCCATATTAATATTAAAAGCACTCACAACACGGCCTCCGCAGCTAACTTTTTAGCAGTAGCGTATTGGTAGTAGTTATATAAGTTAAATACAGCTTGGCTATAGCTATCCATAGCAGACATTTCTATAGCATTTAACTTAGTATTTAGCGCTTTACCTGCTATTAAGCGCGAAGATGAAAGCTCGCCCTCAAACTTTGGCCAGTTAGTGTGTAACTGACGCTTAAATTCACTACACGATAACTCATCACCTTGCCATGCTTGCTGTTGTGTTTCAAAGCTCACCAATAAATCAAGCTTATCGCCAAGCAAGCGCCTTATTAAAGCAATAATGGTATGTGGTTCTTCAACTTTATTTAAAAAAGTATTAGCTAATGGAATTAATTTTGCAAAGCTACTTTGCAGTAATACCTGCATGGTTTGGTCAACCGTTAAAGTGTTGCTTGCATGGTTGCCAACTACATTCACCTGTTCCCAACTGAGTGATAATAAAAAAAGCGACATTAACGGAGAATTAATAAGCCCAGCATTGCATAAGTGTTTAAACGTATTTATTACTTCGGTATTTTTGGCTGGGCTACTTATTAATAAATTTTGCTCCAACGCTGGCTGTAAATGCTCAAGTGACTCTTTGTCAGTGGTTAATGCAAAGCACAAAGTTTTTAAGTCAATATAAGCGATTAAATTCAAGCTGTGTTGCTGTAACAGAACTTTATAAATAATTAATTTAGTTAGGCTATGTAAGGTAGGCTCGTTCATTAAAGCGTTAATAAACGCTAAGTTAATGTTTTGAGGCAAATTAGCCATTACCTCAACGCATGCTTGTGCAGTGGAATCAATATTGGGGTCACTTTGTAAAAAAGTGATTAATTGCACTAAATCTGGCTGGCTAAATTTTTGTGGGACGTTATTTTTCTTAGCCGTTAACCAACATGCTTCTAATAGCTTTGTTTTAAGCGTTTTAATAAAACCTACGCATGTAAAAGGGCAATATTGTGCTTCACTAATTGCTAGCAGTTGCGCTTTATGATTACTTAGGTATGTAGATAGCAAGGTTAGCCACCTATTAATACTGTAGGGTTGCCAACAACAATTTTACCGCCGTGGGAGCTGTCATCGCCCATTCTAGCTGCAGGCTTACCGTTAATTTTAACCGAGCCAGAACCCGATTTAATACTATCTGGTGGGCCAATACACACCATCATGTCGCCTTTGCGCGCAGCAGGCATTCCACCAATTAAGACATTAGTTGAACCAATAACTACAGGGCCGCCTACATGCGGCACTGTGCCGGTTGTTTTGGGACACACATGCATGTGACCAATTGTAGCTGCGGGCTTGCCCATAAAGACTCCTTGTCTGTTTATATTTTTAAATAAAACTAATCAAATAAAGGGATAATTAATAACTTGCTGTGCGCCACTAATAGAGATAAACACTCTATTAATTCACTTTGAGAATAATCTGAAAGTGCAACAGGGCTTTGCATAGCATATTGGTATAATCCCGACACAACATCTTCACTATTTAATACAGGGTGTAAATTATTTAAAAACTGACTAGCGTAATAACCATTCATTGCTTTTAGGTGACTTAATGCTGGATTTAGCAATGGATCGTCTGGCCTATTAATTGGCAAACATATTAAATGCGCAAGCCCATAACGGCAATATACAACATATCCGTTATTATTAATGCCGTTTCTAAGTCCTGAATGAAAGCTATTTATTATTTCCATATTTGCACTAATTTAATTTAATCATTCCAGCTGATAAAGTAATAGCACTGCCGTCAACTTTAACATTACTACCTTTAATATTTATATTAGTGCCTTCAATAGTTATATTACCATTACTGCTCATTTTAATTTGTGCAGAGCCTGTTTTAATAACTATTTCATCACCCGCTTCTATATTTAATGTTTTACCTACTTTTAAAGTATCGTTTTCACCCATTTCGGCAATACGATTTTTAGCAACATTAAGGGTGTCGTTGTTAGCAATATCTGTTTTTCTGTCGTTGCCAATTTCAATGTTGTGGTCGTGATCTGTCTTATCGTTTTGATCGTTTTTAACATAGAGCTGCTTGTCTTTTTCTGCTTGAAGATAAACCAGCTCACTGCCTTTTTTATCTTCAAACCTAAGCTCGTTAAAATTATCTGCTCCGCCTTCTTTTGTAGAACGCGTTTTTATGCCGCTTTGCGTTTTTTCTGCTGGTAATGCATACGGAGGCATTAAGTCTGCGTTATACACAGCCCCACTTATTATAGGTTGATCTGGGTCGCCATTTATAAAATCCACAAGTACTTCTTGGCCAACGCGAGGGAAGAAAAAAGCCCCCCACTTTTTACCAGCCCAGTTTTGGGCAACGCGGATCCAACACGAACTTTTAGAATCTTTTTTGCCTTCTCTGTCCCAATCAAATTGCACTTTTACGCGACCATATTGGTCAATCATAATTTCATCAGCGCTGTCGCCAGTTACGATTGCCGTTTGGACCCCGTTTATTACAGGCTTTTTCTTATTTATTTGTGCTCTGTAAGGGATTTCTTTCGGGACACATTCAAAGTGATTTGAATAAACTTCTTCTACCGATGACTGCTGCGAACCTGATTGGTTGGGTACTGTAATTGAAGTCATCATAGAGGTAATAACAAATGTTTTACCTTCAAGACGTGGGTCTTCGTGCTTTTTAAAACTAAATAACTTACCTACAGTAAATGAGCGGCAATCACTGCGCCCACTAGAAAGCTTCATGTCTCTTTGCAGTGACTCTAGCTGCACAGACGCTAGATTAGCAGCGCGCGGATGGCACTCTTGCTCGCCCGTGTATTCAAAAATTTCAGAGACCGATTGAGTAGGAAGCTCAGGGTTTGCTTGCTCGCCATCAGGGTATCGAGATGGCTGTTTAAAGTCGTAACCAACACGTTTAAAACTACCAGGGGCAATGCTTAAGCCACCTTGCCAGCGCGATACGTGTGATTCGCTTAAATGGCCAGTTGAAAATACAACTTTGCCTTCATTACATACTTCGTAAGCCGTAATATCATCAGCTAATACAAGCGTATGGTTACTGTTTGAGTGTTCAAAAAAGTAAAATATACCTTCTTGTTGGAATAAGCGCTGAATAAAATCAAAATCAGACTCTTGATACTGAACACAATATTCATATTTAGGGTAGGTTTTACTGGTTTTATCGCTAAAGGCAACATTGTGTTGGCCAAATAAATCAGCAAAAATTTCTTTAATTGTTTTCTTTTGAAAAATGCGGCTATTTTTACGATTGCGCATTGAAGCTGCGAATGGAACTATCGTCGCTTGATAATCTATATAATTTTTTTGCTCGTCAACATCAGCCGTACGGCTGCCATTTGAAACCAAATGACTAACAATGCCGTGGTAGTAACGCTCACCACCGCCATCTGCATTTTTTACTTTAATAGATACAGGTTTACCCACTAAGTCTTCGTGCGCGATTTGTTTACCAATAGTGTACATATTGGCCGACATAACAAACAAATCAGACATTGCCTCTTGGGCAACAAAGCGAGTTAAATAGAGGGCATCTTTACCAACAGGGGTGCTAATTTGAATTACGTTTTTATCTTGTGTTGCTTTTTGCATTCCTTGCTTTTCCCGTCCTAAAGATCAAAAAAAGCTCTGAGCAATGCCCAGAGCCATTATAAGGTAACAAATATTACATTTGTTGACCTTTAACACCGCTGTAACCGTATACAAGAGGAGCAGTAATGTTATTTTTGTCGTCTGTTGGAGTAACAGTCATCATCATTTCTGTGTAGCTGATAGTGATTGTTTCGATTGGACGATCATTTTGTACTGAAACTGAGTAGCTAGAAATCATTGCATCTGTAAGTTCGATTTTCATGATTTCTTCAACCTTATCACCTTGCTTAGTGATATGGAAAACAGCTGGTAAACCTTTACCGATTGTCGCTTCTTTGAAAAGATCCGGAGATGCTTTATCTTGAAGTTTAGTGATTGTTACGTCACCAAGGCGAGTAGAGCTTGACTCACGGTCCATCGCTGTACCAGTAGCTGAGCTAATTTCGCGACTTACATTCCAATCAAGAGATAAAACTGTAATTAAATCTTTGAAAGACTCAGCAGTAGTTTCGCCTTTGATTGAACCGTATTTTAAATATGTATTTGCTTGCATTTGATAATGCTCCTTTTTATTAAACAATGTTATCCATTAATACTGGATTCTTTACTTTGGTATATACCAAAATTCCTTTGAAACCATTATCTTTAATACAGCAATGAAAAGGCCTTCTGATTCCTTTCCTTAGATGAAGACAATGTCTCAAAAATTCCATGTAGTGATATCAGGCACCAAAATTATAATGCCCTCAAACTAAAGAAACAACCTTAATAACAAGTTATTTCAAATTAACTTTAATTAACCTTTAATTCAGCTCTAGTTCAAATTCATTATCTTTTACTAATAGCGATATACTATTAATTTCTTTGTCGTCAATCATGCTAGAAAGTAAAACCTCAGACAACAATGGCAGCACTCTATTTTGAAGTATAGTGTGAATATTACGTGCACCTGAGCCTGCATTTTGGCAATTAGCAATAATATATTCAATTACATCGTCATTATAAATTAACTCGGCATTGTAGTGTTTTTTAACACGTTTAATTATTTTATTTATTTGAATAGCGGCAATTTCAGTAAGAATATCGTCACTTAACGGAATGTAAGGTATTACATTAATACGACCTAAAAATGCCGGTTTAAATGAAGCAAGTAAATCATCTTGTAATGCCTTTAATAAACCTTTGATGCTTGGTTTACTTTCTTCGTCTTCAAACAAGCTCATTGTGGTATCTGTGCCCACGTTTGAGGTCATAATAATGATTGTGTTTTTAAAGTCGATATCGCGGCCTTCACCGTCTTTAATTGTACCTTTATCAAACACTTGATAAAAAATATCTTGTACGCCTGGGTGTGCTTTTTCCATCTCATCCAAAAGTACAACACTATATGGCTTTCTTCTTACTGCCTCGGTTAATATTCCTCCTTCACCGTAACCTACATACCCTGGAGGAGAGCCAAGTAATAAAGAAACTTTATGTTCTTCTTTAAACTCTGACATGTTAATTACCGTGACGTTTTCTTCACTACCATACACTTCTTGGGCTAGCGAAAGTGCAGTTTCTGTTTTACCCACACCGCTTGGCCCTGCTAACATAAATATACCGTTAGGACGGCTTTCATCTGCTAGCTGAGCACGAGATGTTTGAACAACTTTAGCTATTAAATCAAGAGAGTGGTCTTGCCCTACAACTCGTTGCTTCATTTGCTGTGCTAAATTTAAAATGCCATGTATTTCATCTTCATGCATTTTGCCAACAGGTATCCCTGTCCAATCTGAAATAACTTGCGCTATAAGCTCTTCGTTAACCTGCCAATGAACCATATTATGTTCAAAAGAGGCTAGCTTCTCTTTACTAAGTCTTAGCTTATCGAGTATCTCTTGTGATGACTCTTCATCTTGAGAGTTAATAAGCTCTAAAGCTAGATTAAGCTCAGCCACAATTTCTTTTTCAGTACTAAATTGCTCATTTAACGGCGCTAATCGCTCTTCAATTGTAATTAGCTCTGCTTTTAATGTGTCTAGTTGCTGTGAATGATCTAAGCCCGTTTTTTGCTCTCTGTTAAGCATTTTTACTTGTGTTTCTATTTCGCTTAAGCGATTTACAAGCTGCTCTATAGTATTTGGAGTAGATGCTTGGCTCATTGCAACACGTGCACAAGCTGTATCTAGTAATGCAACGGCTTTGTCTGGGAGCTGCCTTGCAGTAATGTAACGATGTGATAAATGCACCGCGCCTTCAAGTGCTTGCTCAGATATAAACACTTTGTGGTGTTTTTCCATTACAGGCACTAAGCCTCGTAACATTGCCACCGCTTTTTCAGGGGTTGGCTCTTCAACTTTTACAACTTGGAATCGGCGTGTTAATGCGGCGTCTTTCTCAAAAAACTTTTTGTATTCAGCCCAAGTAGTTGCAGCTATTGTGCGTAATTCACCACGCGCTAAAGCAGGCTTTAATAGATTTGCCGCATCATTTTGACCCGCTGCACCACCGCTACCAATCATGGTATGTGCTTCATCAATAAATAAAATAACCGGATTTACCGCATTTTTTACTTCATTGATAAGCGATTTAAGGCGATTTTCAAATTCCCCTTTCATACCTGCACCAGCTTGTAATAGTGCTAAATCTAAGCTGTGAATTTTTACATTTTGTAATACAGCAGGTACGTCTTTTTGAGCAATTCTTAATGCTAGCCCTTCAACAACAGCTGTTTTACCTACGCCCGCTTCACCAGTTAAAATTGGGTTGTTTTGGCGGCGTCTGGTTAAAATATCAACCATTTGACGAATTTCGAAATCACGACCAAGAATAGGGTCTATTTTTCCAGCGAGTGCTTGGGCAGTTAAATCAACAGTAAATTGATCTAAACTTGGAGTTTTAGAACCAACATTTGCTTGAGTTGACGCATTTTGTACTGAATGGTTGCGCTCTTGAGATTGCGCAACTATTTCAGGCCATGCATGAAGCAATTGACCAGGCTCTATTTTATTAAATAACTTACTACAACGTGTTACTAAGCTAGATAATGTATCGTCTTTAGTAAGGGTATAAATAACGTATGCACTACGAATTTGATTATCTGTAAACTCAATGCTGGTACTTAACCAAGATTGCTTAAGAAGACTCGTAACATGCACTGACAAACTAGGAGATGACTCACTACCCGTTTTAAACGACTCTAATGATTGATTTAAATCCTGTTGAACTTTATCAATATCTATATCGAACGAGCCAAAAATTAGTCTAACATCATCTAATTGCTGCTCAATCATTGCAAGTAACCAATGCTCAAGTTCAACCGTGAAATGACTGCGACTATTACATATAGCAACAGCACCTTCTAGGCTTTTTCTGCAATCAGGACTCAGTTTTTCAACTAGTTTATTCAGTGTCATCGAAGACATACTTTTTTCCTTTTAATTTTAATTATCCCTTAAACGATAACTTAGTAGGGTTAGATTTTAATTTGTTATCTTGTACAGATAAGAAGCTATTAGCGCCTAACTGACACTCATTTTTTGAAAGTTTAGCGGCACCTAAATTTTGAAAATTTGACTCAATGACCAAGCGAAAGTTAATAGCATTTCCTACATAGTCTTTTGTTATTTGATTAGCTATTTCGAAAAGCGGACCTTTGGGCAAAAGTTGTTTTGCTTTATCTGGATCATCTGATTTTATGTGGATTTCGATATTAGAAGATACGTCCCATACTTTATTTCCAATCATGGTATCAACACCTAAACGGGCGTGCTGGCCTTCATATAATGCCTGGCTGGCTAAACGGGTTTGTTCTTGCTCTTTTAACTCGTGCCATTGGCCAACCATTTGTTTGATTGATACATCACAACCTAGGTATGACGAAAGTACATTTTTTAAATCAAATGCATTTCTAATTTTACGGCTATATAAACCTGAAAAATGCAGTTGGTGCTCGTTATAGCCACCACTTAATAAACCGAGTATTTGTGTGTATGGGTCTTTGTTTTTTTCTTTATTAACGTGATTAAGTGAAGGCTTATATTTTTTCCAAGCGCGGTAATACAGTGAGACTAAACGATGATTAAACATGTCGTAAAAGTCACGCATGGTTGTATCTTTATAGCGTAAACGCTGCATCACAAGTTCACTATAAAACTGGGGTAAAGCGCCTGAACAACCCGTCAGCCCCATAAAAGAAACCTGCATAGTTACTTTATGCATACCGTCTTCAAAACCAGTTTCTTCTAATTTGGTAATTGCATTACCTGGATAACCAAACTTTTGGGTAGCTGTAAACTTAATCAACTCTTGCTTTGGATTACTGTCGTAACCGACATGTCGATAATCTAAGCCACGCTTTTTTAGCTGATTTTCAATTATGAAAACAGCTTTGTAAAAGTCAATTTGAGAAGCTTGTGAGATTATTTGCTTTATCATAATAACGGACAGTCACCCACTCTTGCAGGCCATTGATAATAAATTTGTTCTTGCTCTTTAAGCCTTAAACTTAAACGCGTGTAGCTATTTATTGCTGCAAATTGAGCAAAAAAGTGATCAAGTATTGATGCAAAGAAGAACATGCCGCTGCCAGAAAAATCATCGTTAGCAAATGTAATTTCAATTTCGCTGCCTGTTGCAAAGCTTACTTTACCTTTTTGAATCACACGGGCAGTTGAAGGCTCTATTACCACTCTATAAATATTATCTATCATGCCTTTAGTTTGTGGTGATGCTCTAAAATCGTATAAACGCAAAACTTCTTTAAGCTTATTACATGCGTCTTCACCACTAAAGGTATCAAGCGTTAAATGATTAACTAACTGCCACCGTGTTGCATCAGCTAATACAGGTCTCACTGCATGAGTAAATGGCGTTAAACATCTAATTTTTTTAATTACATCGCCGCGCTCAGGCATTAATAAACCAAGTTCGTCATCACCAAATGGCATGCTTGCTGGTAGGTTGCGATTACTACAATTTGCGCGCACAGTAAGTACAGAGTTTCCGTCACCATATTCCATCGCACTATTTTCAAAAGTAGCATCAACTAACGATAAAAATGTTTCGGTTCCTGACTCTACATAACCGCCAGCCCAAGAAGCAGTTTCTCGACGAATATGCCAAAACAAATCATCATGTCCATGATATTTAGGATGTGTTTGACCATAAAAAGGCGAAACAATTTGTTTATTGCCTTTATGATCAAATGCAATAACTTCTGATATACCAATTACTTCTGATATTTCCGAGTCCATATAACGCGGTGTTAACTGATATTCATATTCACTGATCTCAGGTCGTATTGGCTCAAGCTCTTGTTCAAATAAGTTTATTATTGGTGTACAGCCTAATAAGAACATATCTTTATCTACTTGCTTTTCAAGCTCAGTAGATTCAGTATCTAGGTAAATATAAATACTACATTTATTAGATTGCTTAGGCAGTGATGAAAGAATGCCTTCAAGCTCAAAAAACCTAAACTTCTCAGGAAAAGTAAAATTTTCGACGAGCAAACGATATCCTGCAGATGAGCGCTGCGAATAAGGAACCACAGCCTCGTTAGAATCAAAGCCCACTGCTTTTAATTGGTTTTTTGACAGATATCTAATACCTTCATCGCCATTGTCTATAGCAATACCAATACTATGTTTGAACAGTAGTTCGTAAACTTTAAGTGTATGATGCCATTGGCCATTGATAAAAATCCGTAATTTTTCAAGGCCAGTTTCTGCAAGCGAAACCCCTTTATACTCACCTGTTAATTCTATTTTGAAAATAGATTTTGCTTTTTCTTGCCAGCGAGGCTTCGGCGCTACAAATGGGCTATTATCAAATTGCACATTTGTTATTTCAACAGGCCAAAGGTAGGTTTCATAACACGTTTGAAATTTACATTGCTTCATTGAGTCAACGTTAGTTTCTACTTCACTTGCCTTTGGTATAACCACCCCTGCCGTAGATAAGTTCTCAGCTTCGAGCTTAACAACTGACATTGATGGGATTGGCGCTTGGTAATCTGGTAGCATTTGCCCTAGCAAAGCATCCGTTAACTCCGGGAAACTATCGTCGAGCTTTTGCCTAATATTGGCAGTTAAAAATGCAAAAGATTCTATTAATCTTGAGACATGAGGGTCTTCAATATGATCTTCACTTAACTTTAAACGCCCTGCAACTTTTGGATATTTTTCAGCAAAGTCTTTACCTAAATGACGCACAAATGCTAATTCACGATTGTAATACTTCAATAACTCATCGTTCATAATGATGCCTCAATAATTTTCATACCCAAGTTCACGGGCTCTACTTCTGAATCAAAACTAATAAACTCTGGCTCAGGGTCGGCGTATAAAAGCGCATTTATTCTTAAATTTAATACTCTGTTTAAAGGTACTTCTTCATCTGTAAACACTTCTACTTCAAGAAACCGTGGCTCAAACTTTAAAATTGTATTTCTGACGGTTTCGCACAGTAATGCGCGCCCTTCGTGAGAGCTTACAGACATACTCGAAAAGTCAGGTAAACCATAAGACAAACATGAAGTAGCCAGCTCGGTGTATTGAGTTGGCCATGTATGCCATTGAATTCGAGCATTTAGCAAAGCTTCAATATCTCTGCGCACGTTTTTTCTAAGCTCACTAATAGTGATGCCTTCGGTACGTGATGGCGCATCCTGGAAGTCGGGCTCATCGTCAATGAGCCTATCTATAATGGATGCTTGAAGCTGCTGTTTATGCTCTATCATGGTTGCTTAAGCTTAAATTATGCTGTTTCAAGTGAGCTTATTTTTAAATTTGGGATGGTGATAGCCTCATCATCAACAAACAGCATTTTCATGCCCTTACCGATAATAAATTCATCTTTTAACTCAACCCAGTCAGACACTTGACCTAGCTTTTCAAGCTCCGATTCAGAGTTAATATAAACAAGTGGTAAATGAGCTGTACCTGATGGACCATCTTTAATTGTAATTTCAACACGTAACCAAATACTTTCTAATAAAGATTCTACTGGCTCCATTTTTAACGATTCAATTTCGTTAAAGTTTGCTAGATAAAACTCACCATTAGTACCTAAAACCTCTAGGTACGGGTTTAAGCAATCATCAAGATCTCTTGTTGATGCCTCGTCTGTGCTAACTCTTAAAGACTCCATCTCTTGAGCTAACTGAGCTGCTTCGTCAGTTGAGCCTTCTAACAGAGCAACATGCATTTTCAAAAATAGTGTGTCTAACTCATTCGCATCATGAAATAACTTAGGAATGCCTTTACCTTGATAAAAATCTACACGAGATTGCTGAGCACGAATTAAGTGCCTTAAATTTACTGCACCTACTGCAAATTCTGGATTTTTTTGTACCATGAAATCTAGCTGTTTATCGGCTTTTTCAAGTTCACCATTTATGCAAAGTAATTCGGCGTAAATACTCCTGATATCAAAGTTTAATGGCTCATCTTGAAGCTCTGTAGCACAACAAGATAATGCATCAGTAAGTTTCCCCTCGCGAATTAAGCTATGTATTTTTTTCATGACTATTCCTTTATTTTATGATGAGGACTGAGCTCTGTAATTAATTTAATACTGGAGATCATCTGATCTAATTGAAAATGTGGCTGTAATTGTAAAACAGAAAAGTAATGCCCTGGATTGGCTTTATTTTCACTGACTTTTATTCTGGCATTACTTAACGGGTACTTACTTCTTATATGCTCGGAGGAGGAATCTGAAGCCGTTGTATAATTATTTATCCACGCTTGTAGGTCTCGCTCACAAGCTTGTGCCGTGTTATAAGAGCCGACACGGTCTCGAGCTAATAGCTTTAAATAGTGAGCAAAACGAGATACACACAAAATATATTGCAGCATTGAAGATAAGCGCGCATTAATATTAGCGGCGCTTGATTCATAGTTTTTGGTTTTTTGAACCGATGCATTACTATAAAAAACAATGTGTTCTGTATTAGTCACTGATGATGCTGGAATAAAGCCAAGTTCAGAAAATTGCTTTTCAAATTTGCTTGTTACTAATAAGTTTAGCGGTGGCTTTGCTTCTTTTTGATAAGTGTCGTTTGCAAAACTGTCTCTCGCAAGCCCTGTAACCAGACCCTTTGAAATTTTACCCGGCTCAATACCGCGAATGTGCCCAAACCAGCCACTATCGCAATATGCTCTTATTAAGGTAGATACAAATTGATATGCTGCATTGCCCCAAAGCATATCGCTTTCAGGGTCTTTAATTTGTTCTTTAAAGTAAAAATCTTGATGACGTTTTCCATCATTGCTATATGGCGGTCTAACTAATACATGAGGAAGCGTAAGCCCAATAAAACGAGATTCTTCCATCGCTCGAAAGCTCTGCCATTTAGCGTATTCGGGTTGTTCAAACTGGTCAAATAAGTCTGCGTAATAGCCTAAATCAGAAAAGTTATCTGCACCAAATAAGTTAGGAGAAGCTGAGCAAATAAATGGAGAGAAAGCAGCGGCAGCGGTTCTAGATATTTCTTTTACTGTGTCTATGTCATTATAAATTGTGCCTGCTGAGCACATGTTACTAATTTCATAATCACCCACTACTACACCAAATGGCTCGCCACCTGCGCTATCAAACTCACTTTGATAAAGTAGTTGAAAAAATAGGCTTTGGTCAAAATCAATAGCTTTGTTTACATCTTTAGAGAGTGTTGCCCAATCGCAGTTCAATACTTTTATTTTTACTTTATTTTCTTTGTCGTATTGTTCGCTTTGAAGTATCAGCCACCAAAGATTACGCCAACTGGCTTCTAACTTTTGAAATCTATCATTATGAATTATGAGGTTTAATTGTTCTGAAATGAGTTGATCGAGTTCAACAATTACGCGCTGTAAATAAGGACCAAGTGATTCTTTAGTCCAAGATATAGGTGAATCTGAAGAGCCTTCAAGCCATAACAACAAGGCTTTATCTAGGTTTTTTTCGTTTAAAAACCTATCGAGTAAAGCCTCATTATCACTTATTCTAGACTGCGCTTTTTGTACAAAAGCGAAGTCTTGATTTATAAATGAAAACTCTTCGTGATTCATTCTACTGCATTATCCTTAACGCTAAAGATCAGTTAATTAACCGATCTCTGGAATTTTAGCTACAAGGCGTAAAGAAGAAGTAAGCTCTTCCATTTGTAGCCAAGGTCGTAACCATGCAACTGCATTATATGCACCTGGTTGACCTGGAATTTCCTTAACTGATACTTTTGCATCTGCTAGAGGATAACGTGCTCTGATCTCTTGACCACCACCCTCAGTCGCATTTACATACGAAAGGATCCAGCGGTTTAACCAAGACTCAACGTCTTCAGCTTCCATAAAGCTACCAATTTTATCACGCGCCATTACTTTTAGGTAATGAGCAAAGCGAGACGTTGCCATAAGGTAAGGTAGACGTGCAGATATTGCCGCATTAGCTGTGGCATCTGGAGTTGAATAAATTTGTGGTTTTTGACAGCTTTGTCCACCAAAAAATACTGCATAATCTGTATTTTTGTAATGACAAAGAGGCAAGAAACCTAACTTGCTTAATTCAGCTTCACGACGATCTGTAATGCCAATTTCAGTTGGGCATTTAAGATCTGGATCGCCATCATCACTTGTGAAGATATGCGTAGGAAGACCTTCTACTTTACCGCCGCCTTCAGCACCACGTATTGCAGTACAGAAACCGTATTGAGCAAATGCTTTGGTCATATTTGTTGCCATAGCGTAGGCTGCATTACTCCAACAGTAATCACTGTTATCAGTACTTACTGAACGGCCATCTTTTGGTTCAACTTCAAACTCTTCATAGTTAAATTCTTCAACTGGTTTAGAAGCCGCACCATAAGGTAGGCGAGATAAGAAACGAGGCATAGTTAATGAAACAAAACGCGAATCATCGCTGTCTCTGAATGAACGCCACTTAGTGTACTCTAGAGATTCAAATACTTTTTCTAAATCACGTGGTTTGGTTAGCTCTTCCCAGTTATCAAAACCAAATAATGATGGCGATGAAGCTGAAATAAATGGACAGAAACCAGCGGCTGCAACATTAGACATTAGGCTTAATGTTTCAACATCTTCAGGGTGGTTAGTAAACTCAAAGTCACCAACGATAGTACCGTATGGTTCGCCACCTGGAGTACCAAACTCAGACTCATAGATTTTTTTGAATGTTTGGCTTTGGTCAAACTCAACAGCTTTGCTCAAATCTTTATGAAGTTCTTTTTTCTTCATATTTAGCATACGAATTTTAAGTGTAGAGCTTGTCTCAGAATTCATTACTAAATGGTGCAATCCACGCCAAGAGCCTTCTAACTTTTGAAACTCTTCGCTGTGCATTACTACACTTAGCTGTTTTGAGATCTTTTGATCGATTAATTGAATTGCTTCATTAAACGTCACTGTCATGTTTTTGTTCCACTGAACAGTCCCTTTTAAGGCTTCTTCTGTCAGTGTTTTAAGTAACTCTTCTGCACGGCTTGCATCGGTTTGCTTAGTTGCGCCAATAGCTTGCTCTAATAGTGAAGACGTTGCTTCTGAGGTAGACTCTAATTCAGTACTTAGTTGCTCTGTACTCATTTTTCAGTCTCCTCTATTTTAAGCTCTTTTGCGATTGTATCTAAGCTTGCTGTGTTGCTTAGTACTTCTTCAAGCACGTTTTCTAATTCTTCTGAGCGGTCAATCTTAGTCATTAAATCGCGTAACTTGTTGCGTGTTTCCATTAATTTACGTAATGGCTCAACCTGATTTACAACAGCTGCTGGTTCAAAGTCATCAATCGATTTAAAGTTAAGTTTTACTTCAAATTCAGAACCATCATCATTAAGCGTATTATCAACTAATAATTTTAGTGAAGGGCTCATGCGCTTTAAAACGTCATTAAAGTTTTCACGATCTATTTGCACAAATCGTCTATCTTTAAGTGGTTTTAATGCTTCTGTGTTATCACCAGAGAAGTCGCCCATAACACCAACAACAAATGGTAATTCTTTTTTTACTGCAGTGCCTTCAGTTTCCACATCATAAGTGATGTGTACGCGAGGCTTACGAACTCGTTTTAATTTATCATGGATACTCATAGAGAACTCCTTTTACTTATGTTTCAGTTTCGCTGATTTTAATGCCAGACAACTTAAAGTACCCAGTCCTAGCATCACTATCTGTAATTAATTCATTTAATAATTCAGGCAGCGACAATTCGCTCCATCGAATTACTTGTTCTATGGTGTACGACATAGGTGAGTGCGGCTCTGTCTTTCTAAAAAAAGTAGCGATTTCTTTGAGTTTATTAATCGCACTTTCTCTTGAGTTAATTTCGTGATTAACTTTTACAACTTGCTCTGTAACACTTTGACCGTCGTCGTCTTCACTTTGAACCACTTCTTGCACTTCGTTTAATGCAGCTTTTGCCTTATCAGCAGCTTCAAGCTTATCTGCAGCAACATGCTCAACAGCAGCAAGACTAACTTCTAATGCTTGTTTTATATTTGATGTTGGCTGTGGCTGTCCAGTTACTCTATCCAATACTTCGCTTAATAAAGCAAATTGCTCAATCGCGTTTTCAATGTCTTGTTTTAAAGTAACAAAGAATTCAGTACTTGTTTCTGCAGCACTTCTTTCAATGAGCTCATAGTCAACAGCACCTAAATTAAGCTTTTTCTCTCTTTTCTCATCTGTTAAACGAGAAATATCATAGCCTTGCTGATATTCCCAAAAAGAATATGACTCCATACTGGCGCTATCGGTCAGATAGATACTTTTTATCGGGATTATTAATGTACCTTCGCCTGCTGAGCCATTAAGGCCAACCAATGCAGATACTTTGTCTGATACTTCATCATCGTCATCCAGTGACGGGTATAATTCATCAAAATAATTGTCGAGCAAGTTGTGAGCAACTTTAAAACCAAAAGCTAAGCCTTTGAAGCCATGAATTCGACAAAGTGCTTCAATAAACCAAGCTAAATATTCGATATCTTTGCTTTGTGTTTTTATTGCTTTGCTACATTGCTCTAATAAAGGAAGCCAATCTCTTGCTAGTGAGGAAATACCTTCTTCATCCACTAATGCATTTCTTTCTGCTGCGCGAAGCTGGTTTCTTAAATCTTTTAAGGCGTAATAAGTCGACGTAGGCGAGACATCTGAGCGAGGATCAATACCTGCAACCTCGGTCTCTGAAATAGGGGAAATATACTCTTCAAATAAAAACATTCCGTCGTCCTAATAATTATCCATAAAACTCCAATAAAGCGGAGCGGATTTCATATTACATTCTTTATAATAAATTACAAGCCTAGTTACAATTGAGTTTAAACCTTAATTATTGCTTTTATATAAACAATTAAAATTTAATATACTTATTAATTAATAGATGTAATTAAAGTAAAAACTCAAATATAAAATACAAACCAAATTTTTTAACTTAAAATCGTTATTTAGAAAAAAGCGGGATAGTAGCTTCATCTTGAATGTTGAATGTTTCTGATTTATGACCAGCGTATCCTTCATCGTACTTAATTAAAATACAGGTCACATTATCTCTTGCACCTCTAACTAATGATGAATGCATAAGCGCCATACCAGAATCAATAATGCTACTAGGCTCTAGCGATAAACATATGTCTTCATCAGACAACTCACCGGTGAGCCCATCTGAACAAAGTAAAAATATATCGCCCGTTTTTACTTCATTTTGAATAACGTCTACTTTTACATCCGCAGTTACACCCACAGCTCTTGTGATTACATTTGATAATGGATGTGTCTTGGCTTCTTCTACTGAAATAATCCCTTCATCAATTAAATCGTTTACTTGGCTGTGATCTCTCGATATCTGTTTAAGTTGACCATCTCGAAGCATATAAGCTCTGCTATCACCAACCCACAAAACATAGTACTTATTATTTTTAAGAAATAAGGCAGTAACTGTACTTCCTGCGGTTTTGCTACCTAAATATTGGGCGCTATATTCGTTTAATTGCCTATTCGCATCTTCAATGGCTTCAACTATGTGAGATACTTCAAGCTTCTCAAGTGGTAGCTCTTCAACTTTTGCTCTTATTACATCTACAACAAGCTGACTGGCAACTTCACCTGCTTCGTGACCTCCCATCCCATCTGCGACAACCCATAAGTTATGGTTATTTATCTCTACATGCGCATCTTCGTTAAGCTGCCTCACAGCGCCTCGGTGGGTAATTGCATAACTTGTACTAAACTTGCTAATCACTATTTTTTACCTGTGTAAAGTTCCATTCCCAGTGTTTCCACCTTCCATCTAACATTGCTGCAACTTGATTTACCGCAGGCAAGCCAGGCGTTATGAGTACCATAGGTTTTATATTATAAGAGCCATGTGTCCACCAAACGCTGTAATCACCGTGTTTTTTTAACAAAAGAGCATGCATTGCATCTTGGAGGGCTTGACTTGATAACTCATCACCTGAGAACTCAAATGCTTCTGCACTTTTATTTTTATCTACAGAATTTAAAAAACTAACCTGCTTTTTAACTCCTGCTATAGAGCTTAGAGACTTAGCAACCTCTTTACGCCAAGAAAATAAATCAACCGAACTATCAAGCACTTTTAATACAGTGTCTTCATACTCTAAAGAAAACACACCTGAGTTTAAAACATCAATAGGTGCAAATTCTAATGTGCTAGCAACTGTGAAGGGATAGTGCCTACCTACTGCGTCCATACTCGGTAATAGAGTCCCCATAACGCCTTTGTCACCAACAATGTTTGGCGATAATGCAAAGTGCCATACTGGTCCAATTAAGTAATTATCTTGCCATACTTCACCTAGCTGTTCTTTACTCACTGCAATGGCTGCTTGCAGCCACTGCTCCCAATGCTCTGAAAATTCTTTCGAAACGCTATCTTGTACAAAATCACCTAAACTAGGTACCTTGCCAAGATAACCAATATTTATAATCGGGTCGGACATGAAAACTTCTCTACACTTTTATTCCAAAATGGATGCCTGATTGATTTAGGCAATAACTCGACTTTCGCATTGTTTCCCATGAGTGAAAAATGTAACTCTAAGTCTTCACGTGTTTTTGATCTTTTAGCACTTAACTCGTCTAACATGCGATATAGCGACCATTCACCTTGGTAAGTTGTATTTATAGAACGACCACCATTTGGAGGAGTAAATACAACTCGTGTTTTACTCTGGCCACTTGCTCCAGGCCATACAAAATTTGTTACCCTAAGTGGACCATGCCTGTAAGTCATTGACTGACCATCAATTTCCAGCATAAAGCTAGAGATGGTACGGTCTAATTCTAATGGTTTTAAGCCAAACTCAATTCTTGGTGTTGCACTTCCGCCATCAAAAAAGACTGTTTGAATTTGATTTGCCAGTTCAAACATCGCTAATGTATCTCGGCTAATACCTATATCTTTTTCAAATTTCCATGGCGTTGAACTCATATCTACACTTGGCGCAATATAGTTGGTGAAAAAGCTATCAATTGTTCCACCTGGGCCGAAAAATCGAGTGAAATCTTTCATATTCACTTCTTTATCTGCGTATGGAGAAAACGGATAACGGCCAACAATTGCAGCGTTATATTCGCGTAGCACCTTACTTTTCCACATCTCGTTTAAATGTCTGTTGGCACTATTTTTAGTTATGTTACTTGTATCTCTACTTATATCTAACAGCCAACTATTAAACGGGTAAGGTAAATCTCGACTTTGAAACTCAAGCTGACGAATAAAGCTAGGCTTACTTTTACCGCTAATTTGGTCTTTAATTGACGACTTTAACTGATCGCCTCTATCAAGTTTGGTTAAGTAAACGTTTAACTCTCTTAGGTTTTTCTGAATATTATCTAATTGTTGAGCATCAATTTTTATTACATCTTCAAAGGCTTCTTCAACTTGGTGACCCGGTAATTTAATATCAAATTTAGGGGCTTCGTCAGGTAAAAATCGCTTGATACGATTAGCTTTGGTTTGCATAGCTATTTCAGCAGCATTTGCTGCAACTTTACCTGCAGCCTTTTGGTTATCAGATACTGGTAATTTAGTTAGCTGCACATTTTTTTGTACTGCAGTGATAATATTTTTAATAGGCGCTTCAGAGCCTGCTAAGGCATCAGTAATATTAACTCCCTCAGCCGGAGAGCTATATTGATTCAGGCTCAGATCATCAATAAATGATTGCCAATAATAGATATAATCTTGAAAGTATCGCTGCTCTAGTTTCTTCTCAATCTCATCTTTAGAAATATCGTAAGTGCCCGTTGCCTCTTCACCATACACCCAGCTACTTGCCATTAAATTGCCAAGCATTTTACTTTTCTCAACATTAAAAATGCCGTGAAAACCATTAAATGTATATAAGCCAGGGATACTTCGCGTAAGCTCACCGTCATTTCTAAAAGTAAATTTTTGCGCACTTTCAAAACTAATAATGTCTGTAAGCCTAAATGGCGGAATACTACTATCTAGGAAGTCGGCTTGTAATCTTTGATATGCTCGCTCAGCAATTGGTAGCTTAGTTAGCTCAGCTCGCGCAACACGCACTGCTTGATTATCAATTTCAATTTGGCTTACACCATTTTCAAGTAATGTAGCTACATGCTCCATCAGCTCTACTCTGGTTTGCATATTTTTATCGCCTGGTAAGTTACGCTCTAAATAAGCGTTAAACCAAACCGTTATATCTTCACTTTCAAAGTATTCAGGCTGAAACAACATGAGGTAACACTTCAGTGTTTCGTATAAATAACTTAAGTGCTCAGGATGAGCTTCCATTTCTTTAATTAAGGTACTTGCAATAAACGGTTCTAAATACGTTTGTAATGAACGGTCGTAGGCTTGTGTAGAAGCCATTTTTATTTCATTTAGTTTATCAAACCCAATTGATTTAGACTCTTGTGTATTAACAAGTTCAGGGTTGCTTGCAGGTAAGTTTCTAAGAGCCTTTAATCTGTCGTTTAGTACTAGTAAGTTATTACGGTCAAATGAGGCTGTATCAAGCTCTTGGTACGTTGCAATCGCATCTTCAGTCTCTGAAATTAAGTTACTATTCCAAGCAAAACTAAAGTACCACGATGTTGAAAAACCAAGTAAAGCTATGCATGCAAGCGTTATGCTACCAACACGAAGCCATTTATTTTGCTTGTCATGATGTTTGTTAGTACTTGCTAAGTTTTGCTCTGGAAAAATTACACCTTCTAATACATTCTTTATAAAAAAGCTTTTAGATTGGTTAATGTATCCAGATTCGCCTGCGTTTGCTTCGTTTAAAAAACTAGATGGCGTACCTTCTTGCGTTGCACTTGTGAGGTAAACACCACGAAACATTGGTAGTTCTTCGTATGCATTAGGAGTGAATATTTCTTTTAAAAAAGCATCTCCTACACCTTGTAAAACACGAAGCTGCCTAGGGAATTCAAATATCTTAGCGCGAATTTCTTCGTTTCTTTCATTAATTAATCTACGATTTAACATTTCAGTTAATTTAGAAATTAATGAGTGAAATTCTTTGTTGAAAGCATCTACTTGTGTGTCTTTATCTAAATCAAGTTCAAAGGTTACGCCCCAAACCTGCTCACACTCTTCTTCTGTTAATTCGCCAAAAAACTCTCTAAAACCTTCAATTAAATCAACTTTAGAAAAAATAACGTAAACAGGAAAGGTCATACCTAATTGGCTTTGCAGCTCTTGTAAGCGCTGTTTAATAGCGCGAGCATGTAGGTTTCTCTCAGTTTTGGTCTGGCTCATAAGCTCAGAAATACCCATACTGATCATTACACCATTAATAGGCCTAAGTGGACGGTACTTACGAAGTAACCCTAAAAAGCCTTCCCATGCACGTGAATCATGCTTTGCATGGCTGCTTTGCGTTGTGTAGCGCCCAGCTGTATCAATTAAAACTGCTTTATTGGTAAACCACCAATCACAATTACGAGTACCGCCAACACCATGAACCAAGTCAACACCTAGCTTGTCTTTTAGCGGGTAATCAAGTCCTGAGTTATGAATAACGGTAGTTTTACCAGCCCCTGGTGGGCCTATCATTATGTACCATGGCAACTGGTAAATATTTTTACCTTTGAACAGCTTTACGTCTTTTAAAAGATCGATAGCTTCGTTCATTCGCGTTTTAAGCGTAGTAATTTCTTCATTTACTTCAGAGCTATTTGTATCGTTATTACTATCAATTAACTCATCAGCCATTTTTTCGTCTCGTTTGCTTTGTTGCACAAGACGATAAATTTTAGACACAGAGAAAACCAATAAAACCAATATAATAGTAAACAGTCTTGCTGCAATACTTTGTAGTGGTACATAGTCAGCTATCGCGATTAATGGGCCGCCAAACCAAATTAATAATGATAAAGCTAAAAAGCCGATAATTAGCATTGCCGTACGAGATGTAAGTGCGTAGGTCACTTTTTTTATTTTTTGTGAAAAACTCATTTCAGCCTCTTAAAATAATAAATCGATTTCAATTCGTCGGTTTAATGACCGAGAAGCTGAATCTGAATTACTGGCAATAGGCTCTGCTGCGCCCTTACCTTCGGGCCATAAACGCCCACTGAGGTTTGTACTTTTAGCCATAGAGTTTGCAACTTGCGTTGCGCGCGCTAAAGAAAGGTGCCAATTAGAAGGGTACTTATCAGTTCTAATTGGTGTGTCATCTGTATGGCCGGTTATTAAAATACGTCCTTTGGTTCCTTCAAGGCTTAACGCTAGTTTTTCTAAAATAGGCTGAAATGAAGGTAATAATTTAGAGTCACCTTGATTAAAAAGGCTCTCACTATTAATAGAGATTCTGATCCTATCGATATTTTTCTTTATCGTCACAATCCCCATTTGAATCTCAGTTTGTAATAGCTGCTCTAGTACAAGTAACTGCTGATCTTTTTTATCTACTGCTTGGTCTTCAGCTACAGGATGAATGATAGCAAGCTTGTCACTAACAGCCATAACATCATCATTTAGCTTCATATTTATAAATAAATAAACGGTAAGTAAAAGTAAGCCTAAAACAGAAAAAATAACCCACAATGGCACCTGATTTCTTAATTCTACGCCAGCGGCTACTCTTTGTTTCCAGTTAGGAGAAAGCTTATTATTGATTGGCCCATCTAATTGATTTAATAAGTGATACATTTGTGAGCGGTATTCTTCTACTTTATTGTCACCCACAGTATCTAGTCTGTACTTACCTTTAAAACCTAAATTTAAACAGTGGTATTGCAGCTCTAAAAAGGCTTTGTGTTGCTCAGGCTGGGCCAATGCATTATCAAGTAAAGTATAAAAGTACTCACCGCCAAAAGTTTCTTTATGAAATGTCGAAAGCAAGCTTTCGTCAGCCCATTCCATAGAACTCCATTTAGAGTTTAAAACTGATTCATCTAAAATTGCACATAAACAATAACGAGAGTTTTTGATTACATCTTTTGATAAATTTTGATTACGTAGTTCGACTTCAAAACGTTTGATAGCCTCTACACATCGATGCTTTAACGCAGCTAAGTTAGTCATCTCAACTGATTTTCTAATTGAAATAACCAAAGAGAAACAGTCTGTTGCGGCTTCCATTAATGGGTTTCTAAATATAGAAACCTTTGCATTACTAGGAATACTACTTGCAACAGGCTCAACAGACATGACTGTTTTGTCTGGATCATTATCTACTTGAGGATTATTTGAGGCATCACGCCCTAATCGACCAGGACGTGGTTTTATAATGGTTTCGTCCATTGAAACTCTTCCTTTTAAAAGTTAAGTTCTTATTGCCCACAGGCTTAGTTGTAACTCGGGGTAATTTCCTGACAAGTGAATAGCAATACCACCACTTGAATGAAGTTTTGCCCAATGCTCGCCATGTTTATTTAATTCAAAATAATGAAAACCTGCATGGTAAGGAATTTGACGCGGTGCCGTTGGTAAGTTACTGATTGTAATACCTGGGATTTGATTATTTACTAAATCTCGGATTGTCTCAACACTACCAATTTTAATTTGAGAAGGTAATATCTTACGAAGCTCCTCGTGAGGAACACTGGCTTTAATAGCCAATACAAATTGACCTGAGCTAAGTACTGATTTGTCTTTGAGCGCACCAAAAGAAATACCAAACTTGCTTTGCTCTAACTTTATTTCCGTAGCAGTTTGCTCAATTACATGACTTAAAGATTGGTATAAAAAGTTTATTACTTCACTAAATACCGGGCCTAAGTTTTTATGATCGTACTTAGGTAATTTAGGCACTCTTTTGTTTACTGTACTAAAAGTAGATAACTCACCAGCAAGCTCTATTAGACGAGTATAAAGAACGCTTGGATGAAGATTATTAACTGATAATAAGTTTTCAAAAACAGCGTCATACTTGTTTAATGTTTGCAGCATAATAAAATCAGCTACAGAGGTACTTCCCGCATAACCTTGGCACAATCTAACAGCAATACTCTCTGAGCGCTGCTTGATCATTGAGCCAATCTCTCTCACTAAACCAAGTAATGGCTTACACTGACCGACTTTTAACGATGCTGGTATATACTTTGGATCGAGCTTAATTTGACCTTCACTGCTAACTTCAACAATGCGTGCAAGTGGCAATAATATATAGCCTGCATGGTCGTCTGATGACAATACTAGCTTACTAAATACCTTAGCTACTTGAATAATTTCTTGAGCTTGTGCACCTAAAGAGTAATCACTTACAGATAAGTCGTTTAGTTTATAACGCGTAACAATATCCTCATCTAAAGATGAAATATTAATACCACTGGCTTTTAGTGCAGGAACCGCTAAATAAATTATTTCATCATAAACATCTTTGCCCACCACTAAAGGCTCAGGCAAAGAGGTAGATTGAGGCATATCGATAGGTAGCAAATCAGGGGTAATAGCTGACAATGACTCAATAGCAAATTGGCCTGAGCTTAATAGCTGAGTATCGATACTTATATCAAGTATGCCCCAAGGATCTGCTAAATTCCCATTACAAATTTGCTTAATTAAATGCGAAAAATGCTTATCTGACTGCTGAAAGTGTTGCGGCCTTAAGAACATTCCTTCGGTCCAGGCAACACGAGTGTTATCACTCATTGTACAAATCCTTTTTTACTGCTCTCTCATGTATGTAGCAATTGCTTCAACATTTACATCTATATCGTCATAGCCAGTTGGGTCAACTTCGATTACAGCTCTCCATCGTGCTTGATCGATATTTCTGTACGCGACAACAACACCAACATATCGTGTATTGCGGTTTAAGCTCATTTTATATTTTTGAACAGAGTTTGGCTGTAATTCTAATTCATCTTTTTTTAATAAGTCCGGGCCTAATAGTTTTTCAGGTGTTTCATACAGGCTAAAGAAATCCTGAGTATCAAAAATTGTTCTCGAGCTAAGCTCAAAAATTTTCATTACTACCGGTGAAGGTCTATCTGACGTGTCTGGATTTACATTTTTAGACACATTAATTTTTAGATCCGTAGAAGGAGGCACAAACTTATTAACAGTTGAACAACCCATGGCTAAAAACAGTAAACTGAAACTCATTAAAAAGAGCTTAAATTTGTTCATTATCTACTTTCCTTTCTAGAACGATTCTTTAATTCTATCGTTGTATGCTTTTAAGAAATCATCTGACAACGCCATAGCTCCCTTACTATTTACATCATGAGATAACTCATCATATAAATTTTTGTATAGCTTCCAGCACTTAGCCTCTGTTTGACCAGGGATGATTTTTAATACGTTAGAATTATCATTTATTTGTTGATTTATATGTTGGGGAGAAACTTGCTCTAACATCCCTTTTAATACGCCGTCAGCTCCTGCTAATAAAGCATGTTCATGTCTTCGCGTATCAACAAAGCTTTCTTTGATTGATTCTTGAGACGACAGGAAGCTTGCACTATTTCTGATGAATAAATTCTGAATAACGTCATCAATATCTGCCGAAAACTTAATTGGGTTATTTTGTTGAGTTTGAAACATCGTTTGGTTTAAACGCAATTGGTTTTTTACAAGCGCTCTTTGGCGAAGAGACTCCATCAACTCGGTCAGTAATAGATTTAACCCTTGGCCCATTTCAAACCAAAGTTCTTGTGAGTTTAATGAGTTTTGTAACTCAGCTTTAACCCCCAGTCCGTTTAAAAAAGCATCAGTTAAAGCGGTATCTTCACTAAGCGATGTTGGATTTTTTTGCACTACTGGTTTATGAACAGGTTTTACTGCTTGAGGTTTAGTTACAGGCATATCTAATACTGGTGTATTAACTGAAGTTTGCTGCTCAACAGCTGGCTTTTGTTGTGGCTTACTTACAACAGGTGCTTGTTGAGTTACAGCTTCTGGGTTCATTAAGTGAGCAAGCTCATCCCAGTTTTCCGGTATTTGGTTAGCTGAATTAAGGTCACTGGCCTGAGTCATAGAAACTGCAGGCATAGACTCATCCATTATTGATTCATTAAAGTACTGTTCTGGCTCAGAAAAATACCCCGTAGGATGCTGATAAGAGCTTTCTGGCTCTTTGCTAATACTAGCTGCAGCGCTTGAATTACCATAATCGGTGTCAGGTGTTTTTTCATTAGTAGCTAATTTTACCTCTATCTGAAAATCACCCACAGTGATCGTATCACTATTTGACAAGCGTTGTTTATTGCCTTGACCTAGTGGAGCTACACCAAAATTTACAAAAGTACCATTTGTAGATGTATCGTAAACATAAAAAGAGTCGCCCTCTTTAACTATGCGTCCGTGCTTACTAGAAATGATTTTTTCAGGATCAGGAAAATGCCAATCACATGCTTCTGAACGGCCAAATATTAGAGAGTCTTTTACTGTTTTAGTTGCTTCAATTTCTGGAGAGAGTCTATGATAACTAGTGATGTTTAGTATCAGTTCCATTTGATAAGTTAGTCCCATAAATCTACATTCTCATTAGGATAAAGTAGAAGAGAAACTATTGTCAACATTGAAATTAATATATAAAAATATACTCAACCATACAAAAGCTCAAATTTAAATAAATTAAATTAAACAAAACCTCTATAAAAAAGCCCTTTCAAAGCTTACAAAAAATATTTTGTATGTTCCCATTTAAAAAAATGCTATTTAATAATTAGCATTACATTTTATTCATTTTAAGCCCCTAGAAGTGTTACAAAACAATGCCTGTAGGCTTACACTGTTTATAAAAATAAACAGTAAATAAACGATATTTCAATAATTAATATAAAAGCCCTTAATTTTTTAAAGTTTTGTACAAAAGTTCTGCTTTAGAAACATTGCTAAGTTGGCTAATTTTTGTAAAAATACAACGCTTATCAAAGGGAGAATTGATAAAAATAAAAAACTCACCTTTGCGATTATTTTAATATACACAATAAAAGGATTTATAATGAGCGGTGTCAACAGTTCTAATGATAAAACGCAGATAGCTTCGCTTGACTCAAATCTTCGCACGTCAAAAGCAATAAATAAATTAAACCTTATTGGTAAAAAAGTATCCGATCGCTACTTAGTTGAAGAACTTATTGGCCAAGGTGGTATGTGTTACATTTACCGAGCCAGAGATTTATTTTTAGAAAGTGCGAGTCGTCCTGAAGTTTTCGTAGCGATTAAAGTATTATTAGAAGAGTTTTCTCATTCTGAAGAAGCTATTTCACTTCTTAAGGATGAAACAACTAAAACACAACAGCTCTCCCATCCAAATATTGTAAAAGTATATTCTGCAGGTTCTGATAACGGTTTACATTACGTAACCATGGAATTAGTAGAAGGCGAAACGCTAGAGCAAATAATTAAACGCAACAAACCCTCTGGAATGGTTTTCAAAAAAGCGAGCGTGATTCTTAATCAACTTGCCGATGCTTTAATTTATGCCCATTCTCGTGGCGTCATTCATAACGATTTAAAGCCATCGAATATAATCTTCGATTCAAATGGTAGCCTCAAGGTACTTGACTTTGGTATTGCTAAACACAAAACCATTGAAGATGCCTATGCAGTTAATAGTGAATCAAGCCTAGGCACTGTAGGAGGTTATACGCCAACCTATGCAAGTCCTGAACAATTAAAAGGTGCTGCAGCATCCGTTAAAGATGACGTTTTTTCTTATGCGTGTATTGCCCTAGAGTTATTAAGTAGCAAACATCCATATAATCGTGTTGCAGCAGACACACTCCCTAAAGATACATCGGCAAAACGTCCTAGTAACTGCCCTTTATGGTTATGGGGCACACTTAATAAAGCAATTTCTTTAGATGCAGCAAAAAGAACTGATTCGTTAAAGCCTGTTTTAGATAAGCTTCAAAGTAACTTTAAACCGGCAATAGCACTTGCAGCCAGTACTGTTGTGCTAGCCCTTTTGGCTAGTCAGTACTATCTATCAAATACAAATAATATAAAGCAGCTTGAAGCAAAATTAGATAATGCAAAAGCAATTAACCAACAAGTAGAAACATGGATGTCTTGGGATGGGCCGGAGATTCTAAACAAGCTTGCAGAAATCCCACCTCAATACGAAGTATTAAAACAGGGATTATTAAGATCTAATCAAGCTAATATTCTACAAAGTTTTGATTACAGAGCGAATCAAATCAATACAAGCGCTAACAAGTTTAAAGACTTTGATGAAACAATTAATGTTTATAGTAAAGCCTTGGAGTATTACCCAGATTCAGAAAAGCTATCGGTACAACTCGAAAGCATTTTAAGAGAGCGTCAATCAATAATTTCAGATATTACTTCTCGTATTGATTTGTTACTTGAGCAATCTCGCTATAGTGAACTGGACAATAATAGTATTCCACAATTAATCAATGATTTAAGTGTAGTCGATAGCACCTACGTTTATCGCCCGTCTGAAGTGCATTTTGATAACTATAAACTTGCCTTAGATAAAGCGATTGAAGAAGATGATGTTATCACGCAAAAATCTTTACTTAATGTTGGTAAAGCTATTTTCACCAATAATCAAAAAAATGAACTTGGCTTTGCAGACCTTCTAAAAAGAGAGTCGGCGATAGATGCTTTAACGCTTTACCAAAAGAAAGTAAACCTAGGTGAACCAGCTGATTTTCCTACTGAAGATGCCGTCGTATTTTACGGTCCTAGATTTGATAGATACACACAAAAACTAGAGACGATTGAAGAGTACAGAGATTTATTAGATTTTGAAGAATTAATCAATACCGAGTCTGCAACATTACCTAAAGACTTTTCATTACTCGTTTCTTTAAAACAAGAATTATCTAGACGCTATATCACTATGGCAAATACGTTAATGAAAAGAAAGATGTACCGTACAGCAGAGCAACTAGTTGAAAGAAGCGAAGCTATTACTCAGTCTCTTGATAATGTAATGCTTTAAAAACTATTTATTGCGAGAGCATCACCAAATAACTAAAAATATATTAAACTAACAAACGTTTTGTTTTAACAAACGAAGGTCAAGGACGACGGGTTGAGCGATCATTTTGCATAAACTCCTCCAAGATTTTTCGTAATTATCACTATTTAAATGAGTTTATGGAGTACCTATGAAAAAGATAAGCGCACTAGCGGCATTACTAATACTAAGTGGTTGTTCAGCTACATCGTCTGTAGATGAAACGCAGCAACTTGCAAAAGAAGAAGCAGTTCAAGTACAAGAAGAAATTGTCGAAGCTGTAGCACCTATTTCATTAACTGTAATCACTAACCCTAGTGATGCACGCGTACGCATTATGAACATTGCGCCTGTGTACCAAGATGCCATTGAACTTAAAGAAGGTAAGTACGACGTTGAAGTAAGCAAGCCAGGTTACTTAACTTACCGCAAGTGGGTTGTAGTCGATAAAAAGACAATTTTAACAGTAAATTTAGATGAAGTAGCAGCAACTGAAGCGGCTAACTAGTCCAGTATCTAAACTTTAATTATGCCTTTAAACATTTCACATGTATTAAAGGCATAATTTTAAACTACCCCAAATAATATAATAAACTCCCCACAGCCCCTACATTTATTAAAATACATAACCACAACACCACTATAAAACGCCGCTTTTGCGATTTATGACGAAGTAATTGTTGAGCAAGTAATGCCCCCGGCCATCCTCCAAATAATGCAAGTAGTTGCAGTGTGCGCTCTGGCGTGCGGTTTACTTTTTTATGTGAAGAGCGTTTAGCTTGTCGCTTATCCCACGCGTACATAAAAAAGGTTATAGCACTTAATACACTTATATAACCAGGTACATATATAGGTATATAAACAGGTAAGTATTGCAGTAGGTAAGCCTGCCAAATGGCGGCTAAATAAAGTAATGAGAATGTGATTAATATTTTCTTTATCAATTAATTATCGCCTATACTTGGCATTGGTATTACAAAAACAAGAGCCAAATTATGACACATTTTAAAGCGATATTCTTAGTCTTATGCTTATTAACATTTAGTAGCTATGCATCCGATACATCCACCAACCTTGATAAAGAACTTGCCGTATTTAAGCCCTATTTAGGAACTTGGCAGGCTGACTTTAAAGTACCTGAAGGTGCTAAAAAAATACAAGATGTTGCCCGTTGGGAGCGTGCTTTAAACGGTAAAGCGATACATACCAAGCACTCTATTAATGAAGGTGAGTATGGCGGCGAGTCGATGATTTTTTACGACAGTAAAAAAGAGTCTTTGGTATTTTACTATTTCACAACAGCAGGGTTTTATACAAAAGGGACTATGAAAGTCCTCAGCCCCACTCAATTTGTAGCTTATGAAGATGTAACTGGTAGCCAAGATGGTATTACAAAGGTTAAATCGATGAGTGAACTAAAGGACGATAAATTTATTGTATCGACCTCTTATTTAAAAAAGGGTGAGTGGACAAAGCCCGAACAACGTATTTATACACGCAGTATAAAAACGGTTAAATTTAAATAGCTGTGATTTATAAACACAAAAAAGGCAGCCTAGGCTGCCTTTTGTCATTTATAAAACCGTATTTATTTTACGTATTTTTTAAATGCAGCGTCTACTGGTGTATCAGCAAGGTGATTAGTGTAGTTGCTCATTACTTTTTGAGACAAGCCTACAATAATTTCAAGTAGTTGCTGCTTAGCGTAACCTGCGGCAAAAAATTTTTCGATTTGCTCATCGCTGATCACGCCACGTTCACGTGTCATTGCAAGTGTAGTTTCACGAAGAGTTTCTAGCTTAGGGTTTTCAAGTGGTGTTTTGTTAACAAGTGCGTCAACAATACCTTGATCAACCTTCATTGCCGCTGCAATGCCACTGTGAGCAGGAACACAGTAATGACAGTCGTGCTCTACGTTAATTGATTGCCATACTACTGTTAGCTCTTCTGCGTTGAATGATGTTTTTTGAAACAACTCATGCAGTACTTGGTAACCTTTAAGTAATGTTGGTGCTTCAGCCATTACTGCATGTAAGTTAGGAAGCATACCAAATGCTGCTACTGAATCAGCTAGTAACGGTTTTGCTTCTTCTGGTGCGTTTTCTTGAGTGTATAAAGTAAATTCGGCCATGGTTAGCTCCTAATAATTAATAGTTTTAAGTAACTTCGAGACACATAGTATTTGATTTTGAGCGACTGTTCAAGTTAAAATTGAGCAAATGTTCAAATTGATTGAGAATGATATGGCTAATAAGGTTAAATTTGAACGCGAGAATGTAGTTCGCGTTGCTAGTCAGCTATTTTGGCAAAAAGGTTTTCATGCAACCTCAACGCGTGACTTACAAGAAGCCGTTAATATGCGCCCAGGTAGTATTTACTCTGCGTTTGGCTCTAAAGAAGGTCTATATTGCGAATCGCTGAAAGATTACACCGTACAAATGAAAACCCAAATAGAAGGGTTTTTATCAAGTGCCGATACAGTACTTGGTGGATTACGTGCGTTTGTTGAAAACGTGGTAATTAAAACAAAAGATTGCAGTCCAAGCGCTATTTGTATGCTAGTTAAGGCAAACAGCGAGTTTGCAGAAAAAGATTCAAACCTGTATGAGCTAAGCTTAGATTTAACGGCTCAATTTGAAGCTTATTTAACGCAATTATTTAACCAAGCAATAAACAAAGGTGAGTTAAGTAACACGTTGACCGCTGTTGAATATGCGCGCTTTTTTCAAGTGCAATTTACAGGTTTACGCGGTTATTTTAATCGTCCTAATGTAGAGCAATTTGCTGAGCCAATGATCAACCAAATGTTTATGTTGATTAAAAAGTTATAAATAGCAGTTATCGAGCATTCCCAACAAGTTACATTTATTCTACTAAATAAAAATGGCCAGTATTAACTGGCCATTTTTTTGTGCTTAAAACTTAATTTGTAAGTTACGTTTTAAGCTTATTAAGTTCATTATCTTGCTGGGCAACGAGTGCATTAAGCGCTTCGCTGCTATCCCCTGCTTGTGTAGATAAGTCAGCAAGTTGCGATGCGGCATCAGATATAAGCGTTAAATTGCGGTTTATTTCTTCAGTTACTAAACTTTGCTCTTCAGCAGCAGTTGCAATATGTGTAATTTGATTGGTTATTTCATCAACTTTAACAACAACACTGTGCAGAGCATCAAAAGCTACTGATGTTTCATCAACGGCATTTTGTGCACGTACTACGCCTTTTTCAATAACGGTAGATGCGTTACCTACTTCAGATAATAAACTATCAATTAGTTGGCTTATGTCATCTGTTGATGAACGCGTTTTAGAAGCAAGTGCACGTACTTCATCGGCAACAACAGCAAAGCCGCGCCCATGTTCACCAGCGCGCGCAGCTTCAATAGCAGCGTTAAGTGCAAGTAAATTTGTTTGTTCTGAAATAGTACGAATTACATCTAATATTTGCGTAATGTCTTTACTACGCGAAGCAACTTTTTCAACGGCTTGGTTAGCTTCTTTAATTTCTTCAGACATCGTTTTAACTTGCGTCATCGCTGATGACAAGCTCGACTCACTGCTTACTACCAAGCTATTTATTTCATCGGCTTGTTGGGCTGATTGCTCTGATGCTCTGGCGACTTCAAGTGCTGTTGCGCTCATTTCGTTCATAGCCGTTACCACACTTTCAATTTCTTGAAATTGAGATTGCACATTATGCTTTGTATCAATAGCTATGTGTTGTGCTATTTCGCCTTGCTGCTTGGTTTGATCAGACACCGTTTTAAGCTCAGAAATTAAATCACGTAGCTTTGCTAAAAATCGATTAAACCCACCAGCTAATGCAATAAGCTCTGCGTGACTATCAACATGCAATGTATGTGTTAAATCACCTTCAGAACTTGCGAGGTTATCAACCCGCTGTTGAATTTGTTGTAGCGGCGCTATTACACCTGCTATTACTAATTTCATAATAACAAAAGCAACCACAGCAATTACTAAGCCTGTTATTAAAATAATAAATCTGAGTGATGTTGCTGTTTCTTGCATGTTTTTTTCTAGCGCTTCAGGCCCTGCAAGTGCTAGTTCTGTAGGTACTTCTATGATTAATGACCACTGAGTGTTAGCTAGTTTTATATTAATTGGGTAGTTAACTAAATACTCCCTAGGCGTTTTAAAGAGACCATGTTGGCCTTTAAATTTAACCAGCTCACTGTAAGTGTTGCTACTAACCGCCTCTTTAAATGGGCGGCCTAATTTAGATTTATAGTGACTGCTGCCTACAATTAAACCTATATCACTTAAAAGTGTTACTTTTGCTTGGCCGTTGTAAAGCTCGCTCGACAGCTTTTCGGTTAAGCCCTGAAAAGTTGGGAGCGTTAAATCAACGCCAGCTAAACCAATAAACTGACCTGACTTTAAAATAGGCACAGTTAACGAAGTTAGCATTACTGAGTCGCCCGATGGGATTTCGTATAAATACGGTTCCATAATACAAGGCTTAAGCGTGTCTTTTGCACACAAATACCAATGCGCTTCACGAATACCAAATTCATTTAAAGAGGTAATATATTTATCGGCAGCATTAGCTACTTTTTGCTGTTCAATTACGCCGTTTTGGTCGCGAGTAATATACACCTCTAAGGTGCCATTACCATTAACCGAATGTTTGTAACCTTGTTTAAAGCTCGAATCTTGCCCATCAAAAGCATTAGGCTCAAATTGCGAATATATAGAAGAAAGCAGAGTATTTTGCTCTAACATCGAGCGGTTAATACTTACTACTGTATCGCGGCTCAGGGTTTCGCTTTTGGCTGCGTCACCTAATAAAGCCGCTAATGAATAAGGAATGCGGTAAGCTTCATTAATAAAGCCTGCAATTTTTTCTCCGTATCCAGCTGCATGAGCATTAAGCTTTTCTTCTACTTCTACAGTAATGTACTCTTCAGATTTAGTCGCTAACTGCTTATTACTTGATGATAACTGCCACCACAAAACGCCTGATAACACTAGTACAGTTATAAATATACTACCGACACTAAGCCAGAGTAACTTTTTTGCTAACGATATTTCTCGCATTCATTACACCCTTTAAATTAAAACTACTGATACAGTTTAGTAGATCTAACCAACGAAGCTATGAATATCGTTAAACAAATTGAATTTAATACAATACGTTGGGTTTTTTAAAGTTTAGCTAACCGTGCTGTTGTAATTGCGGCTAAAACTAATAAACACACACTTACCCATAAACACGCACTAAGCCCATATACTTGAAAAACCCAACCAGAAAGCACCGTACCAAGCAAACGCCCTATCGCATTGGCCATATAATAAAAGCCAACGTCTAGTGACACCCCATCATTTTTAGCAAAACTTACTATTAAGTAACTATGCAGCGATGAATTTACAGCAAATACTCCACCAAAAATAAGTAAGCCTATTACAAGCGTAAAATGTACCGCTATATCCAATTGCATCAACAACGCCAAAATGCCAGTTACACCACTTAATAAAGCAACCCACCAGTATGCTTTTTTGACCGAATGTGAAGTTGAATCACCTTGCCCAGTTATTCGCGGTGCTTGCGATTGCACCAGCCCATAAGCAATTACCCACGAAGCCATAAAACCGCTGACCCACCAATGATCCCAGTTAAACTGAGCGGCTAAGTAAACAGGTAGTGCAACTACAAACCATACATCGCGCGCTGCAAACAAGCATAAACGCGCTGCGCTAAGTAAGTTAATTGCCCGCGATTTAGAAAATAATTCTTTAAACTTAGGTTTATTTTTAGCTTTACCAATATCGCCTTTTAAAAAAATTAAACTAATAACCCACGCAACACTAAGTAAAATAATTAGACTTATTAATGCCCCCACAAAACCAAATACAGTTAGTAATAAGCCGCCTAAAAAAAAGCCCACCCCTTTTAAAGCATTTTTAGAGCCCGTAAGTATGGCAATCCATTTATATAATTGGCTTTGCCCTGCATCGTCTTGTGGTACTAAATACTTAATGGCGCTCTTTGCACTCATTTTATTTAAGTCTTTTGCTATGCCACTCAGTGCTTGCGCTGCCATAACATAGGCAACGGTTAGCCAATCCCCTGGCACGCAAAGCATGGCTAAAGCGACAAGTTGTAGCCCAAGCCCTACATTCATGGTTTTGTTCAACCCTAAATGCGCGCCAAGCCAACCACCTACTAAATTGGTGATCACCCCAAATATTTCATAAAACAAAAACAACATGGCTATCGCAAATGCGCCATAACCTAACTGATGAAAATACAGCACCACCAACATGCGTAGCGCACCATCAGTTAAAGTAAATGCCCAATAGTTACCAGTAATTATTAAATATTGTTTTATAGAGCTCGGTAAGTTAGCCAACTGCGCAAACATAGCGTTAAACCTTTTTAAACGAGATTAAACCAAATCACTTTGTGCAGCTTTAAGCATTAGCTCAGCAGTACGGTTTGCATAACCCCACTCGTTATCGTACCAAGCGTATAATTTAAGTTGAGTGTTGTTAATTACCATGGTTGAAAGCGCATCAATAGTGCAGCTGCGCGGATCTGTTTTGTAATCTATAGATACAAGCGGCTTTTCTTCGTAGCCTAAAATACCTTGTAGCTCGTTATTTGCAGCGTCTTTAAACCACGTGTTTACTTCGTCTTGTGTAACACCTCGCTCGAGCTCAAAAACACAATCAGTAATTGATGCGTTAGTAAGAGGTACGCGCACGGCATGGCCGTTTAATTTACCTTTAAGCTCAGGAAAAATATGCGTAATAGCCGTTGCACTACCGGTTGTAGTAGGAATTAAACTTGTACCGCATGAACGCGCACGTCGTAAATCTTTATGAGGGGCATCAATAATCGTTTGAGTATTAGTAATGTCGTGAATAGTAGTCATTGAGCCGTGTTTAATGCCCACTTTTTCTTGCAGTACTTTTACTATTGGCGCTAAACAGTTAGTAGTACAAGAGGCGGCTGTAACAATGTTATGCTCACTTGGGTTATAAAGATCATCGTTTACACCCATTACTACATTTAAAATACCGTCTTCTTTTACAGGTGCGGTTACCACAACACGCTTAACACCTTGCGCTAAATATTGATTTAACAGCTCTGTGGTTTTCATTTTACCGCTGGCTTCTATTACTACATCGCAATCAGACCAATCAGTTTCGTTTATGGCTTTGTTGTTGGTAACTGCAATCGTATGCTTACCCACACTAAAGCTATTATCATCACTAGAAACCTGTTGTGCTAAGCGCCCGTGTACTGAGTCAAACTCAATTAAATGTGCGTGGGTTTTAGCATCGCCCGCTACATCATTTACTTTAATAAACTCTATTTCTGGCCAATCAACTGCTGCACGCAGAGTTAAACGTCCCATACGGCCAAAACCGTTAATACCTACTTTAATAGTCATAATTAAATACCTTTAATAAGTTAGTTACAGCAGCTAGTAATACGTTCAGGGCGATTACCCATAACATTTAAGCGCGTTAAATCGTTTTCATAAAATGAAGGGTTAGCAGTAAGCGTTTGCGTTAATACATTTTTAGCCCACTCTGGTAGGGCTTTATTAATACTGTAATAAACCCATTGATTTTGTTTACGGTCGCTCAACAATCCGCATTGTCTTAACTGCGCTAAATGGCGAGACACTTTAGGCTGGCTTAGCTCAAGTGCAGTAACCAGTTCGCATACACATAGCTCTTCTTGATGGCTAATGAGCAGCATTGCTTTTAAACGCGTATCGTCCGCTAGGCATTTATAAAATTGAAGTGGGTTGAATTGTTCCATATTGTCCTCGCAGTTTTATTACACATACAATAAAACAAAAACAGAATATATGGAATAGTGAATATATGATTTTTTGTATGTTTATTTAACGACTCATTTTTATTAAACTCCACGCACAAAAAAGCCCAGTGGCAAAACCACTGGGCTATTACAGTATTAGTTAACTTAGCAATTAATTAAATAACTGAAAGCTCTACTTCAATATTGCCACGTGTTGCGTTTGAATATGGACATACTTGGTGCGCTTTATCTACAAGCTCCTGTGCTGCAGCTTTATCCATATCACCTAGTGATACAGCAAGTTTTACTGCAATACCAAAACCACCTTCAATCGCGCCAATAGATACTTGTGAGTCAATATGTGTGTCGCTTGGTAAATCTATTTTTTCGCTACCTGCTACAAATTTTAGTGCGCCAATAAAACACGCGGCATAACCTGCGGCAAATAATTGCTCAGGGTTAGTACCTTGACCGTCGTCTCCGCCTAAACCTTTAGGTGTTGATAAATTTACATCTAAACGACCATCATCAGATTTAGCTACGCCTTCACGGCCGCCAGTTGCAGTTGCTTTTGCTGTGTAAGCTACGTTTTGTAATACATTCATAATGAACTCCAAAGTTTAAAAATATCAATCAATTTAGTTTGTGTGCAAAATAATAGAACAAGTAATTAGAGATTGCAAATACTTTGCATGCAAATTAAAATGCCATGTATCGAAATAAAGGATAACGTTATGCCGTTTGAGCAATTAAAGTTAAAAAATCAGTTATGTCATCGGTTATATATGGCATCTAACAGCATTGCGCGTGCGTATCGCGAGCCTTTAAACGAGCTAAATTTAACTTATCCGCAATACGTAGTAATGATGGCGCTGTGGGAGCAAGACGAAATAACAATTGCAGAGCTAATAGATAAAACCGCGATAGATGGCGGTGCAATGACCCAAATACTCAAAAAAATGAGCGACAAATCATTACTGGCTGTTATTAAAGATGAGCACGACAAACGCAAACGCCTAGTTCAGCTAACCAAGCATGGCCAATCACTTAAGTTAAAAGCAGCCGATATTCCTAAAAATATTTTATGTAAATTTGATAGTGTAGATGCAACACAAGCGAAACAGTTGATGCAGCTGCTCGATTTAGTAGTAAACGACTTAGCCGATTAGGCTCTTAATTTTTAAACAATAAACGTGTTTTAAAAGGTTTTAAAAATGACTCATATTAAAAAACTACTATTAGCAGCGGCGTGTAGCACGGCACTTTTAGGTAGCAACGCTGTAACTGCTAACACCGCTGGCCAAAATGCTGATTTAAAAACAGTAGCCACCTTTGATGCGCAGCACCCTCCGGGCAACATTGCTATTACCCCATCGGGCAGAAAGTTTTTATCTGTGCATGGCTTTTTTGGCCAAAAGCAAAAAATTATGGAGCTTTTAAGCGATGGTACAACTAAGCCCTACCCTAATGAAGAGTGGGCATACGCGTACAATAACGGTAAAGGTTTTTACGACGTACTTGGCATAAACGTATCAAGCGATGGTGTATTATGGATGCTCGACACTTCAGGGCCCGATCACGCTGGGCGCTTAGTAGGCTGGGATACAAACAAAGAGCAACTACATAAAATTATTTATCTGGCTAAACCGACCATTACCGACACCTCGTTTTTAAACGATTTAGTCATCGATAATAAACATGGCGTTGTATACATTGCCGACACAGCCCAAGGCAGCCAAGCCGCTATTATTACGGTAAACCTTAAAACAGGTGTCGCACGCAGAGTGTTACAAAATAGCCATTACACCACCGCCGAAAATATCGATATGGTTATTGATGGGCGCACAATGAGCCTTGGCGGACAACCAGCCCGCTTAGGTGTTAACCCTATTACGCTTGACCCTAACGAAGACTGGCTTTACTTTGGCTCAATGTCGGGTACGTCGGTTTACCGCATTGCCACCAGCGATATAAATAACGAGAGCCTTTCGGCTAAAGCGCTTGAAGACAAAGTTACGCGTTACGGCACTAAGCCAATTTCAGATGGTATTATTGTTGATGGCGGCGGTAACATATATGTAACCGACATAACCAATGGCGCAATTGGCGTAGTTAAACCCACTGGCGACTACGAAGTATTATTTAAAGACGAACGTTTGAGCTGGCCTGATGGCTTTAGCTACGGAGCCGATCATAAAATATACTTTACCGTTGACGACTTACATAATTCGCCTGTACTTAATAATGGCAAAAATCAAAGCCACGGTAAGTTTAAAGTAATGTCGTTCGAGCCTTTAGTAAAAGGAAAAGTAGGCCGCTAATTTGCTTTTTGAGTGACTGTATTTTTTAAAAAGCCTTGCACATTTAAGTGACCTAATAGTTGCAGGGCTTTTTGTTAAAAACACACCACACTGGTGCATATTTTAAAAATACTTCACCGCTTTGGTGCTAATCCTTTAGTACGTATTTACACTTAAATACTAAATACCTGATTTCTATTCATAAAATATTCAAGTTAATGTTGGCATACTTCTTCCAATAAACTGATGTGTTCAGTGAAAATACCAAGGAAAAACCATGTTCAACTTATACCATACCCTTTACCTTTTATGGCGTTTAGATATTAGCGTTTGGCAAGTTAATGATCCAACAAATACCCATACCACCGCTGATAAAGAGCGCGTCTATGTTAAGTAACATCGTATTGTGTAAAGGCTTGGCATAAAGCTTAAATGTATAAACCTACTTTAGGCTAAGCTTTTACACACTATGAAATTTATATGTACATTTTAGTTAAACTTCAAATTAATCGTTCAATATCAAAACAACTCCCTTGTAATAAATTCCCCATTTAAAAACATCAAAAATTAGTAAAAACACTGCGTTTATAACTTTGCAAGCAACCCTATTGCGTTGTATTGTTGCACCCTATTGAAAATTTTTAGTTGGAACGTGTATGAACGCTTTGGAAGTTAATTTTGATGGCTTAGTGGGTCCTACTCACAACTACGCTGGTTTATCGTATGGTAATGTTGCTTCGTTAAATAACGCAGCAAGCTTTTCAAATCCTCAAGAGGCAGTACTTCAAGGCCTTGAAAAAATGAAAGCCATGCATGACAAAGGCCTAACTCAAGGTGTATTTGCCCCTCATGCGCGCCCCGACTTAAACGTACTGCGCCGCTTAGGCTTTAACGGTAACGATGCACAAGTAATTCATAAAGCGTTTAAAGCTGACCCTATTTTATTACGCGCATGTTATTCAGCGTCAGCAATGTGGACAGCCAATGCTGCTACGGTATCGCCATCTCCTGATACAACCGACGGCAAAGTACATTTTACTTCAGCTAATTTAAATAATAAGTTTCATCGTTCATTAGAGCCTGCAACCACTACGCGCTTATTAAAGGCTATGTTTAATAACGACAAATACTTTGCGCACCATACCCATTTGCCAGACCAAGGCTTTTTTGGCGACGAAGGTGCAGCAAACCATACTCGTTTTTGTGACAGCCACGGCGAACAAGGCCTTGAAATGTTTGTATTTGGTGCCAGCGCGTTTAACAGCCAATTACCAAAACCCGCTAAGTTTCCTGCAAGGCAAACACTCGAAGCCTCAGAAGCAATTTGTCGTTTACATAACTTAAAAGATTCAAGCCAAATTTTACTACAGCAAAACCCAGACGTAATAGACCAAGGTGTGTTTCATAATGATGTAATTGCAGTAGGTAACGCCAATGTATTACTGTGCCACCAGCAAGCATTTTTAAACCAAGCTCTGGCACTGCAAGATATTCGCGAAGCGTATGTAGGCAATAAAGAATTTTACATTATTGAAGTACCTACCGACAAAGTAAGTATTTCCGATGCTGTAAGTAGTTACTTATTTAATAGCCAGTTAGTGAGCCTTGAAGATGGTTCAATGCTGTTAGTGGCACCACAAGAGTGTAAACGCAACAGCGCGGTTAACGCCTACATTGAAGAAATGATTATGGCTGATAACCCAGTAAACCAAGTGCAGTTTTTTGATTTACGCCAAAGTATGCAAAATGGCGGCGGCCCTGCGTGCTTGCGTTTACGTGTAGCCCTTAACGAGCAAGAACTTGCTGCAGTAAACCCAGAGGTTATTTTAACCGATACTAAATACACACAACTGTGTGACTGGGCAAAACGTAACTACCGCGACAAATTAGGCGCAAGTGACTTTGCAGATTCAGCCCTACTCACCGAAAGCTACCAAGCACTTGATGAGCTAACGCAGCTACTTAATTTAGGCTCAGTGTACGACTTTCAATTAGAAGGTTAATACCTCGTCAGCACAAAGGCTAATACAAAAATAGCGAGCAAAGGCTCGCTATTTTTATTCGTGTTTATGTTTATGTTTATGTTAATACATATTTAAGCATCTTTGTTAACAGTTATTGCCGACGCCATCGACTCCGATAAATGCAGCGTACGCTGCGGAAACGGAATACTCAGCCCAGCGCCTTCAATTGCTTCTTTAACACGTTTATTTAAATCCCACACGGTTTGCCAATAATCACCATTAACAGTCCACGCACGTAATTGAATGTTTACTGCGCTTTCGCCTATTGAAGTCACCATTACTTTAGGAGCAGGCTCTGCAAGTAATCGGCTCTCTGATGCTGCTAATTCTTTAAGTACATTTAAGCCAACATCAATAGAGTCGGCATACGAAATACCCACCACTATGTCCATCCGTCTTTTGCCGTTACGGGTAAAGTTTTTAATATTGCCACCCCATACTTTGCCGTTAGGCGATGCTATATAAAGACCGTCGGTGGTTTTAAAAATCGTGGTAAACAGGTTTATTTCACTCACAGTACCAAGCGTGCCACTGGCATCAACAAAGTCGCCTATTTTAAAAGGTCTGAGTATTAGCAGCATAATACCCGCAGCAATATTGCTCAGCGTATTTTTAAGGGCTAAACCAATCGCTAAACCTGCAGCGCCCATTAGCGCAATTAAGCTTGCCGTATTAACGCCAAAAATATCTAAAATAAATAGCCCACCAATTATATAAACTAAATAACCAGCAATACTCGATAAAAGCGGGAGTAGCGTACTATCTACCCTTTTTAATGGCGATTTAGAGTTTTTAATCGCCTTTTTAACCGAGCGTGCAATTAAGGCACTCGCAACTAAAATCACCAACGCTAAAATCACTTTGTACCCTAAAGTGATGATTGTTTCTGAATGGCTTTGCCAAAACGCTAAAAGTTTATCTTTCATGTTTGTTCCGATAAATGTGGCTGAAACTCAGCAAAATAATGGTTAAATCTAATAAAAACCGACTTCAAAAGAAGTGGCGCGAGTATATAGAATAAAAAATTTAAACCTATCTTTTTTAATCACTTATTTCAACTTTAAAAATACCGTTAAAACTATGGTTTTTGATACGTAGAGCCCACCTATTTACGGCTAATTTATAGCGCCTATTCAATATAGGTTAATCGTTTATTGGTATGGTTATTTTAAGCTTTCAAGGTTCACAAAAGAGGTTATCTATGGGAAAAGAGAAAATAGTACTCATAACCGGCGCTTCAAGTGGTATTGGCGAAGCAACCGCAAAAATGCTGGTTAACAATGGTCATAAAGTAATACTTACCGCTAGACGCGAAGATAAATTAACTGAATTAGTAGAGTCATTGGGCTCAGATAACGCCATTAGCGTAGCCGCAGATGCAACCGACTTTACCGCGCTTGAAAACGTTGTTGCTAAAGGCATTGAAAAATTTGGTCGTCTGGATGTTGCCTTTGCTAATGCAGGTAAAGGGCTAGACACTTTAGGAGTTGAAGAAGGCGACCCCGATGAGTGGTCAACCATGATCGACATAAACATTAAAGCCCTACTGTGGACTGCAAAACTAACGCTTGCGCATTTACGCCAAAGCAAAGGACACTTTATTATTACTAGCTCAGCAACTGGTCGCAGAGCTGTTAAAGGCTCTATATACGGTGCAAGCAAGTGGTTTACTTACGGTTTTTCTCAAAACCTAGCACAAGAAATTAGTGAATGGGATGGGCGTTGTACAACCATCACCCCAGGCGCTGTAAATACCCCTTTTACTGATGAAGCAAGACCTGACAAGTTATACCCGCAAGATGTTGCCGATGCTGTGCTATTTGCCATTGAGGCAAATCAGCGCAATAACATCAGAGAAATACATTTAAGACCAACTCATTAGTAAAACTATTCTCATAATTTTGAATATGTAAACATAGGAGAAATAATCATGGCGAAAGAAAAAATAGTCCTCATTACAGGTGCTTCAAGCGGTATTGGCGAAGCAACCGCAAAAACGCTGGTTAACAATGGTCACAAAGTCATTTTAACCGCCAGAAGCGAAGACAAATTAACTAAATTAGTTGAGTCATTAGGCTCAAATAACGCACTTAGCGTAGCTGCAGATGCCACAGACTTTACCGCACTTGAAAACGTAGTAACAAAAGGCATTGAAAAGTTTGGCCGATTGGATGTAGCCTTTGCTAACGCAGGCATGGGTGTTTCAACCGCTGGCACCGAAAAAGGCGATCCGGATGAGTGGTCAACCATGATCGACATAAACATTAAAGCGCTGCTATGGACTGCAAAACTAACACTGCCGCATTTACGCCAAAATAAAGGTCACTTTATATTAACCAGCTCTGCCGCTGGCCGTAAGCCAATTGGCGGCTCTATTTACGGTGCAACTAAATGGTTTGCTTATGGCTTTGGACAAAACTTAGCTGAGGAAATGAGTGAGTGGAATGGCCGCTGTACCACCATAGCACCAGGTATGGTAAACACCCCGTTTTTTGATGAGGCAAAACCCGATAAACTCGACCCACAAGATGTAGCCGACGCTGTACTGTTTGCTATTGAAGCAAACCAGCGCAACAGCGTACGTGAGATTTATTTAATGCCGACTAATTAACGTTGATTGGTTGAGTTTGAGCTGTCAGGTTTAATGCTAATGGTATTAAACCTGATGGTTGTTAATTCTAAATACCGGCTAGATAGAATGAAGGGAAAGTATTCGGCATTAATAAAAGCTTGTTAGCTGCTTTTTAGATTGCGTTCTAAGAATACAACTCTCGTTTTACCCAGCTTTGCCGTTTTAAACTCAGAATAACCACGGCGTTTATACATCGCTAAATTAGAAGCACTAAACTCCCCTGTAAAAAGCTCGACACGATTAGCTTCTGGAAATACAGTTTCAAGTGAAGAAAGCAACTTAGAGCCAACACCCTGGCCATGCAGTTCAGGCCATACCGCCATGCGTCCAATATGACAACTACTAGCTTCTAAGCGAGCTTGACCGCTTGCCAATAACTTACCGTTATCAACAACTTTCAAAATGATTTTCTTCTCAAAGTCTGCTTTCAGTTCATCAAGCGTTTGAGTTAAAGGCGGGATATTAAAGTCATTATGCAGTTCAGCTTCTGATTGATAAGCTACGCGCTGAAGTTCTAGTAAACATTCTGCATCTTCTATTGTGGCGTGAAATATTTCCATATACTCAATTCCTTTTGGCAACTAACAATTTAGTCTACGACATTTGTCGCTTTACAAACCGGCAAATGTCCTTATATTACAATGACTTTATCCTAGCTATAAAATAAACAACTGTAAACAGTTAGTTAGCTTCGCCTTACCTTTCCTAAATGCAGCAAAACCCCAAAATGGTGGAGTTCAGTAATATCAGACAAATTACTGTTTAGTTATGCAGCTTGATTATTAATTAAAAGATTATATTTTAAGTACCTGTGTTTAAACTAATAACACGTTCACCCTTTGACCCTTAAACTTGTAACTCGTTATTGCTTATAAAATTAGTTAAAAATCACAATCTACTTCTATTGAATCCTGTGTATTTTTAATTCATATTAAATATTCTTATTTCTCACTTATTATGCTGTTATGTCATTTTTAAAATTTAGCCATGCACTTATCCTTACACTTGCTAGTACCCTACCGCTTACAAGCCATGCGGCGCTTGATAAAAATGAGCGTGAAATAGTAAAACAGGTCGATAAAAATACTCCTCAAGCACTTAAAGAAATAGAGCAAGCCGTAAATATTAATAGCGGTTCGCTTAATATTGAAGGTGTAAAAAAAGTAGGCGCGCTGACAAGCGAGCAACTTAAGGCCATTGGTTTTAAAGTAGAATGGCTGGATGGCAGTGCGTTTAACCGCGCAGGACATGTACTGGCAACCCATGAGAGTAAAAACCCCGATGCAATAAAAATACTGATGATCGGCCATCTAGATACGGTATTTGCCAAAAACGATAACTTTACTACCTACAAACAACTTGATGCCGATACAGCCAGTGGCCCAGGCGTTGCCGATATGAAAGGCGGTAACACGATAATAATTACCGCACTTAAAAGCTTACAAGCCCTTAATTTACTCGAAAATGTAAGCATAAAAGTATTGCTGACTGGCGATGAAGAAAGCAGCGGTCGCCCGCTTAGCTTATCTAAACAAGCTATTGTTGATGCGGCAATTTGGGCTGACGTAGCGCTTGGTTATGAAAATGGTGACAACAATATTAAAACCGCTATGGCGGCGCGCCGTGGTTATACCGGTTGGACGCTAAACGTAACGGCAAATGCGGCGCATTCTTCGCAAATATTTAGCGAAAACGTTGGTTATGGCGCTATTTACGAGGCATCACGCATTTTAAATGATTTTAGAGAGCAACTTGCCACGCAACCTAATTTAACATTTAACCCAGGGCTTATTGTGGGCGGTACCAATGCCGACTACGACAGTGCTAACTCGTCAGCAACGGCGTTTGGTAAAAGCAATGTAATTGCACAAACCGTGCATGTTGCAGGTGATTTACGCGCACTTTCGCCAAAGCAGGTAGAAAGCGCTAAAAGGGTTATGCTACAAATTGTGGCTAAAAACTTAGATGGCAGTAAAGCAGAGCTTATTTTTGAAGATGGTTATCCGCCAATGGCATTAACTGATGGCAATAAAAAGCTATTAGAATTATACAGCGACGCAAGCCACGACTTAGGCTTCAACAAAGTAGTAGCCGCCAATCCACGCAATGCAGGTGCGGCTGATATTTCGTTTGCGGCAAACCATGTTGATATGGCACTTGATGGTTTAGGCTTGATGGGCAGCGGTGCGCACACTAAAAACGAAACAGCCGATTTAACCAGCCTTGATAAAAACATTAAAAAAACGGCATTACTCATTTATAGATTAGGAAAACTGTAATAGTAAATGTATTTTAAAGATGAGCGTAGGCCAAATAATAACCGTCCTACGCTTGTACTTACTTTTAAGACATTATTTTATACAGTAATTCTCGCACTGTGGCCGGTTCAAACGGTTTATCACAAATAGCATCAACTCCCGCTTGAGCAATATTAGCTAGGTGAGTGTCGTTTGCCTCTGAGCTCACCATTAAAATAGGAATATGTGAGTAGCTATTTGAGCTTCTAACGGCTTCTGTTAGTTCTCGCCCGTCCATTTCTGGCATGTTGTAGTCGGTTACTATTAAGTCAAACGGTTGGTTATTCAAGTGCTCAATAGCTTCTTTACCGTTTTCAGCTTCTATTGGTGCAGGTATTCCCATCCCTGCAAGTACACGTATTATGTGTTTACGCGCAAAGCGGCTGTCGTCTACCACTAAAACTCGCAGCAGCGTTACGTCAAAATGATCAAGTTCTACTTCTTCTTCGCTTATAATATCGAGGGTTGCTTTGAGTGCGCGGGTAATGGCTTTTGCGCTAAAAGGCTTAGGCAAAATAGCCAGCACACCCGATTGGCGTAATTGCTCAAGGTATTTTTTATTACGCTCGCTCGATATAAGCATAAAAGGTTGATGCTCGGTGATAGGGTTTGATCTTATTTCTTGCAATAGTGAGTCGGCTGTCCCGTCAGATAAATACATAGAGCTTATAACTAGATCAGGGTGATAACTTGCTAATAAGCTAAGCGCTTGTGTTTGTGTAGATGCAGTTTCAACTTGTTTTACACCACTTTCTAAAAGCGATTTTATTATTATTTTTTGCTGAACCTCTGAAGGCTCTACAAGTAAAAGGGACAAGTTTGCTATTGCAGTTAAGTCGCTCATTCAGATCTCTTTAGTATTGTTATAATCAGGATAATAATAACATTTTTGACTCGTTAATATTATATAAAGAGATTTTAATATTTAAGAAAACATTATCAACCCCTTTAAAATATAGCACTTATTAATTAGATTGAATGTAATCTAATGCATTCATTTTTTTATATGTGACGTTAGCGTGTAAAATATGTGCAGGTTCAGGGTCAACCACTTCAACAGGAATATCGTAATTTCGGGCTATTTCAATTGCCATTTGCGTAATATTAACGCTAAACGAGGTGCCCATAAATACAATTTTATCGGCGTTGAGCATACGCTGTTGTGCTTGTGTTATTCTGTAAAGCTCGGTGTAGTATTCGTCAAATAATAAAACAAAGGGCTTAAATGAATGGTTTAGCTCAGGCGTTTGGTTTTGAATATTAAATAGCTCAAAAAGAGACTCTTGCAGGCGGCTTTCGTCTACGCTATCCCACGGGGTGGCAAGTGGCGTGACAGGCTCACCTTGCTCATGAAATAAGGTCATTTGATCAAGCCTGCCGTGTATCGCTATGTAATTTTTGTTACCCGCTTTGCCATCAAGCCCATCTATGTTTTGAGTAATTAGGTTTTTGTCACTTAGCCAATGGTGTACGTCGTTTGGGCCATGGTTGCGATACGTTGCAAAGCGATGGTAATACCATGCTAAAAACTCTTTTGGGGCGTTTTGATACATTACGCGCGTTGCCATTTCCATAGGCGTATAATTTTTACTGCCAATGGTCCAATAACCATCCTCCCCTCTAAAGGTGGGAATACCACTGGCTGCGCTGACTCCCGCTCCTGTAATGTAAAGAGTGTTCACTTTTCAACCTCGTAACCGAGTACGTTAGCGCTTACTTGCTGACTGTTATCTATGCCGCCAATTCTATATAAAACCCCACTGTGCTCAAGTAAACCACGATGATCCATGCTCTTTACTTCAACTGGGGATAAAATCTGCCATTCGTTTTTTTTGATACTAAAGCGCCAAACATGGTCACTTGCTGGTGCAGGTTTGCCGTCGTAGCCTATTGCGCTGTAGTTGTATGGGTTATTAGAGCCTGCCATCATATAAATATTGCCATTATAGCTGGTGGCTGCCATTCGGTAGTGAGCAGTGCCTGTTGGATGTGGCAAGGTACGCCAATCTATTTTTTGTGGGTTAGTTGAATCTATTGTGCCTTTTAAGCACTGTGCTACACCTGCAAACGAGCGACGCGAATCAGGATTAGCTTGTGTTTTAACGCCATCACAAATAACAATGGTGTTACCACTAATAGCAGCGGCTTGGCCAAATACGGGCTCACCTAAAAATGGCGAGGCTTGTTGCCATGTATTATTTTGCGTGTCGTATACTTGTGCTAAGTTTACGTTGCCGTCGTTATGCCAACCGCTAATTAGATAAATGTAACGCGCTTTGTAGCTCAGCGCTACGCTATCGTCTACGGGTACTGGCATGCTAGCAAGGTGAGTGTAGGTATCTTTTATTACGTCGTACCTATATACGTCGGGGCTTGAAACTTCAGTATGATCCTCTGCTACCGTATAACCGCCAAACACATAAGCGTACTCGCCTAAGCCGACTGCGGTGCTTGCTAAGCGCCCTTTTAATGGCAAGCTTGAAGGCACACCAGTTTTAGATTGCCACTGTGAATCGCCAACTTTAAGCGTCCACACTTTGTTATGCACTGACGAGTATTGTTTATCGCGCCCCAGCCCCATAAAGCTTAAAAAGTAGGGCTGGTTTTTTACAATAACTTTAGCCACAGCATTATTTGCAACAGGCTCAGGTAAAGCGGGAAGGCTTGCTAACGCAAGAGAAAAAAGAAGGCTCATAAGGCAAATAATTTAATAAGAATTAATACGCTCAGATTAAATTATTTTAGCCTTGTGAGCCAGTATTGTTATATCAAAATAATCAAACGTTTTTGATTAGTAATCATATTAGTAGGCAATACTAATATGCTGATTTACGTACACTCCTTTTTGCGCTTCATCAACCATTGCTGTTGCGTAATCAGTGACCGAAACTTTGCTTTCGCCTGCATCATTAGTAAAAAATGTATTACTGCCTATACGGTAATTGCCTTCATTATCACCCAGACATTACTTGTGCAGTTTATTTATCAAGGAACTACCTACAAACTGCTGTAAGAGCATTTATAGATTTTTAACGCAGCGCTGGAAAACCGCTATTAAAAATGTGGCGCTAAGTAATGTATTGTAGTTAAGGGCGTTGTGAAGATGAGCTGTCTAAGGTGGTAGTTCAGCATAATTTTTTAAGGTAAATAGGTTACGTTATCTAAGCCTTGTTGTTTATTTTTGTACATAGCTTGATCAGCATATTTTATAAGTTCATGATCTGTTTGTCCGTGCTCTGGGTAGTTTGCAAAGCCAATACTGGGGGAAATATTTAGTAGTACGTCATCTAACTTAAAGACAGCTTTAAACTCAGTGAGGACTTTATTTTTTATTCTGACGGTTTCGTGGCTAGAACTTAAATTATCTAAAATAATTAAAAATTCGTCTCCACCTAAACGCCCTACTGTGTCGTAATGCCTAACCGACGCTGAAAGCCTTTTTGCTATAGCACATAAAAGCTTATCGCCAGTTTCGTGTCCGTGGGTGTCGTTTACTGCTTTAAAGCCATTTATGTCTATAAACAGTAAAGAAAAAAATGTGTTGTTTGTAGTTGCACTAATAATTACTTTTTCTAATCGCTCCATCAATAAAGAGCGATTAGGCAAACCAGTTAACACATCGTGCCGAGCCATGTAATGGAGCTGCTCTTCCATTACTTTTCGCTCAGTTATATCGTGCGCTACTGCAATTCTTACTTGATGTTGCTCTGACCAACGAACAGACCATAATATATGGACTAATTGACCATCTTTTCTCATCCAGCGGTTTTCAAAGCGAGGGTTTACCGTTTCGCCAGACAATAGCGAAGTTACGGCGTTATGCGTTTTGTAATGATCACCTTCGTAAACATAGTTAATCATCTTTTTGCCTACAACTTCGTCGGCCGTATAACCAAAAATTTGCTCAAATGCTGCGCTTACAAAAACAAATGTGCCTTGTTTATCTACCACACAAACGGCATCAAGCATTAAATCGAGTACTTCTTCTACTTTAATTAATTCATTTTTTATCATACTTTGGTGCCTTTAAAGCAAAACCAAGCAAATTTAAGTATTCTATATAGCTTTAACAAAAGCAAAGATAATTAAACCACAATCGCAGATAACACAGGGCTAGGTATAAATTGTGCCCATATAATTAATATTGCTTTGAGAAGCATGACACGAAAAAGTTAAGATTAAATATTTAATAACCATAAATACTTTGAAGTTATTCTGAAATAGACTAAATTTTAAGTCGTATATAAACATATAACTATCAGCTATTTACATTTTACTGACTCTTTAATAAATATACTTATAAAGTTCATTTAACTATATTTTTACAGTTCAATTGGGCGAAATTAGACCTTTTAACTACTACAAAATTAGCTACCTTGATTTAATCTCATTTATGCTTTTACACTGTTAATGTATGTTAATATTGTGTGATATCACATGTATTACAAAAACAAAGACTGTTTTTGATTTTTGATTGCGCAGGAGACTTTTGGGTGAAAATATCACAACGTTTGTTTTGGCCATTACTTTTTGTTTGCCCTCTCTTAACGGCCGAGCCGTTTGAAGATGAAGACCTCGATCTTGATGCTTTAATGGGCATGGATGTACAAGCAACTTCTGCGATGAAAAGAGCACAATCAGCATTTGATACCGCTTCATCTATTTATGTATTAAGTAAAGAACAAATTACTAACTCTGGTGCTACATCAGTACCTGAAGCACTGAAAATGGTGCCTGGTTTAATTGTACGTCAGCTCGATAACAATCAATGGGCTATTTCATCAAGAGGTATCGCCTCTCGATTTTCTAGCAAACTATTGGTTATGATTGACGGACAAAGCTTATATACCCCAAAATTTGCTGCAGTTTATTGGGAAACACTCAACGTTCCTTTGTATGACATTGAACGCATTGAAGTAATACGCGGACAAGGCGGATTACTTTGGGGTAGTAACGCAAATAATGGCGTGATTAATATCATTACTAAAAACAGTATTGATACTCGCGGTGGATACGCAAACGTAACAACTGGTAATCAAATAAATGTTGATGCAAATCTTCGTTACGGTGGTGATATAAGTAACATAGGCAGCTACCGTGTGTATGGTCATGTAAAAGATGCGAATGAATCAAAAAAAGGGATCTTACTCGCACCTAACGATACAACTAAACAAAATTCTTTAGGTTTTCGGGCTGACTTTACCCCTAATGATGAGTGGTCTGCGCTACTACAGGGGGACGTTACTCACTCAACACTTGGTCAAAACTACCGAGGTGTTATAGATGAAACCAACGAAAACATTTCATTCTCAGATGATTTAAAGCGAACAGACTCACGCATAATGGCACGCCTTGAAAACAGAGTGTCGCCCGATGCCAATCAAATGCTACAAATTTCTTGGCTGAAACAAAATGGTTCCCAAGATTATATTAAAGAAGATTTTGAATCGATAGATATTGATTATCAAATGAACTTCATATACCAATCTCTACAGCTAGATTGGGGATTAAACTACCGGTATAACTCTATCTCTTTCGCAGAAAGTGTATTTTTAGATAGCGATAAAAACTTTGATAACCTCAAACAGTTTGGTGCACTTGTTCAAGCTCAATACAATGTGACGCCTGATACACTCGATTTTATTATTGGTACTAAGCTTGATCATAACGATTTAACTGGCTGGGAAAATCAACCGTCAGCAAGGCTTATATACAAACCAGTAGATAACCACCTTACTTGGGGTGCTATATCGAGAAGTGTACGTACACCAACATTGATTGAATTTAACGACAACTTTAAAGTTAATGGTACTGAAATTAAAGATCTTACCGGTTTAAGCTCTGGCTTTGGACAAATAGACGACTACCGAATTGCAACCTACCTAAATGGTAACGACAAAGTTAAATCTGAAAACTATCTATCTTATGAATTAGGTTACCGTTTTACTGCTAACGATTGGTCATTGGATATTTCTACTTATTATACCGATGCTAATAACGTAGCGGTTATTGATATGAATACGCATGCTGAACAATTCACACCTATACTTGAATTATTTCTAGCAGGGAGAATCCCAGAAGTATTTCAAGCACTAACAATGACTCGCATAGATTTAGACTTTGCATCTGTAGCAGACACGACCACTAAAGGGTTCGACCTAGTTGTATCATGGCAACCTGTTGATAATCTCAATACTGAGTTTGGTTATAGTTACACCGATTATAACTACGATTTACCTCCTCGAGTAGAGCCCGCAATCGGCTATGACTCTAAAAACAGGCAGTTATTTGCAAAAGCCGATTATTCTTTTTTAACCAACCATAATGTGTTTGCGACATTGCGCGCAATAAACTCAAATGCATATAACACTGATAATTACACAACGTTAGATGTTAGTTGGAATTGGCAAGCAACACCTGTGTGGTCTACTGCAATTTCGGGTAAAAACCTCTTTGCAGGTTCACATATTGAGTACAATAATACGCGCGAAACCTATACATTACCAAACTATATTGATGAATGTATTACATTTACAATTTCAGCAAATTTCTAAGTTAATTAGATGATTAAATTAAGAAGTTTAATTCACAGTAGCTTAATAACGTTGACACTTCTTAGTGCCAGCGTTGGCGCTGTTGAAAAAGAATACATGCTAAAAGCAGGCTTCTTATATAACTTTGCACGTTTTGGACACTGGGATTATCATTTAGGATCTCTTAATGAATTTATTATTTGTAGCCCTGATAAATACTTTATTGATGCGGCTAACAACGCTTTAAAAAATCGCACTATAAAAAACTTACCTCTATACAATAAATTAATCACTCTGGATGAAGTAACAACCTCGGCGTGTAACATGCTATTTATTACCTCTGATACATTTATCGAATGGCAAAACATAACACCTTTAGAGCTGAAAAACGTTATGCTAATTGGTGAAACAGACACATTTATTGAAAATGGCGGTCATATCAGGTTTTTTCTTTCCAGTGGTAAAATTCGCTTTGAAATTGCTCCGAAGCAGCTTAAAGATGCAGGCATTACTATGAGCTCAAAAGTGCTACGCCTTGCCCGCGTTGTAGATAGGTAGTGCAATGAAAAAACTATTTGCATTAAATACGATGAGCAAAAAATTACTATTTATCTTAATGAGTGTTGCACTTGTATCAACCGCGACAGTAACCATTGTATTTAGTGCTTATGAAATAACCAGCGCTCAAGAGGAACAAATAGAAAGCTTGGGCTCTCTGTCAAAAATGCTTTCACCGAATATAACTACAGCACTTATGTTTGATGATATTGATGCAGTGCAAGAGCTTATAAACCCAATACTTATACGCTCAGATGTTATTAGTATAATGGTAACAAGTGTGACAGGTGAGCAACTTGTTATTGCGCAATCCAAAGATGAAGATATGGAGCAAAGTATTGAAGTGAGTACACCCCTTCAGCTCGATATGCATGATTACGGTATATTAAAAATACGCGCTAACAACAGCTACATTCAAGACAGAATTACTTTTTACTTTAAATTTATAATGATTTTGATGGTATTCACCTTTGCCATCAGCCTAATTTTATCTCTTTTATTAAGGCGTCGCTTTTTAAACCCTATTTTATATTTAGCTCAAACAGCAAATAAAATAACCACATCACATGATTATAGCTTACGCGCTAAACAGCTATCACAAGATGAAGTAGGACAATTAACCTCTTGTTTTAATGCTATGTTATACAACATTGAGCAAAGAGAAAATTCATTAGAAAACCAAGTGAGACTGCGTACTAATGAACTTGAAAATGCGAATATTCAGTTGCAACAATATGCCTACCAAGATGGATTAACCGACTTACCGAACAGGCGTTATTTTTACGAAAAACTACAAAGCTTAGTAAGTATTAAGGGAATGAAGTTTGCCCTTATATTCATAGATTTGGATGGCTTTAAAGAAGTAAATGACAGCCTAGGGCACGACTACGGTGATTTACTCTTACACCAAGTAGCCACAAGATTGCAAAGTTGTATAACGACTAAAGATACAGTCGCACGTTTGGGTGGTGACGAATTTACATTAATTTTAGAGGGTGTAAATAGCCCGGATGAAGCATCAAAAATTGCCGAAGCAGTAAAAAGAAGCTTAATGCAGAGCATTAAAGTAAAAAAAGAGACAGTCTATGTTACTGCAAGCATAGGTTTAACATTTTTCCCTGCTGATGGTTTAACAGTAGAAGAGCTCGTTAGACGCGCTGACCAAGCAATGTATTTATCTAAAAATAAAGGGCGGAATCGCTATGAGTTTTTCTCCTATGCTATCGAAGAAAAAGCCACAGAAAAGCGTCGTCTAATAGAGGAAATACGCACTGCAATTGTTAAAAACCAATTTGAATTATTTTACCAACCTATATTTTCAATTGACGGGAAATCAGTACCAAAAGCTGAAGCCTTAATTCGTTGGAACCACCCTGAACGAGGCCTAATAGGGCCAAATGAATTTATACCAGTTGCTGAAAAAAACGGATTAATAAACGATATCGGCCAATGGGTAAAATCTCAAGCAATTCAAGATACCGTCCAATTCAATGTTTTAAGTGAAAAGGCAATTCAAGTCAGTGTAAATACATCACCTCTTGAAATTGACCGCGCTGGTTGCTGGGTGGATGAATGGATTTTTGCAAGTAAAAAGTACCAACTACCCGCAAACACCATTTTAATTGAAGTCACTGAAAATACTTTAATGGATCCCGACTCGTCAATACAACGACAATTAAAACGCTTAAGCACTATTAATATAGATATTGCGATTGACGACTTTGGTGTTGGTTATTCTTCTTTGGCGTATTTACAGCGCTTAGATATAGATATTTTAAAAATAGATCGCTCATTTATCAACGATATAGAATCAAACGATAATAGTATTGCTCTCGTGAAAGCTATTATCACTATGGCTCACAATCTAGACGTAATGGTGGTTGCTGAGGGAGTTGAGACACAAAAACAGTATGACCTATTAAAGCAGCTTGCTTGTGATTATATTCAAGGCTACATTTTTTCAAAGGCAATTACTAAACAAGAGTTTATGGAAAAGTATATAATACCAATCCGCAATAATACTTAATCATTTTGCGGGGCTAAACGGGTCGCTACCTGTGTTAAAAAATTCTCATTTAGAACAACTAAATAGCAATTTTTTTGCCTAGCTATCAACACGTTTTTCCATCCTCAAAATAGATCACTTAATTAAGCGAATTGGTATAAAACAAAAAGAAGTGATCTGATTTATGTCTATTGTGCTGGATTTTAGCAAGCCAACACAGAACACTTCTTTACTTTTGCCTTAAAAATCCACGTATTTAAAGCTCAATCCCAAGCTATAACCAGCGAGGGACTAGTTGTTTATACTCTTTATATTCTATAGAAAAACGATGGGCTAAATGAGCCTCCTCAACTAATGTTTGTCTATATATAGCTGTAAAACCAATAACTAAACAGGTCAAACTAAATATACTAGGTAAGGCTAAAAAGAACCCCACCTGTGCAGCTACAACGCCTAAATACATCGGATTCCTAGAGTATTCATATAATCCTGATGTTTTAAGCTCATGTGGTCCCTTAGGATCAATTCCTGAACGCCAAAGTGCCGCCATATGAAAATGTACAAACATCGTCAAAATAAAACCTGCACTCAATAAAATATCGCCAAATAATACACCTGGCCAGCCATTGAGAATTGGGAATAGCCCAAGGTAGCTATCTAACTCAGGTACAAACACTCTAATTACACATATAAACCAAATAGCAGCCCTGAAAAATTTAAAAACCATATGGTTCCACCAACTAGTACAAAATTTATCACCGGGATAAATAACGCCAGATGGTGTATTTCGATTTTTATAAATAATTCTAAATGTATAAAATCCGGCAACAAAAGTATAAAAAATAGCTAAGTAAACTCGGGTAAATTCAACTAGCGATGCAGAGTCATCTACAAATGTTTCATAAGGCATTTAAGTTACAGCTCACAATCATTATTGGTAGTAATTTTAAAACAACTAAGCCAATAGATTTAGTTATAAGATCATGAAATCATATTAGTATTCATTGCCCTCATAAACAAGCTAAGTCTGTGGTTAGTTAACGAGTTATAATCAACTAATCAAACTAATTTATAAATTCTGTTTGATACTTCACCTAAACAACTGCTTACACAAACCGAAAACGTAAATTCGGTAGTTCACAATTTTATTTTTATGCCAATTCGCTTAATTAAGTGATCTATTTTTCCGCCCTACTTGATGGTGTTGGTATGAGTGTATATTAATTGCGCATATTTCACTTTTCTGCAGACGTAAAAAAGCCCGACTATTTCTAGTCGGGCTCTCTACAATTTGAAGCCTGGTAATGTCGTAGTGCCCACAGCGGTGGAGAGTCACATAGCAAATGCTACTGGATTGGCCCACTGAGATATTGAGGGATTTTGCTGTGATTTTAACGTCGGGAGTCGCTGTGCTCGCCCGACCTACGTGATGGGTGTTGCTGTGAGTGGATGATAATTGCGCACATTTTACTTTTCTGCAGACGTAAAAAAGCCCGACTATTTCTAGTCGGGCTCTCTACAATTTGAAGCCTGGTAATGTCCTACTTTCACATAGCAAATGCTACACTATCATCGGCGCTGTTTCGTTTCACTA
>NZ_JACJFD010000069.1:0-693 GCF_014164415.1 Pseudoalteromonas sp. SG43-1 | reverse complement strand
TGGTGTCGTTGGTGTCAACCAGTGCATTAATACTAATGCTTGGGGCCGTGGTGTTGAGTGTTGCGGTTTCACTTAATGTAGTGGTATTACCGGCGTTATCACTAACGCTTGCTTCAATAGTGAGTGGACCATCAGTTAACGCGTTCGGTACATCGGCTGACCAGCTGCCATCGGCTTGTACTGTTGCAGTGAACGTTTCTGTATTATCTGCATCCGTGACGTTAATCGTTATAACCGTGCCTGCTGGCGCGTTCGATGTCCCGCTAATTGTTGGCGTGCTGTTATTCGTGGCACCGACTGTGTCTAACGTCAGTGTCGGCGCTAAGGTATCTAAGTTGCCTGTTTGTGTCGCGCCGCCGGTGTTGCCTGCATCATCGGTGATACTGGCTTGCACGGTGTAGCTTCCATCCGGTAATTCAGGGCTGGTTGCTTGCCAGTCACCGTTTGCATCCACGGTGGCGGTGATTGGGTGTTCATCACCGTTACTGTCAGTAATAACAATGTTTACAACGGTGCCTTCAGGCTCTGTTGAAGTACCACTAATCACTGGGGTGCTGTCGTTACCCAAGCCCAGTGCATCAACGGTGACGATTGGCGTAATAGTATCCACATTACCACTGCTGTTTGCTGTGCTCTCGTTGCCTGCCGCATCGGTAATACTCGCGCTTACAGTAAAGTCACCTTGTGCAAGGG
>NZ_JACJFD010000068.1:0-696 GCF_014164415.1 Pseudoalteromonas sp. SG43-1 | reverse complement strand
CCACTGAGTGTCGGGGTGATGTCATTACTTGAGCCTGGGCTGGTAAGTACAAGTGTCGGTGCAGTGGTATCTATTTCACCTGCGCCTGTGGCGGTGGTGTCGTTGCCTGCGGTATCTTCAACACTCGCGCTAATAGTGTATGTACCTTCTGCAAGTGCTACCGGTACAGGGATTGACCACGTGCCATTGGCTAGTACGGTGGCGCTCATTGTTTGCGCTGCGCCGCTGCTGTCGGTGACAACAATCGTTACTTCACTGCCTTGCGGTGCATCGCTGGTACCTGCAATCGTTGGCGTGGTGTCGTTCCCTACACCGTTGTCTGTAATAACAAGGCTCGGGCCAGTAAGGTCTATCTGACCTGTCTCGGTGGCGCTGCCGATATTACCTAGACCATCATCTACCTGTGCGGTGACAGTATATTCGCCTTCGGCTAAGTCAGTTGGTGCATCGACACTCCATACTCCACCCGTTACGGTTGTATCAACAGTCGTAATATTCCCTGCACTGTCTTCAAACGTTAAGCTAATGGTGGTGTTATCTGCCGCATCGCTTGTACCATTAATGGTTGGGGTGGTGTCGTTGGTGTCAACCAGTGCATTAATACTAATGCTTGGGGCCGTGGTGTTGAGTGTTGCGGTTTCACTTAATGTAGTGGTATTACCGGCGTTATCACTAACGCTTGCTTCAATAGTGAGT
>NZ_JACJFD010000067.1:0-887 GCF_014164415.1 Pseudoalteromonas sp. SG43-1 | reverse complement strand
GGAATCTCAATGTTCCAGTGGCCATCGCTGCCAACTAGGGTCTCAATGGTTTGCACAGCGCCTGCGCTGTCGGTGATGGTGAGTGTAACAGTGCCACCAATTTCATTACTGGTGCCCTGCAGCTCTGGTGTTAAGTCGCTAACATCGCCTACGTTTTGAATGGTGAGCGTTGGCGCTTGCGTGTCGATGGTACTGGTATCACTCACTGTAGTTTCGTTGCCAACACTGTCGCGTACACTCACTTCAATGGTGCTTTGACCTTCACTTAATGGTGTCGCTGGTGTAGCACTCCAATTACCATCCGCATCAACAAGGGCGGTGATGGTTTGTGGGTTGCCGTTGCTGTCGGTAACGACTATCGTCACTCGTGCACCTTCGCCCGCATCACTTGTGCCGCTTATGATTGGCGTGTTGCTGTCGCTTTGTGCTGCAACATCAACAGTGAGTGTCGGCGGTGTATTATCAAAGTCATCTGAGCTAATTGTACGGGTATTACCTGCGGCATCGGTCGCTGTGGCGATCACTGAGCCAACATCAAGTAACGATACATCTAATCCGACTAATGACCAATTACCATCGGCATCAGTTGTGGTGGTGTAGGTGGCACCAATGCCACCGCCAACCAGTTGCTCGGTAATGGTAATTTCACTGCCTGCTGGCAAGTCAGAGGTACCACTTAAGGTAACCAATAAACCAAGTTCAAACGTTGGTGTAAAGGCAAGTGCCGGTGGAGTTACATCCACTTCGCCACTGTCTGTACCTGTACCTGTGTTGCCCGCTGCATCAGTGATGCTGGCGCTAACGCTATAATTCCCTTCGGCTAATGTGCCTGTTGGTGTCGCACTCCAGTTACCATTGGCATCGGTTTGTACATCAATGCTTTGAGT
>NZ_JACJFD010000066.1:0-1013 GCF_014164415.1 Pseudoalteromonas sp. SG43-1 | reverse complement strand
TGTAGTGGTCAATAAAATTTGGCCACAGTTTTAGAATCTTGATATCTAACCTCAGATTCATTTGGCGCTAAACCGGCATTATAATGATGCGGCCTAACGTTGTTGTAATATCCGTTGATATAATCACTAACGCTATATTTAGCATCTATAAAATTTCCATATCCAACCTTTGGCATCCATTCCGTTTTAAAGCTTCTAAAAATCGCTCCATTGGTGCATTATCCCAACAGTTTCCACGCCTACTCATACTTTGTTTGATTTTATAGCGCCATAAACGTTGACGATATTTTAAACTGGTATAGTGACTACCCTGGTCTGAATGAAACATCAGTCCTGTCGGTTTTCCTCTGCTTTCATACGCGAGTTCAAGCGCTTTTAGCGTTAAATTAGTATCTGGCGACAACGACATGGCCCAGCCAACGACTTTACGTGCAAATAAATCAATAACAACGGCTAAATAAGCCCAGCGATTACCTACCCAAATATACGTCACATCACCGCACCACACGGTATCTGACTCAACAACATCAAATTGTCTATCAAGCAGATTTGGAATTTCAAGGTGTTCATTACCGCCGCGTTTATATGAATGTTGAGGTACTTGGCAGCTTTCAAGCTTTAATTTAACCATTAGCTTAGCAGCACGATAACGACTCAATTCAAAATCATTGTTCGTTGCTATTGCCGCGATTGTCCGCGCCCCAGCTGAGCCACCGCTCATTGCATGTATAGCTTTAACTTCAGCCTCTAGCCTTACTTGCTCTGGCGTCGGCGTTGTATCCCGTATAGCCCAATATTTATAGCTGCTACGATGCACATTGAATACGTTACACAGCACGCTAATTGGGTAACGCTCTCGTTGATTTAGTTTCTCAATTAACGAGAATTGTTCAGGGAGTCGGACATCAAGAGAGCGGTAGCCTTTTTTAATATATCCTTTTCTAATTCGATGCGTTGGATTTGCTTTTTAAGTTCGCGGATTTCAATTTGTTCGGGCGTCATTGGCGAAGCAG
>NZ_JACJFD010000065.1:0-1134 GCF_014164415.1 Pseudoalteromonas sp. SG43-1 | reverse complement strand
ATTTGAGCTAAATTTTTCTCAGCCCAGATCAATTTTCCATCTAATAAAGTTTCTAATGGCGTTCTGCCACAGCATATTTTTCCTTGATGAGTTCGGTCATTATTGTAATAAATCATCCATTCGTCCAGATCCTTTTGCAATTCCTCTAATGAGCTATATAGATGTAACTTGATAGAATTCATTGAGTATCGTTTTATGGAAGCGTTCGCAGATACCATTTGTTTGCGGTGACATAGCTTTGGTTTTTGTATGATCGATATCATTAATAGCCAGATATAACTGGTAATCATGATGTTCGACTTTGCCACAATATTCAGTGCCTCTATCGGTTAGAATACGTAGCATAGGAAGCTCGTACTGTTCGAAGTACGGCAGTACTTTGTCGTTGAGTATGTCAGCCGCAGTAATTGGCGTTTTCGTGGTGTAGAGCTTAGCGAACGCTACTTTGCTGTATGTATCAACGAAGGTTTGTTGGTAGATACGCCCAACGCCTTTGAGATTACCGACGTAAAATGTATCTTGAGAGCCTAGATAACCTGGGTGAGCCGTTTCAATTTCACCACACGCTTCGTCATCATGTTTTTTCTTTTCAAGCGCAGCTACTTGAGCGTCGGTGAGAATAATACCTTTGTTAGCCACTTTATTTTCTAGCGCCTTGAGACGCTTTTTAAAGTTCTCTAGGTCATGACGTAGCCATATTGAACGAACACCGCTGCCAGAAACGAATACGCCTTGTTTTCTGAGTTCATTACTCGTTCGGTGTTGGCCGTGAGCTGGATAATCGACAGCGTATTTAATAACGGCTTGTTCAGTTGCTTCATCAACTCTATTTTTTAAGTTTGGCGCCCTACGACTTTTATCAATTAACGCATCAAGTCCACCGTCTTCGATTAATTCTTGATAACGATAAAATGTATCACGGGGTACTCCCATCACTTTGCAGGCTCTTGATACGTTGCCAAGTTCTTCTGCAAGATTAAGTAAACCCGCTTTGTGTTTAATAATTGGATTGTTAGTATGTAGCATGAGAGTTACCTCTTATATGTTTTGATTTAAAGATTCGACACCTTTTATCAAAACGGGTAACTCTCACTTTTGCAAGTTGATGTGTCAGATCTTGTCTGAACTAATACA
>NZ_JACJFD010000064.1:0-1180 GCF_014164415.1 Pseudoalteromonas sp. SG43-1 | reverse complement strand
ATGGCAAAAGAAAAGTTTGAACGCGTAAAACCGCACGTAAACGTTGGTACAATCGGCCACGTTGACCACGGTAAAACTACACTAACTGCAGCAATCACTAACGTACTTGCAAAAGTATACGGCGGTGTTGCTAAAGATTTCGCATCAATCGACAACGCTCCAGAAGAGCGCGAACGTGGTATCACTATTTCAACGTCTCACGTTGAATACGATACTCCTACACGTCACTACGCACACGTAGATTGTCCTGGTCACGCCGATTATGTTAAAAACATGATCACTGGTGCTGCTCAAATGGACGGCGCGATCTTAGTAGTTGCTGCGACAGATGGCCCTATGCCACAAACGCGTGAGCACATCCTTCTTTCTCGTCAGGTTGGCGTTCCTTACATCATCGTATTCATGAACAAATGTGACATGGTTGATGACGAAGAGCTACTTGAACTAGTAGAAATGGAAGTTCGTGAACTTCTTTCTGAATACGATTTCCCAGGTGATGACTTACCTCTAATCGCTGGTTCTGCGCTTAAAGCGTTAGAAGGCGAGAAAGAGTGGGAAGATAAGATTGTTGAGCTTGCAAACGCACTTGATTCTTACATCCCAGAGCCAGAGCGTGACATCGATAAGCCATTCATCATGCCTATCGAAGACGTTTTCTCAATCCAGGGTCGTGGTACTGTTGTAACTGGTCGTGTTGAAGCTGGTATCATCCGCATCAATGACGAAGTAGAAATTGTTGGTATCAATGATACAACTCGTTCTACTTGTACTGGTGTTGAAATGTTCCGTAAGCTTCTTGACGAAGGTCGTGCTGGTGAGAACATTGGTGCACTTCTACGTGGTACTAAGCGTGAAGACGTTGAACGTGGTCAAGTACTAGCTAAGCCTGGTTCAATCAACCCACATACTACATTCACTTCAGAAGTATACGTACTTTCTAAAGATGAAGGTGGTCGTCATACTCCATTCTTCAAAGGTTACCGTCCACAGTTCTACTTCCGTACAACTGACGTAACTGGTGACGTACAGTTACCAGAAGGCGTAGAAATGGTAATGCCTGGTGATAACATCAAGATGACAGTAACTCTAATCGCACCAATCGCGATGGATGAAGGTCTTCGTTTTGCTATCCGTGAAGGTGGTCGTACTGTAGGTGCTGGTGTTGTAGCAACTATCGTAG
>NZ_JACJFD010000063.1:0-1459 GCF_014164415.1 Pseudoalteromonas sp. SG43-1 | reverse complement strand
AGCTGTCTCTTATACACAAATCCCTGCTAAGAAATTAGCGGGGATTTTTTTGAACTAAATCTCAATGTCATGATCAGATCTTCAAATCTTGTTTGAGGGCACATTATGATTAACGAACATACTCATTGGGCAAAACAACAATTCGGTAAATCGGACTTAGGTGATCCAAGAAGAACAGCGCGTCTGGTAAAGTTAGCATCAACGCTTGCAAATGAACCAGGAAAACCACTTGTAAACATCACTCAATCCCCCGCCGATATGGAAGGTGCCTACCGCTTTATTCGCAACGAGAATATTGACGCAACGGCTATAGCAGAGTCAGGCTTTAAAGCCACGGTTGAACAAGCAAAAAGTCATAACTTATTGCTCGCATTAGAAGACACGACCACACTAATTTATAAACATTCCTCCATTCGAGATGATTTGGGTCATGTCGGACGAGGAGCAAAACAACGAGGCTTGTTAGCTCATAGCGTATTACTGTTTGCGCCAGACACAAAGCAAGTTGTGGGATTAATTGAACAGTCTCGCTGGAGTCGTGATATCAACACGATTGGAAAAAGAGAAAAACACGCGACGACTTCTTACGAAGAAAAAGAAAGTTACAAGTGGGAGTCAGCGTCACGAGCGATGGCAGAGCGGCTGCAAGGACAAATGGCGAACGTGATATCGGTGTGTGACCGCGAAGCGGACATCTACGAATACTTGCAGTATAAACTGACCGAGCAGCAACGATTCGTCGTACGCTCGATGCAAAGTCGTCATATTGAAGAAGGTGAGGATAAGCTCTATGCGTTTGCAAGCGAGCTGATGAGTGCAGGCACCAAACACATCCACATTGCACAAAAAGGAGGAAGAAAAGCCCGAAGCGCAACACTGGATATCACCTATGCGCCAGTGACACTCAAAGCGCCTTACAATAAGAAAGGACGCTCCCTCCCAGTTTACTATGTCGGCAGTGCAGAGAGAGGAAACGCTGAGAACGGCTTAAGCTGGCACCTATTAACCAGTGAACCAGTCACCAGCAAAGAAGACGCCTTAGCTATCATCACCTACTATGAGCACCGTTGGCTTGTAGAGGAATACCATAAAGTCTGGAAAAGTGATGGCACGGATATCGAAAGTTTACGCCTTCAAAGCCAAGATAACATGGAAAGATTGGTGACGATTAATGGCTTTATTGCGACGCGAATATTGCAACTAAAGTTCACCAATGAGCAGCCTGATTCTCCAAGTTGTGAACAACTATTATCTCCCAAAGCATGGAAGTTATTGTGGTTAAAGAGAATAAAAACACCATTGCCTGAAACTGCTCCAAATATGTCATGGGCGTATCAGGAACTGGCAAAGTTAGGAGGCTGGAAAGATACCAAGCGCACAGGGCGTGCATCTGTGAAAGTGTTATGGCAAGGATGGCTTAAGTTACAAGCCATCCTGGAAGGCTACGATTTAGCAAAAT
>NZ_JACJFD010000062.1:0-1755 GCF_014164415.1 Pseudoalteromonas sp. SG43-1 | reverse complement strand
GCATTAGCTAAAAAGCCATAGTGGCGAATGCGCATAAACCCTTTGGGCAATACATGTTGTAAGTAGCGCCGTAAAAATTCATCACAACTCAGAGTCATGACTTTATCGCGGTTGTTCTCTGCATAATCGCGGTATTTAAAGCTCACTGTTTCTTCAGTCGCTGACACTAATCGCGATTCTGACATCACGCCTTTTCGGGTATAACGTGCAAGGTAACTGACTAACTTTTCACTGTACGTTAAACAGGCTTTGCTATACACACACCATTTGGTTGGTGTGCTTACCTTCGCGAATGAACTATCGCATTCATTGAGCGCCGCGAGCATTTTCCCTCTAAACACTGTTGATAATGCTTTAACGGGGTATAAATAGCCTTTTTCTATTTCATGCCAGTGCGCTTTATCAAGCGCGCCTGCGGGTATCAAGCAATGCAGGTGAATATGCTGACTTAAGTTCTGCCCCCACGTATGCAGTACGCTTGTCATGCCTAGCTGACCATGCCTCTTTCGTTTCGCAAATTTACACAGCGTTTGCCATGCGGCTTTAAATAAACACTGGTACAACGCGTTTGGGTTATAGTGCGCAATGATATTCAACTCATGGGGGAGCGTAAAAACAAGGTGGAAATAGCGACACGATAATAAATCCTCTTGTTGTCTTTGCACCCATTTAGCCATTGCCATACCTTGGCAACGTGGGCAATGCCGATCTCGACAGCTACATCCAATTTGTTGTACTTCACTACAGTTATCACATTGCCATGCTTGATAACCGAGCTGTCCCGTTCTGCATGATTGAAGGTGTTGGCAGACTCGTAACTGCTGATAACTCATTATGTGGTGCTGCCGATAATTCCCAAGGCCAGAATTTAAAATATCAGCGAGATGCAAGCCGCTCATTGGTTTCCCCAACTTGCGAGTAAATCAATACCACCATGCCCTAATTCAGGTAACCAGTGTAAGTAACTTTGCGTGGTTCTAATGTCACTGTGACCAAGCTGATGTTGAAGTTGATGAAGCGGCATCCCTAACTCAAGTTGATGTGTTGCATAAGCATGGCGTAATACATGTGGATTACAGTGCTTTAAACCACACATTTGTGCATGTTTTTTCAATGCCTTTCTGAAGCTTGAGGGTGACATGGGTTTATCCATTAACCATCGTGAATAAAACATCCAGCCCGTTGGGTGATACATTTTCCAATAGCAACGTAATTGATTTAGCACGCTATCTGATACAACAACATAGCGTGACTTATCTCCTTTACCATGTTCAATTAAAATGGTTTTACGCTGTCCATCGATGTCTTGCACTTTGATGCGCAGCAGTTCGCCAATACGCAAACCACATCCATAACACACCACTATCAATGTTTTTAAGCGCATATCCGTGCAACTTTCTATAAGTCGTCGAAGATCATCACGCGATAAATAAGTAGGTGCCCGAGGTTTTGCTTTAGGCAAGGCTATGTCTAAGTTCAGTGGGCGATGTAAAATATTCTTAAACAGAAACCAAATGCTGTTTATTTGTATTTTTTGACTCGCTCTGGAGAGCTTGCGAATAGCGGGATCTTTAAAAAAGATATTCAGCTCATCATCAGTAATTAAATCGAGTGGTTTATTAAAATAATGGCTGAGTTTAAGCAAATGCTCGCAGTAGCTTTTACAGGTACTTTGTGAATAACCAAGATAGGCTATTTCAGTTTTGACTTGTTCAATGAGTGTATTCATTACTTACCTCCAAATATGGGATAACC
>NZ_JACJFD010000061.1:0-1864 GCF_014164415.1 Pseudoalteromonas sp. SG43-1 | reverse complement strand
AAAAATTCAGAATTCATTGAGCTGTCGAAAGACATAAAACTTTTTAATTGAAGAGTTTGATCATGGCTCAGATTGAACGCTGGCGGCAGGCCTAACACATGCAAGTCGAGCGGTAACAGAAAGTAGCTTGCTACTTTGCTGACGAGCGGCGGACGGGTGAGTAATGCTTGGGAACATGCCTTGAGGTGGGGGACAACAGTTGGAAACGACTGCTAATACCGCATAATGTCTACGGACCAAAGGGGGCTTCGGCTCTCGCCTTTAGATTGGCCCAAGTGGGATTAGCTAGTTGGTGAGGTAATGGCTCACCAAGGCGACGATCCCTAGCTGGTTTGAGAGGATGATCAGCCACACTGGGACTGAGACACGGCCCAGACTCCTACGGGAGGCAGCAGTGGGGAATATTGCACAATGGGCGCAAGCCTGATGCAGCCATGCCGCGTGTGTGAAGAAGGCCTTCGGGTTGTAAAGCACTTTCAGTCAGGAGGAAAGGTTAGTAGTTAATACCTGCTAGCTGTGACGTTACTGACAGAAGAAGCACCGGCTAACTCCGTGCCAGCAGCCGCGGTAATACGGAGGGTGCGAGCGTTAATCGGAATTACTGGGCGTAAAGCGTACGCAGGCGGTTTGTTAAGCGAGATGTGAAAGCCCCGGGCTCAACCTGGGAACTGCATTTCGAACTGGCAAACTAGAGTGTGATAGAGGGTGGTAGAATTTCAGGTGTAGCGGTGAAATGCGTAGAGATCTGAAGGAATACCGATGGCGAAGGCAGCCACCTGGGTCAACACTGACGCTCATGTACGAAAGCGTGGGGAGCAAACGGGATTAGATACCCCGGTAGTCCACGCCGTAAACGATGTCTACTAGAAGCTCGGAGCCTCGGTTCTGTTTTTCAAAGCTAACGCATTAAGTAGACCGCCTGGGGAGTACGGCCGCAAGGTTAAAACTCAAATGAATTGACGGGGGCCCGCACAAGCGGTGGAGCATGTGGTTTAATTCGATGCAACGCGAAGAACCTTACCTACACTTGACATACAGAGAACTTACCAGAGATGGTTTGGTGCCTTCGGGAACTCTGATACAGGTGCTGCATGGCTGTCGTCAGCTCGTGTTGTGAGATGTTGGGTTAAGTCCCGCAACGAGCGCAACCCCTATCCTTAGTTGCTAGCAGGTAATGCTGAGAACTCTAAGGAGACTGCCGGTGATAAACCGGAGGAAGGTGGGGACGACGTCAAGTCATCATGGCCCTTACGTGTAGGGCTACACACGTGCTACAATGGCGCATACAGAGTGCTGCGAACTCGCGAGAGTAAGCGAATCACTTAAAGTGCGTCGTAGTCCGGATTGGAGTCTGCAACTCGACTCCATGAAGTCGGAATCGCTAGTAATCGCGTATCAGAATGACGCGGTGAATACGTTCCCGGGCCTTGTACACACCGCCCGTCACACCATGGGAGTGGGTTGCTCCAGAAGTAGATAGTCTAACCCTCGGGAGGACGTTTACCACGGAGTGATTCATGACTGGGGTGAAGTCGTAACAAGGTAGCCCTAGGGGAACCTGGGGCTGGATCACCTCCTTATACGATTTAGAACTTATTTGTTCGTAGTGTCCACACAGATGATTGTTAATTAGTGCTTATTCTTCGGAATAACTAATTAATATGCTCTTTAAAAATTTGGAAAAGCTGATAATAAAATTCTGATAGATACATTGTATTTATCAAGAGTTTTCAAAAGTAAAAAAAGAATGGTAGCAGTACCATTCAGTGCCATTTGATTAACGTTTTACGTTGATTGATTGGTATCTACTTTAGTATTCAATATTAACTTCTGGCGAAGTTAAACTGTCACAAAACAAAGACCC
>NZ_JACJFD010000060.1:0-2063 GCF_014164415.1 Pseudoalteromonas sp. SG43-1 | reverse complement strand
AAAGAGCCTTGGAATAAAAATAAGCTTGTAGGACAAAAGTTACCTCTGAAATTACAGCAAATATGGGCTATCCGAATACGACTAGAACTTTTTCATAAAATAAGAGATCTAGCACTATTTAACCTAGCCATAGATAGCAAACTAAGAGGGTGTGATTTAGTTTCACTAAAAGTTAACGACATCGCACATGGTAAAACAATTCAATCAAGGGCAATAGTCGTTCAAAAAAAGACTGGTATGCCCGTCCAATTTGAAATTACTGGGAATACAAGGAAATCAATTGTGGCGCTCATAGAGCAATTTACTCTCAACTCTTATGATTACTTGTTTAAGTCACGAATTCATTCCTCAGAACACCTTTCAACCCGTCAATATGGACGTATAGTTGATTCTTGGGTCACTTCAATTGGGTTAGATAAGACTCAATATGGCACTCATTCTATGAGACGTACTAAACCATCACTAATTTACAAAAAAACTAAAAATTTAAGAGCCTGTCAGCTTCTACTTGGCCATAGAAAACTAGAAAGCACTGTCAGGTACTTGGGAATAGAAGTTGATGATGCGTTAGAAGTATCAGAACAGATCGATGCTTAAGTTTGAACCAATGCCAGACCTGAAGTAAGCGTCTGGCATTGGTTTCTAAAAAAATGTTAATCCACGCTACTTTGTTCTAAGAAAATCATAATGAAGCTGTATCAATATTGATTTGATAAGGCTTACTGACAAATTCAGCCATTTTTATACACTCCTTAACTGCAAACCCTCGTCCTTTGTAGTTTGCGAAAGCAATATGAGTATTATCAGTTAACACTGCATATAATCTATAGTCATGTGTGTAGCCTTTTCTAGGTATAGCTTTAAAACCTTTAATATCTGATAATTTATAAACACGTTTAAAAATAGTATATAAACTACTCGACTTTAATTCCAAGGTTTGTTTTGCGAGATCAAAACGACATACATAGCCACCAAACGAACCACTCCACCCTAGCCAGCATATAAACCCAGATACCCATATCGGTAATGATTTTGCTTCATCAGAATTAAACACATTAATTAGCCCGATAAATAAAAAGAAACCACACAACAAAACTAGCAATAATCTAGTTAACCTCGGTTGTCGATAAATAGCTAGCTCACTAGATAGTTCTTTAAAATACATTACAGCACTCCGTATTTAACTAAGCCGGCAATGGCTGTAAAAACAAAAAATGGCAGGGATAGTTTTATTAGCGATTTGAGATCCCATATTTCAATGAAAACAAGATCTTCACTATTAAAATCTTCATCTTCCAGGTGAGAGTTTGAATTAGCTTTTTTAGTATCATGAGTAACTTGAGGTGAGTTATATAATTCACTTTGAGCAAACCTTATCGGTGTTTTATTAGGCCAATCCGATATGGTTTCAACTGCAGTAGTATTATATTTCGTATATAAAAACGAAATGAACATCTTAGCATCTGTATACTGTTTAAATTCATATAACTGATCAACAAACTTAATTTGATAAGGGCCTTGCGCGCCTATACTACTTAATTCAAATGATAGTGTATCAAACGGTACAACAATTTTACTTCTTTGAAAGTAACCCCATAATGCGGTTTTTAAATTAAGCTGTTTTTCTGTCCCGTTAAACTCTAAGCGGCTCTTTCGACCAAAAAGCAATATTGATATACTTAAAAAGAAGCTTGCAGAAATAGCGAAGAAAATACTTTCCCCTCCTTCGCTTGTTACTGTCATCACAATGCTAGTAATTCCAGGAATAAGCATAATAAACGCAAAAATTTTGCTTGTCATTTCGCGTCTTGAGGGCATTGTTGTATTACCACTTTGATCTGTTTTGAGAACTTTTTTTACAAGCTTGGATAGATTGTTATATTCCATTACTTCAACCTTAAAAATTAATTATTACCTTATTTACATTAACAAAAAGTAGCTAAGTAAACCTTATCTCACGATACTTATATCGCTCCTTATACAGAAGCAAAATTACTATTTACAATACAACAGTTAATTCAAGTCAGGAAATCTTAAATGCATTTGATATAAAAAGATGACCG